>NZ_JBFRBC010000013.1:0-121994 GCF_040932045.1 Microbulbifer sp. TYP-18
CGATAGTGCTCCAACTGATACTGATGCGCCGCAGCCTGGAATGCTGGAAGACCTGAAAAACCATGCTTGGAGCGCGTGGAAGGACGGCTATGCCGGCGAGCTGAAAACGGTCGAGGTTCTGGCCAGGAGTGAGACGGCTGGGGATCTGTCGGACGAACTCGCCCAGTCGTCCAGCCGCAGTCGTGAAAACCTCAGTCGTAATGCTAAAGAGGCGATGCGGAAGCAGTGGGCGGTGGATGTTGATCCGGGCCGCTCGCAAATGAATATGCGCGGAGAACCTGTCAGCCGGTATGAGGCGGGAGAAGTCTGGGGAGATCCGCACGCATGGAATGCCTTGATCGGCAGTGTGGCGGGGTCCATGGGGTCCATGGTGTCCACGGGTGGTCCGCTGAAAGGGGTGATTAGTGGACTGCTGGGTAGTATCTCCAAGAGGATAGGAATAAAAGCGGCGCGGGAGCGTAGTCTTAAAGAGGCTGCGGATGAAGGTGGGGAGGAAGCGGTCAAGGCATTGAAAAAGAAGTACGCCGCTCGGGATGCTGCGACCAATTCCGTTGTTGGGGCGCTGAGCTATGGCATGGCCGAGGGCGCGATGGTTGGGGGCCAGGTTGCGCGGGAGGTGGAAGATCACATTCTGCAGATGCCAGACGCAATCCTTACCGAGGCGCCATTGTTTCAGGAGACCTACTGGGGGCTGCGCGACAAGGGAGCAATGGACCACGGGGATGCGTTCAAGCAGGCGCGCGAGGCGACCGCTGCGATATTGGGCGAGAAGGGACTCTACCGGGCAGGCGTTCCCGCAATGCTCCTGGGCACAGTGGCAGGTCGATATATCGACAAGGCGTTGACCGGAAAACTGCAGGGGTCTCGGCGGATGCGCGCGGTCAAAGGCGCCCTGGTTGAGATGCCGACTGAAGCCGCGCAAGGTGCGGCGGAGCATCTTGCCGCCGGTTACTCCATTCAGGAAGCGGATGCGGAACATGATCCCTCTGCAGGGCTGGCAAATGCCGTAGTAGCTGAAGGGTTGGGTGGCACCATTGCCGGTGGTGGCCTTGGGGCCTTGTCGCGGACTCCACGGGAAATCGAGGCGGAGGTAAAAGCCAGAAAGCACCGCCGGACACTGAATACGGAGGAACTGAACTCCGAGATTGAGGCGGAAATCCTCAAGATGAACGAGGAAGCGTCCTATGTGCAAAGCCTGGAGGCTGCACGCCAACAGATAGCGCCCAATTTCGATGTGGATCTTTCCCTGGACGGTACCAATATGCCGGAGGCCGGCGCGCCGCCGGAGGGTACTGTTGACTATACGCCCTATACCCAGGCTATGGCGCCGCTGGAGACCGAACCAGCTGCGGCCGAGCCCGACAACACTATCGAGTTTGAGCGCCCTGAAATTGGCAGTAAAGACCCGGCTGCACTATCCCTGGAGCCGGTGGAAAGGCGGGAAGAGGGTATTCCTTACGAGCCGCCGTCGCGTACCGATGCCCTGGCCCGGCGCCTGGAAGAGCGTGGCGCGCGGGTTGAGACCCAGGACTCTGCGCCCGAGGTTCAGGAGCTTCCATCTGAGGCGCTGGAACTGTCCGAGTCGGATCTCAAGACAGCATTGGAGGAGTCGGAGGCGGATGCCGTTCCAGCTTCTGACATGGATGCCGCTGTCAATGAGACCTCTACCTCACCGCAAGCTCATCCACCCGAAACCGGCGCGGGGGACTCCGCCACGATATTGCAACAGGCGGCGGCCAGGATGGGCTCTCTGGACAAATTGCGCAGCTATGCGCGGGGTCGGTTCGGAAAACAGGCTGCCGAAGGCATGAAGGCGGAAATTCAGACTGCCTGGGACAAGGTGGAAAGGCAGCGCGCTTCGCCCGGCGATTCTGTCCAAGACATAGAAGCGGCTGCCAACGAGGCCGCCACCAGCCCGCTGAACAACCTGCCCGAACCAACGGAGGCGCAGAAGGAGGCGGGCAACTACAAGGTCGGCAAACTGAAGCTGCACGGCCTGGAACTGTCCATCGAAAATCCTCGCGGTTCTGTCCGCTCCGGGACCAGCCCGGACGGCAAGCGCTGGCAAAACAAACTTCCCCATCATTACGGCTATATCCGCAAAACCGAAGGCGCCGACGGCGACCATGTGGATGTTTTTGTGGGGCCGGACGTGGATTCGGAGCGGGTGTTTGTAGTGGATCAGGTGAACCGAGACGGCAGCTTTGACGAGCACAAAGTGCTGCTGGGATTCAGTGACAAAGCCAAGGCCATCGCCGGTTACAAGGGAGCCTATGACAAGGGGTGGAAAGTCGGGCCGGTGACGGCCATGGAGTTGGCGGGATTCAAGGACTGGCTCAAAGGCGACACTTCCAGGCCTGTCAGCCAATCCTTTCCGGCATCGGCATCGGCATCGGCATCGGCATCGGCATCGGCATCGGCATCGGCATCGGCATCGGTATCGGCAGCGGAAAAGCGCCAGCCGTCCAGGAAGAATAAGCGAGAGAAGTCGCATACAAAGGTCGCTGAACGCCAGAACACAGAGAGAGGCGCTGCACCTTACGCTCTCGGTAGCGGCAAGGGTATTCAACCGGCACTGGCCAAGGCCGCGCTGAGCCGCGTTAAACAATCGGTAGGTGTTGATGCCAAGGTGGTGGCCGATGAATCCGGACTGCCTATGGCTCTGCGCCGGCAGATTGAGTTGGATGGCGTCACCGGGCGGGTGCGAGGCATTTACCACGCGGATACCGGCACCACCTATATCGTAGCGGGCAACCTTAATAATCCTGCCGATGCCGTGCGTGTCTACCTGCACGAGGTGGTCGGTCACAAGGGCATTCGCGCGGTCACCGGCAAGCGCCTGGATCTGGTGTTGACCGAAATCTATCGGGACATGCCGGCGGAGGTGCGCGATACACTGGAAGGCAAATATCGCAGCCAGCTGCAGGGCCTGAGTGGCCCCGAGGCCAGGCGCTGGGTGGCGGATGAGTATGTGGCGCACCTGGCGGAGAACGACCCCAAAAATAGCCTGCTGCAACGCATCATCGCCGTGGTGCGCCGTTGGTTGCGTCAACTGGGTCTGACTGCGAAGTGGACCGAAGCGGATATTGTGGCGCTGCTGGCCAGGGGAAAGCGGACTTTGCGTCGAGGGGTCAAGGGCAAGAGAGGGGGAAAGGAAAGTAAAGGAAAAGCGCAAGGGGTTCTCTATGCGGCGGAGCGCCGTGCCAACGACTATGTGGTAGCCCTCTGGAAACTACTGGCGGGCCATGACGACCTGTTCCGGGTACCGCCATCGGAAGCCAAAGACTTCGCCGACATTCTGCGCGAGACGGATACCGGCATTCAATTGGATCAGGTTCACGAGGACGACAGCGCAAGGGGCAAGGCGGTGGCGCGGCACTGGCTGTTGAATGTCCCCCAGCAAAAACAGGGCAAGGATGGCAAGACCCTGTACAAACCGGTGGAGGTGCTGGAGAACCGAGACGGCGAAGTGTGGATCAATGTATCCCGTCTGGATGCCGGTTTGGGTGGCGGGCAAAATATCTACGCCATCGTGGCCAATTATGCCCACAACAACGGCAAGGTGTTTGTTGGTGACCCCGACGGATTGAGTGACGCGGCCCTGCTGAGGCGCACCGAGCATATGCTGTCCAGCGCCTTGAAATTCGGTTCCACCAAGCATGTTCACCCACATCCAAGACAGCAGTATCCAGATGGTGGAATGGAGTGGGTGCAGCCCCTGCGCTTCGGGGAATCCGACACGGAGAATTTGCGTCGGCTTCTGGAGGCGTCCTATCATAATGTTTCCAACCTGCTGCCGGAGATCAAGGATGTCCGCTTCGACTTTGAAAAAGGTGAATTCACGTTCGCTCGAAGCTTTGTTGGCAAAGTTGGAAAGACAGAGTATCGAGGAAGGGAAGGAGACACCGTTCCTGACGGTTTCTTTAAGCACTTGGCTCTGGAGTCTAGCCAACGGGTCAGAAGACGAGTTGAGACTTCTACTCGACGTAGAGAAGCCGAGAATCTGGGTCGGTCGATATTTGGAAGCACGTCGCTTAAAAGGGCGGCGCTCACATCTACCTTTATGGCAACCCCAGATTCAAAAGCATGGGGACTGGCTCTGGCTGCAATTGGCCGAGACCTACCAAGGGCACTGGTAAGGCTCCAATACGCCTTCTCTGACCCCGGCACCGACGAAGCCCTGGCCCGCCTGGGCCTGGGCAAATCCGAATCCCAGGGCATCCGCCGCCTGATCACCCGTTTCCAGACCGCCAATCTCCGTCAAGCTTGGGCCAATGTGAAGGAACGCAGCTACGAAGGCGTTTTCGACGGCCTGGTGGGTATTCATCGTGCGGAGGAAGCCGCGGGCAAGGGGACCTCTGCGGGGGACTATGCCGGCTCCGGCTATGTGGGCGCCCGCCTGGCATCCAGTATCGCTGACACCATGCACGCCATTTTGCACTATGGGGCGCCCGAGTGGCGTGACGGTGTGGTGCAGTATCGGGACGATACGCAGGGACTGCTGACAATCTTTAAGGACCTGGGGCCGGATCTGAATGCCTGGCTGGGCTGGATGGGTGGCAACCGAGCCAGGGAATTGAAGTTGCAGGGCCGCGAAAAGAATCTGTCCCAGCGGGATATCGCCGAGTTGCTGGTGTTGAACCGGGGCCGGGAGGCCAAATTCCTGGAGGCGAAGCGGGCTTATAACGCCCTCAACAAAGCCATGCTGGATCTTGCCCAGGAAGCGGGGCTGATTGACCCGCAATCCCGCAATCGGTGGGCGTCCGAGTGGTATATCCCTTTCTATCGCCAGGATCTGGACGGCAATGGGCTGCTGGCGCCCCGCACCAAACGCGGGCTGAGCCACCAGAGCGCCGGTATCAAAGCCCTGAAAGGCGGTGAGACGGCCACCAATGATCTGTTGCAGAACATCCTCACCAACTGGATGAAGCTGGCGGACGCTGCCATGAAGAATATGGCGCTGCTGAAGACAGTGGACAATCTCAAGGACACGGAGTACCTGAGCGATGAAAGCCTAAAATACACCACCGCGATAGTGCCCAGGTCGGAGATAGTGAAGCGGATCAAGGCCGACCGCGCCTACCTGGAGATGGTGGCGGACCAGTTGGGGCTGCCGGGGTCCGGGGAACTGGAGGTGCTGCACGAGTTGAACCAGCTCGACAGCAGTGGCTTTGAGAAGCTATGGGCGATTACCGCCCCCACAGACCCGGAGGTGATCCGGGTGCAACGCAATGGCAAGAGTGCCTATTACCGGGTCAATGATCCGGCGCTGCTGCGGGGTATGGCGCACCTCTCCAGTGATGGTCTCAACTGGCTGCCGATGCGTGCCGCCCGCTGGTTCAAACGCCTGCTGACTACCGGTGTGACCAGCAGCCCGGGCTTTATGTTGCGAAACCTGGTGCGCGATACGGCGCACGCCTGGGCCATTAATAAAGACGGCTTTACGTTCGGTAAGGACACCTTAAAAGGTATCAGCGCCGCCTATGCCGAGGACGAGCACTACCGCGAGCTGATGTTTACCAACGCCTCCTTCCAGGGCGGTTACGTGCATGGCGCGGACCCGCAGGCCACGGCCCAATTGATCCGCCGCACCCTGGCGAAAAAGGGACTTTCCCGCGCCGAGATCGACAACCATATGGACAGCGTGATCGGTGTCGGGGAGTTCGGCTGGGCCAAGGTTCAGAATGTCTGGCAGAAGTATCGTGAACTGGGTGACAAGCTGGAGAACGCCAACCGCCTGGCCACTTACAAGGCGGCCCTGAAGGCGGGCAAGTCCAAGGCACAGGCCGCCTTCGAAGCCAAGGACTTGATGGATTACTCGCTGCGGGGTAATTGGGCGGCGATGAATGTGCTGACGGATGTGGTGCCCTTCCTGAATGCCCGTCTGCAGGGCCTGTCGAAACTGGTGCGCGCCGCCGACCTGAAAGGGGAGGGGCATAAACCCTGGACCTGGCGGGCCGACCCGCTGGTAGTCAAAGCGGTGGCCAAGATTGCTATGTTCTCGGCAGTGCTGGCGCTCTTGAATGATGACGATGAGCGCTACCAATCGCTGCCGGATTGGGAGAAAGACGCATACTGGCACTTCTTTGTAGGCGAACACCACTTCCGCCTGCCGAAGCCTTTTGAAATCGGCATTATCGCCGGCACCATTCCCGAACGCATGATGCACACCTGGGTACTGGACAATCAGCCCAGTGAAAAACTGCTGTGGAGCATGAAGCACGGGGCGGTGGATACGCTGGCCTTCAACCCCATACCGCAGGCGGTGCTGCCGATGGCGGAGCTGTATGCCAATCGCTCCTTTCACTTCGACAAGCCCATTGAATCCCTGGGAGATCAGCGCAAGCTGCCGCAAAACCGGCACAACAGCTTTACCAGCGATACCATGGTGTCCCTGGCACAGCTGGTGGGTTGGTCCCCAAAACAGATGGAGCACTTCTGGACAGGCTACACCGGGACCATGGGTGCCTATGCGCTATCGGCCACCGATATGCTGGTGGCCTGGGCACAGGACAAGCCTAATCAAGGCGAATTTCTGGCCACCGATATTCCGGTACTCAAGAGCTTTTACCGTGGCACCAAGCCACATTACAGCACCCAGTATACCGACGACCTTTATAAGCGGCTGCAGGAAGTGAACCAGCTGGCAGCAAGCCTCAAGGATCTAAGAGGGCAGGAGAGAGCAGAGTTTGTCACAGAGCACCGCGACAAATTGGCCCAGCGCCGCACCCTCAACCAAGCCAGCCGGCGCCTTAGCGAATTACGCAAGCGACGCGAGCGTATTTTAGCGGAGGATATCCCGCGCAAGGCCAAGCAACTAAAGCTGGATGCGATTCAAAAGCGGATTAATGCGGTATCAGCAAAGGCATCAAAGAGTACCAGTTCCACCTTTTAGAAGTAGATTGTGCCAACTTGGCGATATTTTGATTGATGCCTTTACCGAAGAGAGTGTCGGTTTGCATATAGAAAAAACATGTTTTAAAGGAGAGCACGTCTACTGGATGCTGTGCTTGGAGCTGGGCGAGTATTTGTGCTCCGTAACAGACCCCAAAACCAGTTTTGAACGCGTCCTCAACACCCCAGAACTAACCAGGGTGTTTGTGCCCAATCCCTACTTTGATGTGCGCGAGCGCCTTGTCCAGTACCTCTCACAGGTCTGAAGGCTAACAAGTCCGAGGGATTGGGGCGCCAAGACTACTTTTCTTGTTTCAATCACTGGTTTGGCATAAGTAGCTACAATGTAATTAAAATAATTGCTAGCCTATTTATTGTAGAAGAATTGTATTCACATCTTCACCATCTCCCCAACGTGTGCATTCCCCACTTCCAGTAACTGCCACAGTTTTTCCCGAAGCATAGGCAGTCAAGACCACCGATAATTGAGATTTTCCAGCCGTGGAATTTTCGTCTTTTATAATCCAGTAAGTATTTGTAGCGCAAGCAGGTTTATCAGTTGTTGTTCCGTGCATGGTAAAATAATGCAGCCCATCACTTGCTCTAACGGTGACCCCTGAAATTTGCCCCGTCTGTGTGCCAGCTTGAGCACCAAATGAAATTATCATCGCAGTAAGTAAGAAGACTTTTCTCATGATTTTTTCCATCCAAATTCAAATAGCGGATTAAAAGTTTACCACTATAAGCTGATCATTCAGCAGTGCTGTTCTCTGGGACCATAAGCCATTTTTCATTGGGTGATATTGGGGCTTCGAACTCTGAGTACCACGCCTCGCACTTAGACCTCTCCTGCTATGGGCTGTTGGTTCCGCCCTATGCGATCATTATTTAATCATTGGATAGTACTTGTGACTACTCAATAAATGCCAGTGCCTCCCAGTTTTCATCCCCGTTGAATCACCATGGTAAAAGCCTGAGTAAATAATAGTCAGTGTAAATATCAGAAATAAATATTTTATATGGTGGACAACTGCAAAAATTGTGAACTACGTCCTATTTTTTCTCACCTATACATTGATCCAATTGTCAGAAAAGTACGATGCAGGGACCCGCAGCGAGAGGAGGAAGGCAGGTGTGAGTTGTTTATAAACTAACGGTTTCACACAATTACACAAAATTACAGAGGCGAAATCCCAATCGAACAAATGATGTTGCTCGATGAGTAACTACTGCACCGATTGACAATTTTGTCGCTGCCGGTACTTGTATCGGTGCTTGTTGTCTTGTAGATTTTCGTGTCAGATCGCGCCGTCCTAGGTTGGGAGTAGGCGACTAAAGCATCAATAAAAATTTTGTTGACAGGGCCTGCTCTGTCTGTTGGGGGGTTCTCCACTATGCGTTCCGCAGTTGTCTGTCTGTGTGTTTTTCTGCTTGGCATTGGCTCACTGGTTGCCGAGGCATCCACCGGCATAGCAGAAGGCGGTTACAAAATCTATAAAGGTGATATTGACGGAGATAGCTTGGAGGATCTTTACTTCGAGTACCGCCACCCTATCATTCTGCTGCATGGCGAGGTCGTGACGCCAATCGCCCTACCGGGGCCACCAAATTTTGTGCTGTATGGCCTGATGGTTGGTAACAAGTTAAATTACTCCTCGCCAGTTGCCACCACTCTCTCGGAAACTGTCGTTAATGGTCTTGTATTGATGGCCGACGACTTTTCGCTCAGCGGTGACTTTGATGGTAATGGCTCAGGTGATTTACTGGTGCTGGGTAGTGTTCCTCTGATCTTGCATGCCAGTGACAGCAACAATGGTCACGATCTTCCAGTTTTGGCGCAGACATTCCCACCTGGCAGCCATACCGGGGATATTCTTTCTGGCGTGAATCCAACTGATGTAAGTATTCAAGATGTAAATGGCGATGGACGCGATGACATTGTGATAAGCGGAACTTCCGGTACGACGCTACTTGCCAATACTTTTGGGCTCTTCGAGGTCAATCCTCCTGGTGTCGCGGCTGTCTACAACTTTGGGTATGACGCCCTCGGACGCTTAACCAGCGCATCTGATCAAATTAACGGTGACCGATTTTACCAGTACGACGCAGCAGGAAATCGAACGTTTGTTGGGGATGGAGGGGAAGTGAGCAATGGACCTCCAAGTGCTGTGGAGGACAGTATCGTTCTAGTAGACCGAGTCTCTGGTATATTTAATCTAACGTCAAATGACACAGATCCAGATGGCAACGATTTAACAATCATTTCTGTAACTCAACCTACAAATGCAAGTGTCTCTATTCATTCAGCGAATGAAGTAAGTATTATCGGTGCTGAAATAAATTCTACGGGCACATTCAGCTACACTATATCAGATGGAAATGGCGCTGAATCTACAGCTTCAGTCAGTTTGCAAGTGATATGGATAGATGAGTGCCCTCCAAATGATTTCGAGTGTATACCGAATTAGTAAGTAATGAATTCTGAGTTACTGGAAGTATTGATAATGGTTAGCTTAAATGGATATATTCACTACGCAGAAAAGGTTACATCTGGTTTTGGGTGAGAAAGATATAATGAATAATGTAGATCAAGGTGAGTCATTAAAAATGAATAGAGAAATCATTATTTTAATATTCTTGCTCAATTTATTTATCGCTTCAGATTCATTTTCTCAAGAGCTTCAGGGGCCGCCTGAGTATAGTACTCTGGATAGGAATAACGTAAATTTAGTAACCGGATATAGAACGATTCAAAGGGAAGACTTGTTAATAGGCGCCGGTGACTCTGCCCTGCGACATACAGTTGATTCTTATACAAATTATTTTCGAGACTTTCGAGACAATTTCATTGGAACGATAGAGCAGGGGTATTCCGAAAGTCGTGGTTCATTTGCGGTTGCAAGTTTCAATGGCCTCTCGACCCGGTTTAGCAGAAGTAGTGATGGTACTTTTCTCGATACTACTTTTACCGGAGCCTCCCTAATCAAACTTGACGACGAAAATTATATTTATACACATGGCGATGGAACTTTAGTGGAGTATAAAGTCGGGATTGGTTCTTCCCATGGGTACGTGATTGGTAGTGAGTATAGATACAATGAATTGGCCTATGCAACAAAGGCTACATATCCTAGCGGATTAGTCATTACGGTACATAGAAAGTCAAAAGTGCTGGACAATAAAATTTATTATCGCGTTCAGTCTGTTACCAATAATCTTGGTATGCAACTTAAGTATCGATATGCGACCAATACACCCACAAATACTGGCTTTTTGGAGAACCTCCCGTGGTCTCAACCAGTTGAGATTATAGGTATAAATAACTCAGTAGAATATTGCGATCCGGTAGCGGATTCATGTTCTTTGTCTAAAGAGTGGCCATCAGTAAAATACTCATGGCCGGTGGGAAAAATTGATGATGGTGAGAAATTCACAATAACTTTCCCAAATGGTTCCAAGGCCATATATACTCATGGACTGTATTGTAGTGGCGTACAATCTTGCAATCCGGATGTCATGCAGCCAAGAATTTCTCAGATTAAAGAGGCCTCTAGTAGTGGCGTAGCTACACAGTCTTATGATTATTCACATACCTATCGGTGTACTAACGCTGGAGTAGCTTGGGATTGTACTACGATTCGACCAAATGTTGTCGCCTCAGCTTCTCGCGGTAATGAGGAGTGGCGGTATACCTATGAAATTCCTCCATATAGCTATGTGACCGTAAAAAACTATTCTTCTGGTCCTGACGGCTATAGGGCAGTGTGGATTTTACCGGATGGTAAGCCATCAAAAGTCGAAGACTCAGTCCAAGATGCGGTATTTGAGCTTTCGTTTGGAAACCGTGTAACTAAAGTCACCTATGATGACGCTTTTAACGGGCATGCATTTGGTCGCAGTATCGAATTCGACTACGATGGAATTGGAAATATTATCGAAAGACGAGAGATACCAAAGGAAGGAAGTGGAAATACTACCCAGACTTCTACTGCAGGATTTAGTAATAATTGCGGAAGCAGTAATGTAAAAGCCCAGCATGGTGCGGCTTGGGTGAAGGATGCGCGAGGTTATCAAACGGATTTTACTTACCATTGTGCATCTGGGAAACTTGCTACGGTGACTCAGCCAGCGGGGAGCGATGGTGCACGCCCTCAGATCCGCTATAGCTATGAGCAGAAATATGCGTGGTATAAAAACTCTTCAGGTGCCTATGTAAAAGCATCCTCTCCTATATGGTTACTGGTTCAGGAAAGTTCGTGTACTGACGGTGCTGCTTCTGGCGCCGGTTGTGCTGACGCCAGCAAAGAGGTTATTAAGGAATATGAGTACGGCCCAGACTCAGGCCCCAATAATCTGTGGCTGCGAGGCGAGTCAGTAACTGCCGGAGGAAAAACTCAGCGAACCTGTTTTCAGTATGACGATTACGGCAATCGTGTGGCTGAAACCTTGCCTAATGCTAATTTAAGCAGCTGTCAGTAAATGAGAGAGATACCCATGCAAAGTAGTATCGTCATTGAATTAAAAAACAAAAACAATTTCTTTCTCGTCATGCTGCTCGCCGTGTTTGCTGGGCTGTATGGGCAAGCTGTGTTTGCCCAGGAGAATGCTGATTCATATACTGTCGGGAAACGCTATAATCTACAGCGGCAGCTAACAGGTATTATCTATCCTGATCCAGATAGCAGTGGCCCAATTAAATTCCGTGCGAGCCGGAATACCTACAATGCCCAAGGCCTTCTCTCTAGGACAGAAGTAGGCGAACTCAGCAATTGGCAAGGGCACGCAATAGCCCCATCAGATTGGGCTGATTTTACTGTATTTCGTCGCGTCGAGTTTACGTATGATGCCTGGGGACAGCAATTAACGAAGCGAGTTAGCTCGGGAAGTACTACACATGCTGTTACCCAATTTAGTTATGATGGCATCGGTAGGCTGGAATGCGAAACAGTCAGGATGAATCCAGCTGTCTTTTCTTCATTGCCGAGCAATGCTTGTACTCTGGGTACGCAAGGCAGCTTTGGCCCGGACCGAATCATCAAACACACGTATAATTTGCGAAGTCAAATTACAAAAACTCAAAAGGCATATGGCACTAACGTACAACAGGATTACGTGACCCATACCTATGATGGTGTTTATCGTGAGAGTACAATTGACGCTAACGGAAATCGCGCTGAAATGCGATATGATGGCTTTGGTCGTCAAACTCATTGGTATTTTCCGTCAAAAACCACAGTCGGTCAGATTAATAGCGCGGACTATGAACAATATAATTACGATGCGAATGGCAACCGTACTTATCTTCGAAAACGTGATGGGCAAGAAATCACATTCAATTATGACAAGCTTAATCGTGTAAGTAAAAAAGACGTTCCAGGAACGAGTCAGGACGTTTATTATGGTTACGATAATCGTGGTCTGCAGTTGTATGCACGCTTCGCTTCGATCAGTGGTGCAGGTGTTACAAATGCTTATGACGGGTTTGGGAATATATCGAATACAACTAGTGTCGTAGGCGCTACTACTAAGACTTTAAGCTACCAATACGATAAGAATAACAATCGAACAAGGTTAACACACCCAGACGGTAACTACTTTTCCTATACTTACGATGGGGGCGATCGCTTGGCTTCCCTCTCGGAGAATGGTGGAGTCGAGCTGGCAACCTGGCTTTATAATAATAGAGGCGAAACTGCTGGCCTTCATCGAGTGTCAGGCTTGGGGACCGATTATAATTATGATGGAATAGGTCGACTCGACGAGGTTTATAATAATTTCTATGGCGATACTAACGATTTTAGCAATCAGTATAGCTACAATCCTGCAAGCCAGTTGACACGTCGTACCTTAGATAACGATCTGTACGCGTACGAGGGCAACCGAAATATTACTGGTACTTATGCAACAAACGGGCTTAATCAGTATACAAGTGCAGATGGACTAAATTTCAACTATGACTCTAACGGCAACCTGACCAATGATGGTTCTACTACCTATGTATATGATGTAGAAAACCGACTAATAAGCACATCTGGAACCAGTTCAGCTACGCTTACATATGATCCGTTAGGTCGGTTACAGAAGATCACCAGCGCAGGCGCAACTACACATTTTTTGTACGATGGTGATGACTTAATTGCTGAATATAATTCCAATGAGCAAATGATTAAGCGTTATGTACATGGTCCCTCTATGGACCAGCCCTTGGTTCAGTACAGTGGTTCGACTGTTGGTGAAAGTGACCGTGAATTTCTTTATGCTGATCATCAAGGATCCGTTGTTGCGCATACAAATAACGATGGCTGGGTAGGGAACGTAAATAGCTACGATGTATACGGTGTTCCTGCTGAGTGGAATGAGGGACGTTTTGGCTACACGGGTCAGATTTATCTGCCCGAGCTTGGGCTCTATCACTACAAATCACGTGTCTATAATCCTTATTTAGGCAGATTTATGCAGACTGATCCCATCGGGTACGAGGATCAGTTAAATCTTTATGCGTATGTTTATAATGATCCACTGAATACGACCGACTCAAGTGGGATGTGCCCAATGTGCATTAGTGCAGCAGTTGGTGCGCTGGTAGGCGGGATAGCGTCCGCAGGTGTGCAATATTGGCAAACAGGAAAGGTGGATCTGGTCGTTGTCGGCACAGCAATGGTAGCAGGAGGTCTTGTCGGGCTTACAGGAGGTGCGGCTGGGGCTGGAGCAGCAAGTATTAAACTTGGGACCGCAGAAACGGCCGCCGCCGTGCTAATACCATCGTCTGGAGTCGCCTATGCTGGTGGCGCCATTACTCAAGCAGTGACTAATGTTCGTGCAGAGGCTCCCATGGAAGGTGTTCATCGTGCGGGAGCTGCTTCAGTCGTGGGTAATGCTGCTGGCGTTGCAGTAGGGCCAGCGGCAAATGCTGTTTTTACCAATTCAACAAAATATGGTGGACAAGGTATATTGAACGCGGGAGGTAAAGCGGCTGCCGACACGATAGTGACTCTTGGGTCGGAGTCAGTTACTCAAGGGGTTTCTGGGGCTTCCAGCGCACTGACTGAAAGATCATGTACTGATTATGACACTCAAGTGGATAGTAAAGGATGTTAAATTGCTTGTCAGTGGGCCGGTAGTTCCGATGGTCAGATTTGATTCACCTGTGTAGGCGTTTAGTGTACAAAATGTTGTCTCTCATGAGGCAACAATTTTTCAGTGTGACTGTTTCGTATTTGCTTTTGGAAGAGCAAGGCTCACAGTGTCCACTACAAAAGAGCACTTTTATCGCTAGGCATGTTCAGGTTAGGGGATACTGTGTCAACGTTAAGGGTGTTGGGAAGCAGAGTATTCGAGATAAAATTGGGAATCAAGAAAGTGAAGAGCTGGTCAGGAGCAGAAGAAGCTTTTGAGGCTGTATTATGGCCTCCTTTTGGCTCATTTTTTTTCGGGTAATAATAGATTTTCCAAAAGCTCCCAATAATTACTGTCGGTTATTTTAGCTAAGGGGTAACCTCTTGACAAAAGAAAAAATTTCTCTAATTAGATTATTTGTAATAGCAAACTATTTCTATGCACTTATTGTTATAGCCAGCTTTCTGTTGATCCTAGTGACAAATTCCGAAGCACTTGATAACTTTTCCTTAGAAATGCTTTGGAATTATCTTTCTTCGCCTGGACTGGCAATAGGGTATGTCATTGTTCTTCTGGTATTTTTGGGCTTATCATTGATTGATTTATGGTTCAATAGAAAGTCGCAATAAAATCTTTATATCCACTGCGTGAGGCTATAAAGAGCTAGGCCAATTCATCTGCGCTATTGACTGGTGTGACATTGGAATTTTAGGCTGCGTGAGCTAATTCCATTGCAGCTTGGCACTTGCCCCGCAACTCAATAATTGGCACAAAATAATTGGGGTCTGAAAAAAACTTTGACACCTTTCTATTGTTCTGGCTAACATACAACATTGGGAGAATAAATACTCTCGCTTTGTTTAATCTTATGGAGATAAAAATGCGCGGTTTCAAGTAATAACTGCAATTTCGTTACGCAGAGAGTAAATCTGCTCGCTGCCCCATCAATAGTTCGTTTGGCGATCGACAACCCCTCGTCTTTCTCGGACGGTCGTTGAGTCGATCCATCACCGCTTGCACCTCTTCATCCGTGACTTCATTGAAGTCGGTGCCTTTAGGAAAATACTGTCGGATTAGGCCGTTGGTATTTTCGTTTATCCCACGCTCCCAGGAAGCATACGGATGAGCGAAGTAGACATCAGCGCCAAGCCCATCGCCAATTTTTTCGTGCTCCGAAAACTCCAAACCGTTATCAAAGGTAATGGTTTTGACCTTCGATTTCAGGGCCTTCATGCCCACAACAGCTGCCTCTGCAAGTAAGTCTGCCCGTTTGCCGGTTAACCGGATGATCACCGTATACAGCGTTTTGCGCTCTACCATGGTCAATAAAGCGCTTTTGCGCCCCTTACCCATGACGGTATCGCCCTCCCAGTCACCGATTCGGCAACGACTATCAACTACGCTTGGACGATCATCGATATCTACTCGGTTTTTGATCTGCCCACGCCGGTCATAATGGCCATAGCGTTTTCGGTAGGGCCTGGAGAGCACTCGCAAGTGTTTGTAAAGGTCGCCACCCTCAGCCTTATCGGCGTAAACAATTTGATAAATCGTCTCATGGTGCAACGACACCTGCTTGTGTCTCAATAGGTAGCCCGCTACTTGTTCAGGGCTCAGCTCCTGGCGAAGCAGCTTTTCTATCCAGTCTCTCACTTCATCGGTCACTTTGATCGCTTTATGGGCCGTCGTTCTGCGATTATTACTGAAACGCTGCGCCTGTGCGGGTCTGTAACCTCGTAAACCGCAGTTGCGCTTCAATTCTCTACTAATCGTTGAAGGTGAGCGCCCCAACAAAGCAGCGATCTCTTTCTGGCTATGTTCTGCTTTCAATAATACGTAAATCTGGTATCTTTCTTCTTCGTTCAGTCGGTGGTAACTCATCAGTGCTTCGTCTCTTGGTCGGGAGAAGCGCGGAGTCTACCAGCTGGCCCCTCTCCCTATCCAATTGCACTTATTATCCGAAACCGCNCACCGATTCGGCAACGACTATCAACTACGCTTGGACGATCATCGATATCTACTCGGTTTTTGATCTGCCCACGCCGGTCATAATGGCCATAGCGTTTTCGGTAGGGCCTGGAGAGCACTCGCAAGTGTTTGTAAAGGTCGCCACCCTCAGCCTTATCGGCGTAAACAATTTGATAAATCGTCTCATGGTGCAACGACACCTGCTTGTGCCTCAATAGGTAGTCCGCTACTTGTTGAGGGCTCAGCTCCTGGCGAAGCAGCTTTTCTATCCAGCCTCTCACTTCATCGGTCACTTTGATCGCTTTATGGGCCGTCGTTCTGCGATTCTTACTGAAACTCTGCGCCTGTGCGGGCCTGTAACCTCGTAAACCGCAGTTGCGCTTCAATTCTCTACTAATCGTTGAAGGTGAGCGTCCCAACAAAGCGGCGATCTCTTTCTGGTTATGTTCTGCTTTCAATAATACGTAAATCTGGTATCTTTCTTCTTCGGTCAGCTGGTGGTAACTCATCAGTGCTTCGTCTCTTGGTCGGGAGAAGCGCGGAGTCTACCAGCTGGCCCCTCTCCTTATCCAATTGCACTTATTATCCGAAACCGCGATTAATGAAAAAGGAAATTTTATGAAAATTAAATTGGCGATAGTCTGCCTTGCTTTTGTAATTTCATCTGTTGCATATGCTAAAGAAAATCAGCTTCAATCTCACAAGGAGATCAGGGAGGTCATTGAGGCATTTCGATTGTCTATAATAGAGAAGAATGAATCAAAATTTGATAATTTATTCTATGACAAATCTATACCTTGGCTTGGCGTGTTGGGTCATAAAAGAAGTGGAGTATTGCCTAGTCAATTGGGTATTAACCCTGGCTCCTATGTGCAGTTTATCTCATGGATTGTTTCAACTGAGGAAAAAGTTGAAGAGAAATTCTGGGATATTGAAATATTAACCGACAATGAAGTTGCTTCAGTACATTTTAAATATAGCTTCCATGTTGATGATTATATGAGTAACTGGGGCGATGAGGCATGGCACATGATAAAAACGGGAGATGGCTGGAAGATCAGTTCAGTTGTGTACTCAGTGACAAAAAATCCAGAACCGCCACCGAAAAAAAATGATTAGCAGGCTGTTGAAATCCCAAGAATTTCGACGCCTGGTACCGGAATATGGATGTTCCGGCTAAATCGGCGACGGCTAATTCGTCGATTTTGGGGGAAAAGTGAAAATCACATTTTTCGGTTTTCGTGTGTTGCAAAAGGCAGGATGCCTTTTTCAACAACCTGTTAGGGCGCTAATATTGGTGAATCTTTAGATCCACAATTGTAATTCTGCTGAATTGCTTTCTGTGATTGAAGGCTTTCATTCTTATCGCTATATTCGAGCATATGTCCGAATCATAGCAACAACTCTGCTATTGCTCGGCGTGAATTAAGTTATTAATGTTTTTTTATGAGCCAGTTGTATCTAAATTGGCGGATTATCTGGGCCAGAAGGTAGAGTAGATTTCTGTAGAGATGATTTTGTATTATAAAAATGGGAAATTATTAAGCGGAATAATTGTATGCATATCCTACTCAAAATCATAGTTGGAATAGAGTTGACACTGGGATCTTTAATTTTTATTTTTTATTTTTTTTGAATAAAAGTGGAAATCTTGGACATTCGGATTTCTTCAATTCTCTGGACGTGGATTCGGATGGCAATTTAACCTATAAGGAGTGGATGGCGTATTACAATTTGCCAATTCACAACCACCCTATTGAGCGGTGTACCAGGTTTGATTTCTATTATGCGGACTGTAATCAGGATGATAGCCTTACCTGGAGGGAGTATCATGATTTCAGGTTTCAAAATAATCTTTGTGAATCATCATCTTTTCCAACATTTCGTCAATGGATGGAGCTTAATTCGAATATTTATAATCCGGGAGAGTCAAGTAGCGCTGCGCTATCGACTTCAGCTGTGCCCGGTCATATGTCAGACGTATATAAAATTTATACTTCTCTGTTGCTAAAAAAAGAAGAGGCCCTTAAAAATAAACATGGTATTGATTAAATTAGTTTTGAGTTGTCCACTTGACGGGGAAACATGCGATTGCATGCTCCCGATCACCTATGGTAACAATCGTGACTATCCGGAGAGACCAGGCTACCCCGGATAGTCGAAACTTCGAATATCATTACTGTTTCAAATTGATCCTGTCGCCGATAATCCGAATATCAACTTCATAGCTCAGACTCAAAGAGGAACGGGTGTATATCCGGTTGGTATGGCTGGACCGAATCGGAGTGATTTGGCCAGTATTCGGATCCAGTACACCGATACGGGCGTATTGCGATTGGCTATTAACGGTTTGTGCAAAGGCGTAGGCCCAGTCGACAGGGGTGAGGGCTGTGTTCAATACGGTATGTTGCACGCTCTCCACATCGTTTCCAGCCTGATTGAATAGTCGCAGAGTGATGGAATTGTTTTGTATGAGTCCGGTCTGTGCCACCAGTGGACCTTCATCCGTCCATCCATTGCTGGTGGCACTATTACTGAGGACGACATCTGTGCAGGTATAGAAGGCTTCCGCACTGTCGGATCGTTGCCAAGTGGTGTAGACCACATGCTTGCCACTAAGCTGGGGTAAAGGGCAATTCAGGATATAGCGGCTATTGGCACTCAAAGGTACACTCCCCAGTCGGCAAAACTCGACCAGGTCGTCCCAATTTAATGGTGCAGTGGGCACATAGTCCTCCCGGGTGACAAAGAATATCCAGTCCCGAGTGGCGTGTGCTGCGGTTGCTATAAATTCAAAATCAAAGGTGCCATCGGCCTTGGGGACAAGGGGCGTGGCTTCCCAGTCTGAGCGGGCTAGATCAAGGCCTGCGAACTTGGCTTGTCCCCCCGCACAGAGTTGGCCGTCTGGCACGACGTCGCGATGGTTGCCGTTGGCTCCACTTTGGTTGATACCATTCCAATCGTAAAATGCCTGTGTTCCGGCAACTTCTTTGGCAGCTGCACAGGCTGGATCTAGGGGATTTTCTGGATTGTTAAGATAGCAGTTATATACGCGGCTTTCCGGTACGATCATGGAGCCGTGAGCAAACGATTCAAATGACGCAATAACCAGAAGTATCGGTAGTAACAACTTGCACAGAGAGGGTTGGGTGGACTTTTTCATTCTCATTCCTCTTAATATTTGGATATATCGATTTACAGATTGTCCAAGAGGCTATTATCGGTGCTTGCCGGGGGGAGTATGCGTGCCTGCTTGTAGCGCATCAGAAGACCAGATAAGCCAACTCCACTAGCGATTGGAAACTGTCTGGCTAAACTGACACGTGATTAAACTGCAATTGCAATTCTTATTTACCCGAAAATGCGGTGTGGTGAATTATCTTAGAGCTGAGTTAGAGCAGATTTCAAATTGGCAACGCCAACCTGCGCAGTGAGACCTGGCAGGTAGTTGAAAAGGGCATCCTGCCTGGTTCAAAACACGAAAATTGAAAAATATGATTTTCACTTTTCTCCTCAAACCAAAGCCTTAAGCGTCGTCAAGTTTTCTGGAATATCCATATTCCGGCACCAGGCGTAGAAATTCTTTGAATTTCAACTGTCTGCCGGGTTGCCCTGGAAGTTGTGTGCAACTTTTTAAGGTCAGTAGAATGAGCCGTCTGGGGATTATTGATCACCTCTATGGACTTGGTAGCTTCTGTTGGCACGCCGAACGGATAGTACTAAACAGGAAAAAACCAGTGGTGGTTTGTTGAGCCGATTTCCGATTGGCGTTGATAACTTTGGGAAAAGCGGTACTAGCGCACAGTTCAGAGCTGTTTGGGAAAATGAGGCGCTTACTGGATGGCGGATAAGTCAGCTAGCAGGCTGGACATCAACGGGGTGTTGTGGCCAGCGCAAGGAGACTTTTGCCGCCAGATCCAAAAAATGCCGGGTATCTACAAGCAGGCTTGTAGCCAGAACGGCTGCTTTCTCCAGCTGGAATCTACGGTGCCTGATGGGCGGTCGACGATAATCAAATAAGAGTTTTCGAAACGCAGCTGCATGAACTCCTGCTCGAAGATAAATTATTTAGTAGAACGAGTGGGTTTGATAAGCTGGAGAAGGCTATTTCGGACTTTGAAGAGAAATTTAATTGAATCCTCCTGTATAGGAATCGTCAGCTATAATAGATCAAATTGGTCTGGCAGTTACCAGTTTTTCAGAAAGTATTCTGCCAGGTCAGGCTAGACTTGCCAATTTTTCCACCCAGATCATTTTGTAATTTCAGGGTGTTTCCATCAAGGTATGGCCGGTCAACTCCATGTCCTGATCAGTGCGGTAATTATTGTAGTACGTGAGCCATTCATCCAGATTCGCCTGCGGCTCAACGACCGACTCGTATGTCTGGCGCCCTAACAGGTTGTTGAGAAAGCCCTCCCTGGCTTCCCTCAACCCGGGTTTGCGGCTCATGTCCGCAAACCCCCCACGACAAATCAAGCAGTTACATGCTTGATTTGCGGCCCGAACATCCCTGTTCGGGACAGCAGGCTGCTGAAAAGGACTTTTTCAACAGCCTGCTAAGGATGGTTTGTAGAATTCCTTTTAAATTTTTGGAAGCGCTCAAGTTTTCTGTCAAAAACCTCTGGGGACTGCCACCATCAAATTTGCGTCACAGGATGGTTGCAAAATATTACTATTGGAATTGTCCGCCACTAATTTACTTCTCCTCTGAATTCAGACAGATTGTCGCGCTTCATGCGCAAGTCAGGTCAGTCATTGAATGACCAAATGTAAAATCTTAATCCTTTCCCATGACATAGTGGCTGTTGCATAGAGCTGACTTAATGCACTGTTGACCCTATGATGTGTTTTTCTATGGGCTTTTGGTCGTTTATATGTATCAAAAAGCTTGCATCACTTCCTTTCCCTGTCCAAATACAGAAAACGCGTATAGTTCCTGCAGGGACAAACCTGCAGCTGAGTATTTTCAATTTGTAAAACTCCAAGCCGCCTTCTCTTGCATCAGATGAAATTTGCGCCTACCCTATCTCAGGTCGAAACCTTTCATTAGATTATGAAGAGAAAAATGAAAAAGAAATTAATTGTTGCTTCCTTGTTCTGCGGTTTTATCAGTCAGGCCCAGGCCGTACCGGCTTGTGACGATCGTGTGGCGATTAATAACCCTGCGCGGTTTCCGTTTAATACCATTGCCACTATTCGCTATGACGCTACTTGTAGCGGAAATTACAAAGCCTGGGGGACTGGATCGCTGGTTGGTCCTCACATGCTGCTTACCGCGGGCCATGTGGTTTACAACCGCTCTAAAGGTAAAGTAAATCAAACCTGCAACTACATACAGCCTGGTGCCTATCATGACAGTGCTACCGGGGCTATTGTTCACCCATACGGTGAAAGAACTATTTCGGATACAAAGTATAAAAGAACTAACAATAAATGGGCTGACAGCAGTTACTCTCCGAAAAGGGGCGTTGACTATGGAGCCATTCGACTTGTATGCCCATTTGAGGATATCAATACCTATATGCCTATGGTATTTGATTTGAGCCCATCTTATATCAATACATCCGGATACCCAATAAAGGACTTACCCTCTACTGGCAATATTGGTGATCAATGGCGTGGTGCTGGCAGTGTAACTGCCCAGGCCAACAGGACCATCACTTATGACCAGCGCTCTACTGGTGGCGCCAGTGGTTCACCCGTGTGGATATATAATGCAGGGGCAGCTACTCGACGTATCGCTGCGGTTAATACAGCGCACAGTACGCAATGTAATGGTATTGGTACCAGGCTGGTTTGGCAGAATGAGGGTTTGATCAATAAGTGGTTGGATTGGGAGCCAACCCCCGCGGAGGAGCTAGCGGAAGGATGTGTGGCCAGCGCGAGTCTGTTACCTATCGGTATTGGCGACCTGGTCAATTTCTTTCAGGCCGGCAAATTCGAACCATTCTCTAAAACTGAACTTAATCTGGTCCCTGTACCACTGAATGCCGAAGACCAGCCCAGATACCGTGTCTATCAGTTTATTCAGAACCAGAAGTTCGTTTGGGAGGAGTTCCTGGACAGCCAGCAGAAGCGTTACCTCAAACTGCTTCAGCCGGAACAAAAATGGCTTTCTATAGAGGAGGCCCAGGCATTGCTGTCCGCTTCCGAAAGCTGGGTTGATCAGGAGCCTTCAGGGCTTTATGAACAACGGGCTCCAGTTGGCCAAACATGGAATGGTGAAGCCTATCAATTGCCCCTCGATCCAGTCGACCAAAATAGCAATCCAAATCCAGACAAGACTGCTGATTTTGATTTCCAGTAACGGTCGCAATTGGTAAGGTTGTAGTTTATCCACTCAAGAGGCTGCTTTGGTTGGCGGCTTCTTGAGTTTTTAATAGATGACTCGGAATCCTTCTTCAGGGCGGTGTTTTCAAAGTGGTTTGCCCTGCAATTCAAAATCATTTTTTCTATCCAACCTTTTCTCCTTTAGCTTCCCGGTCACATGACTTTTCCCCTGCCTGCTGCAGGTCACTTGGTTATCGGTAGTCAGTTAATAAAAACTTAACAGTGGACTTTGTAAACCCGGGTTGAGGAAAGCCATTGAGCGCTTTTTCAACAGCCTGCTGGGGCTATTGGATATCGTCGTTATGTGCCAAAACCAGATAGTTGCATTACTTCCACCAGACAGGTTGGTCGCTGGTTGACTGGATTTGCAGGAAGCCGGCACGCCAGTCAACCTTTTGGGGTTTGGGGAGGATTCTCTACTGAGGCAGGAGTGCAACCGGCTGCACCTGTCCGCTTGTTGGAAAAACCTCTTCAGGCTTTTCCCGGCCCGACGCCATCTCCTTAAAAGCTGGTTGTTATGCGTAACTAAGCGCGTTTCCAGGGAGGACAGTCCAATGGATTAGGAAGCGCCTATGGGATTGTCGGACTGGTTGTGGTTCCGGATATCCATTGCAGAGCTTGTGCACTTGGCGCAAATGATCGCACCCTGTGGGTGGTTTTTACGCCCAAGCTCACTTCCAAAAACCCGCCACGGAGGCGTTGCGCAACTGTTATACAGGATGAAAAGTGTGGCTGGGAAGGTAAATACCCTTTCTATGCAGCATGGAAGACAGTAAGCTCCAGTGTATCCCGTTAATGAAACTGAAATTTTATGGCGGGTGGAGAACTTCAGCGCGGTCAATGGTCGGGGTCCCGCAGCGTCAGCAAAGGGGCAGGGCAGTACCGATCGCGTGGGTCCGTTGCTGTCAAGAATAACAACTAAAGCGATGGAGGGAGAGTATGAGACGTCCTCTCAACAATACCTGTGTCACCCTATCTGTCTGTTCCGCCATTTTCTGGCTGGCGACTGCTGCGGGCGTTTCCCAGGCCGCCGAAGGTGCGGTCGATATCATTATGGAAGAGGTCGAGGTCACCGCGCGCAAGCGCGCGGGGGCGGAAAATCTGCAGGAGGTGCCGGTGGCGGCCACTGCCTATTCCGGCGATCAGCTGGAGGCACTGCAGACCCGCGACCTGCAAAGCCTCTCCTTCAAAATGCCCAACGTGCAGCTGGACGACATCGGCACTGTGAAGAATACCGCCAATTTCACCGTGCGGGGTTTGGGGGTTAACAGCTCCATTCCCTCTATCGACCCCACCGTGGGTGTGTTTGTCGACGGTATGTATATGGGGATCAATGCCGGCGTGGTCACCGATATGTTCGATCTCGAGGGCATCGAAGTACTGAGGGGCCCGCAAGGCCTACTATTTGGCCGCAACGTAACCGGTGGTGCCGTGGTGATCAAAACCGCGCGCCCAACGGAAGAGTTCGCGTCCAGGTTCAAGCTCTCCACCACCGACAACCTCGATACTGTTGCCGCTATGAGCGTCAACGGTGCGATTTCCGATCGTGTGAATGGTCGTTTGACGGCTTACTACAACGACGACCAGGGCTGGTTTGAGAATGTGGCTACCGGCAACGACAGCCTCGGCGCATCCCAGAGCTGGTTTATCCGTCCGAGCGTGAGCATTGCCTTCAGTGAGGCTGCCGAGCTGCTGATTCGGGCCGAGCACGGTCGTATGGATTCCGATGGTGTCGTTGGTCAAAACCGCGGCCAGCCGATCTTCGCACCCGATGGGACCCTGGTGGCCCCGGGCGCCCAGCAAATTGCCGGCCTCTTTGGAATCACGGGCTGGGACAACAGCGACGACTCCTTTGAAGTCGCAATCGATGAAGAGGGTTTTCAGGAAGACGAGTGGAGCCAGGTGATTGCCGAATACAATCAGGATGTCGCTTTAGGCGATGGCACCATCACCAATATCCTAGCCTGGCGTGAGTTCGACGCGGTGGGTCTCGGCGATATCGATAGCCTGCCTATTTTTGGTTTCCACGCCAACACCAGGGTTTCCCAAAGCCAGCTGAGTAACGAACTGCGCTATTCCGGTCGTTTCGGCGCTACCGCGCTGACGGCTGGCCTCTACTGGTTCAGCCAGGATCTGGAGTATTACGAGAACCGGCTGCTGCCCTTGTCGGCACCCGGCGGACTGGACTGGACCGGTGGCGGTGTACAGGACCACAATGCGTTGGGCGCCTTTGCCCAGGCGGATATCGATCTCACCGACTCCTGGGTGTTCACCCTGGGAGGGCGCTATTCAACCGAAAGCAAGGACGCGCAGATCGCTACTATCCCCGTCAATCTGTGCAACCTGGATGGCTGCACGGCCTTTGATTTCGAGGACAGCGAGACCTGGAATGCCTTTACCCCCAAGGTGGGGTTGCAGTGGAACCTGCCCGGCGGCGCCCAGGTGTATGGCTTTTGGACCAAGGGATTTCGCAGCGGTGGCTATAACATGCGCAACACCGGGCCAGGGGAATTGCCCGGACCGACGGACCAGGAGGAGCAGGCCAGTTTCGAGGTAGGTGCCAAGGCGGAGTGGCTCGACGGCCGGGTGCGCACCAATTTGGCGCTGTTCCACAACACTATCGACAATATGCAGCGGGAGGTAAATCTCAGCAATCCCGTTGTTGGCGTGGTGCAGATTATCCGCAACACTGCCGACGCCACCATCCGCGGAATGGAGTTCGAGGTTATGGCGGCCATCTCCGACAATTTGCTGTTTACCGGTAATGTTGGCTATGTGGACGGTGGCTACGACAGTGTGAGCGGTGATATCAGCGGTGACGGCCTGGTGGATCGGACGGACCTGGCCCTGGATATTCCGCGACTGGCGCCCTTGACCTACGGTGTGGGCCTGGTTCATGACTGGCAGTGGGGCAGTGCCGGGACCCTGACATCGCGGGTGAATTTCAACCATCGCGATGAGTCGGCCTATACAGACAATAATCTCGGCCTCTTGTCCGCGGCGGATATGCTGGACTTCAGCTTAGGGTTCAGCCCGGCAGAAGGCAGCTACCGCCTGTCATTGTTTGGAAAGAACATGCTGGATGAAGTGACCGAGGGTAACAACACCCAGTTGCCTGCCTCCCTTGGTGGTATGGGCGCGACCTTTACGCCGCTCAACAAGGGTCGGGTGATGGGTGTCGAGTTGACCTATAGCCTCTAGCAGCGTGTTGAAAAAGTCTTCCTGGCTTTCCTCAACCCGGGTTTGCAGCACATGTCTGCAAGCCCACCACCGCAAATCAAGCGGTAACACGCTCGATTAACGCCCTG
Organism: Microbulbifer sp. TYP-18; assembly: GCF_040932045.1. NCBI lineage: Bacteria > Pseudomonadati > Pseudomonadota > Gammaproteobacteria > Cellvibrionales > Microbulbiferaceae > Microbulbifer > Microbulbifer sp. TYP-18. The sequence continues at coordinate 25,617 of NZ_JBFRBC010000013.1, forward strand.
AACTTCCCTGTTCGGGGCAGCGGGCCGGGGCTATGCTGCCGACCCGACCAATGTGGTCAATCAGACTATTTTGGTTGGGCTCAATTTTGTTGTGTCTTAGGGCCAGCCCATTTAGTGTGAACAGGCTCTTACGGGTGTGCCGGGGCCTCCCGATATCGAGTGGGAGTAATCACTTCACTTCGCGTCACTCGGGCTCGGCGAGCCCGAGTGCTTCATACACTTTTTCGATGACCGGATCGTAATCCCCGATTGCCATCTTGTCGCCGTCAAAACGTTCACACAATGCTTTACCACAATCCATCTGGATGTGTGTGTTCTTTTTGTTGCCCAGTAGTACGACCATCAGGTCGTGTTTCGGATCTATGACACTGAGCGTGCCTACCCAGCCGGAGTGGCCAAATGCCTGGTCACTGGCGTGCCTGCCAAACAGATAGGCAAATTTTCCATTGACATTGATATTCCATCCCAAGCCAAAGCCTTCCTCAGGGAATTGCGGGTTGGGCGTCAGGAACTCGTCTATTATCTGCTGGTTAAAAAATACTTCGCCCTTGTATTCACCGCCGCTCAACATCAGTGACATCAGGGTGAGCATTTCTTCCGCCGTGGAGAATAGCCCTGCGTGCCCAGCGACACCGCCCAGGCTATAGAAGGCTTTCTCATCGTGCACCTGGCCCTGGATGGTTTGGGTACGCATACCGGGGAATTCCCGCTGCTTCTCGCGGGAATTGCCATAGATCTCTGTTGCCGCAAAATCCCTGGGCTCGAAGTTGGCGCCATTGGCGGGCGATTCCAGCAAATTAAACCCGGTACGCTTTAGCCCGAGAGGCTTGTAGAAGGTGTCTTCGAGAAAATGGTCCAGGGTACTTTCGCCAATCGTCTCAACCAGGTGCCCCAGCAGCATGTAGTCGATATCCGAGTATTTCACACGCGTGCGTGGCGGCACTTCCAATGGGGCTCTCTGCATGGCGAGCAGGCCTGTGGCGCGGTCGTTGGCGAACAGGTCTGGGTCATCTGACTGGTAAAACTCGATACTCGGGGGATGGCCAGCCGTGTGGTGCAAGAGGTCGCGCACGGTCACGCTGGCTTTGCCTTTGACCGGATCCTGAGGTCGGTCCTTATATTGCGGCAGGTAGTGTTGCACTGGCAAATCCAGATCCAGCGATCCCTGGCTGACAAGGTATTGCAGCGCGTAGTTGGTGGCATACATTTTGGTGTTGGAGGCGAGATCGTAAATGGTGTCCGGCCTCGCCGCCAGCGTCGCCGCTTCAAGAATAGGCGACACTGCCCGTGGTGTTTGTATGGTACGTGCTGGCTCGCTGGCGTCGTGTCGTTTGGCGTATCCGTAGGCCTGCAGTTTGATGATCTCGCCCTTGTACCAAACGCCGATTACGGCCCCGGGGAAACCTTCTGCTATGGAGTTTTCCATCAACGCATCCAGCTCTTTGAAATCGGGCCCGGAGCTGCATGCAGATAGTGTGCAGAGGGTTGCCAGCGAGACAGTGCCCATCAGTATCCAGGAGAAAATACGCGAGTGTTGGGAGCGGTGGAGGTTTCTGGAGTTTCGCATGTGTACCTTTTGTTTTGATCGAGGGTGCAGGGCTCGTGACAGGTTGTCATTTGCCGCCCGCCACCTATACCCACGAGAGCAGGGCGGACCTTTCACATTTTCCGGTTCGCCCCCGTTGTTTCGGCTTGTGGGGGTGGCAGCGTACCACACTGTCGGATATTTCTGCGCACTTGTCCGATTAAGAGAAAACCGTCATCCCGCAGAGCCCCCATCAGGCTGCTCCCATGTACCATCTGTCTATCAAAACGCGCATAATTTCACCCCAAAACCGCTTGTATATTGCACGGATAAACACCTGTGCTTTGCGCGCTTACCCTTATTGCCCGCACTCGGGCTCAAACGATGCAGCAGCGGAATGGCGGTGAACTGACGCGCACCGCGCTCTACCTCAGGCTGACAAATCACTGACCGGGTGCAAACTGTGCCAGATTGGATTTTCTGCCGAACTAGCTGGCTGGTGTCTTTTTCGGTACTCCCGGCGTCAGTATGTCATCAATCGGCATAAGGCGGATCAATGTCGAAAAATACCTGAATTGGTGTTTTCATATCAGGACATTTCCCCGGTAGGTTGCTGAATCTAGTCCTGGCGTGCTGCATATTTTGGCCGGTGATAGTGGTGAAGTAACAGCCCTTGGGAAAATATTGCCAGACAAGACCATTGGTCTCTTCGTTTTGTCCGCTTTCCCAGAAAACATAGGGATGAGCAAAGCAAAAGTTGGCATTTGGCGACTCGACAACAGATAGATTTATTGCTGGTTGATATAAATCTGTTTCTCCTGAGCCGGCCAGAGGCCAATTTGCTCGGGGCTCCAGCCCCCCCGTAGCAGCTGCTCAACCTGGAGCCAGTCAATCGGAGATAATGTAGGGCCACCCCTTGGCTTGCCGACGGATGATCGCTAACTGCACGGTCTGCTTGAGCCCATAGTCTTTCAGGCCGCAGTGGCGCCGCGACTTTCGGTTGAGCTTGGAGCTGTGAACCCCGAAGACGGCAGCGATCTCCGCCTTGTTATATCCAGCTTTCATCAGGGAGTAAATTTACTATGGTTGCTCTCCATTTCGATCGCTTGAGTTGCATTTACCAGTTGAATCCAGGATAGCTTGCATATACTACTTAGCCGTCTAAGGGGTGCTGAAAGTTCACAAATACCTGAGTATATAGGTGGCCTCTGCAGAAATAAGTGTAGATGTACCACTGCTGTTTTCTACCAATGCACCCACAGTCAGAGAGGTATTCGCATGAATGAGCAGAGAACAACTGCGGCTGTTTTGTGTGCACTGCTCATTAGACCATGTTATGGTGGAACCCGATGGAATCCCCTGTGTTTGAAAAGTCACTGAAGCAATTGTTCGCCCCGGATCGTTAATTTCGATACCAAGACAAATATCTTCAGTAAAAATTCGGGGGTTGGTAAGGTATACATTACACTCCATGTAAGGTGTTGTCAGCCTGTCCTCTGTGTCGTATAGCTCCTCTGCAATAACTATTATATTGTATGAAAAGAGCAATAAAATAAATGTATATAAAGATAGCTTGAGCTTAGACATATTGGGATCCTACTTTATTTTTTGTGAGGTATATTTTAGAATTAATCAAAGATTATGTAAGTTGCTTATTGATACCCCTTCGAGTTCTTTAATTTGATACTTGATGCGCCCAGCCAGTTTTGATTGTTAGTGCTAGTGGCCAAAATTTTTCTCGTCAGTTTAGTTAAGCAATAAAAATTGACTTTGGGGCAGGAAAAGCAGCAGCCTATAGCATTAGCCCCTGGATAACCCAGAACAAATAAAACTGTATTTGCGCAGATTGTCAATTTTAAATCAGTGATTATGTCACTGATTTCATTTCTTTGCTTTCGGTGTTGGTGTGAGCTTTGTTGTTACGCGCATATTTTATTTTCAAATAGACAGAATGACACTTGATTCCTCTTAGGTTTCTTGCTCCTGTTGCCTTGTTGGCATTTTTGTTCGGTCTATAGCTCTTAGTGAAACATGCGTCTCATGAATGCCTTTGTGTGGAATAAATTTAAGTGGCCAACTAATAAAACGCTTCCCCGCCATCTTATTTTTCAATGAATAAAAGATTGTAGATAGTGGCCATCTAAAAATTATTGTTGTTTAACTAATTTTTTAGGTTGTTGTGGTTTATAGGAGGTTTCCGGAAGTGGCCCATAGCTGCAGCGAAGGCTGGTCGTATTTATGGGTTGGGTGCTATCTTGTGCTCAAAGGCTTTGAGTTTATTGGTGTAAAACCAATGAAGTGAGCTAGCTTCCTAGCGAAAGCTACCACTTGTTTTGATGACCCTGCGGACCAGCCAGTATAGGGCTTCGGCCAGGTGGGTGGTTTAAGTGGGTATGCGTTTTTTCAAGTATATGGACAGGGCAGGCCAGTTGAGGTGCTGGAGACCAGGTTGTCTTCGGTATTTATTAATCCACTGGGCCTTGGGCTGGTTGGGAACTGGGTGGTCTGGATGCCAGCGTCACCGCTTTGAACAAAGGGAAAATAATGGCTGCTGAGTTGACCTATAACCTCTCGGTTGAGCTATACTGCCAAACCGATCAATCCGTCCATTCAGCCTAACCTGGCTGAGCAAGGTTTTGTTTTGCCTTAAGGAAATTCGGGGTAAAGACTTATGCGTTATATCGACCTGCCGAAGTACGGTGACGCGGACGTGATGCGGCTCGCCGAAGGCGATCGCCCAAGCCCGTCTGCCGATGAAGTGTTGATTGAGGTTTCCGCAGCCGGCGTCAACCGGCCGGATGTTCTGCAACGAATCGGTTCTTATCCGCTTCCCCCGGGCGCCTCGCCGGTGATGGGTCTGGAAGTGGCGGGCACTGTGGTGGAAGTCGGCGCTAACTGCAAACGCCGGAAGGTCGGCGATAGAGTCTGCGCCCTCACCAATGGCGGTGGTTATGCAGAATACGCGCTGGCCCCAGGGGCCCAGTGCCTGCCAATCCCGGCCGGTTTTTCCGATATCGAGGCGGCGGCGCTGCCGGAGACGCTGTTTACGGTGTGGAGCAATGTTTTCGACCGGGCGCAACTGCGTGAGGGCGAAGTTCTGCTGGTGCACGGCGGTTCTTCCGGCATCGGCACGGCCGCGATCCAGCTGGCCAGCAGCAGGGGCGCGCGGGTGTTCGCCACTGCGGGATCAGACGAAAAGTGCCGCGCCTGTACAGAGCTGGGGGCGGAGCGGGCGATTAATTACAAGAGTGAAGATTTCGTTGCGGTGGTGAAGGAACTGACCGACGGCCATGGAGCCGATGTGATTGTCGACATGGTGGGCGGGGATTATATTGACCGCAATATCCAACTCGCCGCCGTTGATGGCCGCATCGTCAACATCGCCTTTCTGCAGGGGGCCGAGGTACAGGTCAATATGCTGCCGGTGATGCTAAAGCGTTTGACGCTCACCGGCTCCACCTTGAGACCGCGGTCTCCCGAGGCAAAGGCGCACATTGCCAGGTCGTTGGAGCAGCAGGTATGGCCGTTGCTCGAAGCGGGCAGAATTCGCCCGCGTATAGCCGCAACATTTCCCTTGCAGGAAGTGGCAGCAGCGCATCGCCTGATGGAGTCGAGCGCTCATATCGGCAAAATTGTATTGTCTCCGGTGCAGAGGGGGGACACAGGCGCAGCAGGGTAGTTTCGCCGCTGGCGACTGCGGTGTAGGCTTTGTAGAGGTTGTTGATCTTGCGTACATAAGCTACCGGTTCACTCCCGCGCACATAGCCGTAGCGGGCCTTCTCGAAGTAGCGCGGTTCCTGCAGCTTCAGCATCGCAAACTCGACATTGTCGAACCACTTTTCCGAGTCCAGGCCCAGCTCCTTTGCCAGCCGCTGGGCATCCCGCACATGGCCCACCCCGGCGTTGTAGGAGGCCAGCGAAAACCAGAGTTTTTCATCCAGGGGGAGTGGCTGGTCGAAGCGATCGCGGATCCAGTCCATATATTTCACCCCCGCCTGGATATTGCGATCCGGTTCGTACAGGGGCGGGGGAAAACCCATGTCCCGGCCCGTTTGCGGCATGACCTGCAGTAACCCCTGGGCTCCCACGGGGGACTTCGCCTTGGGGTTGAAATTACTTTCCTGCCACATTTGTGCGGTAATCAGACGCCAGTCAAAGTTGTATTCCGAGGAGGAACCTTTGACCAAAGTGTCGAAAGGTGAAAGGTCCTTGCCCGGTTCCACCTTCGCGGCGATCTTCTGGACCAGGTGTTTATTGGGTTTGAAATACGTCTTGTAGAGCCTGTCGAATTTCGGGCTCTTGGTGAAGCGGCGCAGGAAACGGTCGATCTTCTTTCTTAGGCTTTCGTTGCCCTGGGCTATCATCCACCCCTGGGGCAGTGCGTCCGTCACCGTCATGCCCAGCAGAATATCAGGGTTCAGCGCCGCGTACATCTGTGCTTTGTCGCTGTCCTCAATGGTTGCGTCCAGTGCCCCCTGGGCGACATCGTTGACGATCTCGCCGTAAGACATAGTGTCCGGTGCTATTTTCACCGTTACGTCCACACCGTGGCGCTGGATGGTGCGGGCGACGCCGATGGGCGCTGAGTAGGCCCTAAGTACCAGTGTACGTCCGTTCAGGTCGGCCAGGGTTTGGATCGGTGGCTTGCTCCTGTGGCTGATAATCTGCTGGCCGGTGCGCAAATAGGGCACGCTGAACTCGACTCCGCGCGCGAGCCGCTCCGCGGTGATGGTGGTGGAAGCACCGGCGAAATCCGCCCGGCCTGTGTTGACCCAGTCCACCAGGTCCTCACTGGTGGGCACGACGATAATTTCCAGTTGTAATTTGTGGCGGTTGGCAAAGGCCTTCGCCAGCTCGTAGTCAAATCCCATCAGCACACCTCTCCACAGGAAATAGCTGCTGGGCCCGTTATAGGTGGCGAAGCGGATCACGCCATCCCTTTTGATCGTGTACCAGCTGGAGATCCGGTCGGGGACTGTGGTCACCAATACCCGGGTGAGATAGTTGTTGGCACGGAGCTGGAGTCTCTGTGCATCTTTGCGCATGGCCCAAGCCAGATCCTGCACTTCACCCAGAGTGGCTCCGATTTTCAAATCCGAGCGGTATTCCAGCGTCTCTTCCGCCAGGTCTTTGTGCATGACTGTGACCGCATTGTCGGAGTTGCTGACCTGGTCCAGCAGGCTGTCTCGGTCATCGGCCAGGTAGACCTCGCGCACAGTGAGGTTGGCGTCGGGGTGTGCTTTGACCACGGCATGGGCCTGCTCGGCGTAGGTGGTGCCGGCGAGGACTATGAACTCCATATCCCGCAGTTCGCTTACCGAGGAAATATCCGGTCCCCTTGCCGAGGCCACCAATACGTCCACGCCCTGGGAGATGGGCACCGTAAAAATATTCTGCTCGCGCCGCTCCGGGGTGTCGGTGACACTGTCCGCGACAATGTCCGCTTCTCCCTCCCGCACCATGCGCAGCGCCTGATCGATGGTTTCCGCCAGCAGCCAGCGGGATTCGAGTTTCAGGCGCGCTGCAAACTGGTCTGCCAGCTGGCGGTGGGTCTGGTTGACGATGGCCGCCCGGGGCAGAATATTTTGCGCGTCCCCGGCCAGCCCGACAAAACGAATGACGCCGCGCTTCTTGATCGCTTCGAGGTCGCCCAGCTCGATATAATTTTCCGGCTTTGGTTCTGTGTCCGCGGCCGCTTCCTGCCTCGCCGGGTTGAGGCCGCGGCGATATTTCTTCGCCTGGCCGGCCGGTTTGGCCGAGGCTTGTGGCGGCGCGGCGGTGCGAAAACTACCGGGGCCGGCCGCCAGAGCCTCCCGGCTGTGGCAGGCTGAAACCCAGGTGCCTAGGGTCAGGATTGCCAGCAGCAGTGTCGCGCAATGCCAGAGGTTTGCACGACCTGCTGGTACCGATCTAGGCGCTGCCATGGTGAAATCCGGGAGTCTCATGGGGCCTAGTTTAGGGTGGGGCCGGACGCGCCGCATTTCCGCGCCAATAGGCGTACAGCCCAATCGAGGGTGAGGGATTTTGACGGTTGACTCAGGCCCGAAGCACCGCCATTGGCGGCGCCGGGTCCCGGCCGGACGTGGCCGCCTGGTCGGGCGGGGCTATTTCACTCGGAGGTCTGCTCCACCAGGGCGGTAAACCCGCCCTCCCACAGGCGGGTATGTACGCGCTGGCCCGCCTCCAGTGATTTCGAGCATTTAACGATCCGGCCGCTGTTGTCGCGCACAATCCCATAGCCCCTTTGTAACACCGCAAGGGGGCTCAGGTTGTGCAGCAGCTGCGCCATGTGGCCCAGCCGTTCGCCACGCTGTTGGAGCAAACCGTCCACCGCCCTTTGCAGTGCCTTTCCCGCTTCATCCAGCTGGGTTTGCCCGGCGCGCAGTGATCGCTCCGGGTGGCAGTGGGCGAAAGCCCGCAGGGCGGAATTCAGCCGTTGCCGGTCCCGCTGAATGGTGTATTGGCCGGCACTCCGCAGGCGCAGTTCCAGGTGGTCGAGGCGCTGGGCGCGGTTTTGCAGTTGTTCCCGCGGGTGGCGGATATGGCTTCGCGCCAACCGGACTTCCTGCTGCAGGTGGCGTATCAGAAGCAGTGCGGCCCGCTGCAGCCGGTGTTTGAGGGCGGCGAGCGTCTGCGCCAGTTCTATGGCCCCGGCGCTGGCGATTTCCGCCGCGGCGGAGGGGGTGGGGGCGCGTACATCCGCCACCAGATCCGCGATGGTGGTATCGGTTTCGTGGCCCACGGCGGAGATGGTGGGTATCGGGCAGGCGGCCAGTGCCCGGGCCACCACTTCTTCATTGAAAGGCCACAAGTCCTCCAGGGAACCGCCTCCGCGCCCGACGATCAGGAGGTCGTGGCGGCGGAGTCGACCCGCCGTGTCGATGGCCGCGGCAATCTGCTCCGCCGCTCCCTGTCCCTGCACCTGCACCGGCCACAACTCGATTGCGGCGGCCGGGTAGCGGCGCCCCAGTATCTGTATCATGTCCCTTACCGCGGCGCCGGTGGGCGAGGTGACTATGCCGATGTTGCGCGGCAGCATGGGCAGCTTCTGTTTGCGTGCCGGGTCGAAGAGTCCCTCCGCCAGGAGCCTGGCTTTGAGCTGCTCCAGTTGGCGCATCAGCGCACCGATACCCGCCTCCTCCATGTGTTCGACAATCAACTGGTATTCGCCGCGTCCCTCGTACAGGCTGACCCGGGCGCGTATCAGTACGTCGAGGCCGTTCCTGGGCCGAAAGCGCAGGCTGCGGTTGCGGCCGCGAAACATGGCGCAGCGCACCTGGGCCCGGGCGTCCTTGAGGGTAAAGTACCAGTGACCCGAACTGGGGGTGGAGAAGTTGGAGATCTCGCCGCCGACCCACAGCAGGGGAATATTGTTCTCCAGCAGGGTTTTGACCTCTCGGTTCAGGTCGCTGACCGATAGGACACTGCGGTTTGTGGACGCTGTCGGCGGGCTGACTGGCATATCTTGCTCACTCGGGAAAATCTGGTGGGTCAATATTGCAGCATCCCCCCGGCAGGTAAAGCCGTTTGCCAAAAACACCGCCGCGACAGCAAATAGGCTTTTGCTGACAGTGTGGTTGCGGCTATAATCGCGCCGATACCCAATCCCGCCACTTCGAGGTTTGAGTGTCCATGTCTGAATCCGGTCTGCGTATCGCGCACGAAGCCCTCACATTTGACGACGTCCTGCTGGTGCCCGGCTACTCCAAGGTAACCGCCAAGGATGTCAGCCTGCAAACCAAACTGTCGCGCAATATTTCCCTGAATATCCCGCTGGTGTCCGCCGCCATGGACACAGTGACGGAGTCCCGCCTGGCCATTGCCCTGGCGCAGGAGGGCGGCATCGGTATTATCCACAAGTCCATGTCCATCGAGGATCAGGCGCTGGCGGTGCGCGCGGTGAAAAAATTCGAGGCGGGCGTGGTCAAGGACCCGATTACCATTGAATCCAGCGCCAGTGTGCGCGAGTTGTCCGCCCTGACCAGTCACCACAATATTTCCGGTGTGCCGGTCATGGACAAGGGCAACCTTGTGGGTATCGTCACCAGCCGCGATGTGCGTTTTCAGACCGACCTGGATGCGTCGGTGGCGAGTATCATGACACCGAGCGAACGCCTGGTGACCGTTGGGGAGGGCGCGGCTCCGGAGCAGGTACAGGAACTGCTGCACCGGCATCGCATTGAAAAGGTGCTGGTGGTCAACGACAGTTTTCAACTGCGCGGGCTGATCACGGTCAAGGATTTCAACAAGGCGGAGCAGTACCCCAACTCCTGCAAGGATGAGGATGGCCGCCTGCGGGTCGGGGCCTCGGTGGGAACCAGCTCAGACACCGATGACCGGGTGGCGGCACTGGTGGAGGCCGGTGTTGACGTCCTGGTCGTGGATACGGCTCACGGCCACTCCTACAATGTGATCGAGCGGGTGCGCCGGATAAAGCAGATGCATCCGCAGGTGGATGTGATCGGCGGCAATATTGCCACCGGTGAGGCGGCGCGGGCCCTGCTGGACGCGGGTGCGGACGCGGTGAAAGTGGGCATAGGCCCTGGCTCCATCTGTACCACCCGCATCGTAACCGGTATCGGAGTACCGCAGATCAGCGCCATAGCCAATGTGGCCCAGGCACTGGCGGGCACTGGTGTGCCGCTGATCGCGGACGGTGGCATCCGCTTTTCCGGCGATATCTCCAAAGCCATAGTGGCGGGGGCCCACTCGGTCATGATGGGCTCTATGTTTGCCGGCACCGAAGAGGCGCCGGGAGAGGTGGAGTTGTACCAGGGCCGCACTTACAAATCCTATCGCGGCATGGGTTCCCTGGGAGCCATGTCCCGCCTGCAGGGCTCCTCGGACCGCTATTTCCAGGACGCCAGCAAGGGCGCGGAAAAACTTGTACCGGAAGGTATCGAGGGGCGCGTGCCCTACAAGGGGCCCATTGCAGCGATAGTGCACCAGATGATGGGCGGCCTGCGCTCGGCCATGGGTTATACCGGCAGCCTGGATATCGATACCATGCGGTGCCGACCCGAGTTTGTCCGGGTGACGGCGGCGGGCATGGGAGAGTCCCATGTGCACGACGTGACCATTACCAAGGAAGCACCCAACTACCCGGTGGGCGGCCGTTGACCGCACCCAGGCAGCAGTTGTATTTGATGGCGAGCGGACCCCTGGGGTCCGCTCGCAGTTTCGGGCCCGAGCCCAGTCCAATCCGAGTAAATCATGTTTAAAGATATCCACTCCAGCCGAATCCTGATTCTCGACTTTGGTTCCCAGTACACTCAGCTGATCGCCCGTCGGGTGCGCGAACTGGGTGTGTTTTCGGAGATCCGCGCTTTCGACATGAGCGAGGGAGAGATCAGGGCCTATAAGCCCCAGGGGATCATTCTCGCCGGCGGGCCCGAATCGGTACCCGAGCCGGGCTCACCGCGGGCGCCGGAGGTGGTGTTTACACTGGGTGTGCCGGTGCTGGGGATCTGCTACGGCATGCAGACCATGGCCCATCAATTGGGCGGTGAGGTACAGGGCAGTGATCTGCGCGAATTCGGCTATGCGCAGATCGGGGTGGAGGGACACTCCCGGCTGCTGCACGACATCAAGGACCACCTGGGCGGTGAAGGCCGCGCGCTGCTCGATGTGTGGATGAGCCACGGCGACAAGGTGGTGCGGATGCCGGAGGGGTTCGAACTGATGGCCTCCACGGATTCCTGCCCCATCGCGGGCATGTACCACGCGGAGAAAAATTTCTTCGGCGTGCAGTTTCATCCGGAAGTCACCCACACGCTGCAAGGACAGCGTATTTACGCACATTTCGTGATGGAAATCTGTGGCTGTGAACAGCTCTGGACCCCGGCCAATATCATCGAGGATTCCATCGCCAGGGTGCGCGAGCAGGTGGGTTCCGGCAAGGTATTGCTGGGCTTGTCCGGCGGTGTGGACAGTTCAGTGGTGGCTGCACTGCTGCACAGGGCCATCGGCGACCAGCTGACCTGTGTATTCGTCGACAACGGTTTGCTGCGCCTGAACGAGGGCGACCAGGTGATGGAGATGTTCGCCGAGAATATGGGAGTGAAAGTGATCCGCGCCGATGCGGAGGAGCAGTTCCTGGCGCGCCTGGTGGGTGTGGACGAGCCGGAGGCGAAACGCAAGGTTATCGGCAACACCTTTATCGAGATTTTCGACCGGGAGGCGGCCGAAATCGAAGGGGTAAACTACCTTGCCCAGGGCACCATTTATCCGGATGTGATCGAGTCGGCTGCGGCCAAGACCGGCAAGGCACACGTGATCAAGTCGCACCACAATGTCGGCGGCCTGCCCGAGGATATGCAGTTTGAACTGGTGGAGCCCCTGCGCGAACTGTTCAAGGATGAAGTGCGCAAGATCGGCCTGGAACTGGGGTTGCCTTATGACATGGTCTACCGTCACCCGTTTCCAGGGCCGGGCCTGGGTGTGCGGATTCTCGGCGAGGTGAAAAAGGAGTATGCGGATATCCTGCGCCGGGCGGATGCGATTTTTATCGAGGAGCTGCACCGGGCGGACTGGTACCACAAAACTAGCCAGGCTTTTGCGGTATTTTTACCGGTGAAGTCGGTCGGCGTAGTCGGCGATGGAAGACGCTACGAGTATGTGGTGGCCCTGCGCGCGGTGGAAACGGTGGACTTTATGACGGCGCGGTGGGCGCATCTGCCCTACGAGCTGATTGAAACGGTGTCCAACCGCATCATCAACGAAATCGAGCATATCTCCCGTGTCGTTTACGATGTGTCCAGCAAACCACCGGCAACCATTGAGTGGGAGTGAATCCATGTTTGGCACTGACAAGTAGTTTCAAAGAGTAATCAAACAAAACGCATTGTATTCAACGGGTTTTTAATGTTGTTTTAGCAGTTTCAGGCCCTTCTTGGTACCATCTAGCAGGCTTTTTTATGGTTTGTTTTATGGTGCTATTTAAGCTGATACTTGTACTTAGGAAGTTCATACAGTGATTATTCATATGATCTTGGTGTTGGTGGATTCAAAAACATTGATATTAAAGGAAGTATTTACTTAAACGCTGGCACGTTTGTTAATGCTCTTTAAACCTTAAATTGGAGGATGCGATGCTGATCCATAACGTGTTTGGCAATTTGAAGCTTAGCATTGTCTGAGAGGCTATAAGCAGCTAGTCGATGTGATTGAGGAGATATCTATCACAAGGATTGTTAAGATATAAAGTCTGATCAACCGAAAGGAAAACATGATCTGCTCACACATCAGATTTGACTATAACTCACAGTCAGGTTAAGTTGTCCTCAGAAACAGACTAAAACCTTCAGGGCTGACAAGGGAAGTCGCTGGATATTTGATAAAGGCTGTTCAAAAAACGAAGACAAAATATACCAAACTATATTGAGCTCATGAAAGAATACGGCAGTATTGATCGACAGATACAAATCAGTTTTACCCTGAAGCACGTCCACAACCCTGCTGATATAAATCTTGGATAGAAACACACTTATGGGATTGTGTTTGCTGTTCAAATAGATGAAACCACCGATTTTATCCACAAAATTACAACCTGTCTACCTATGAGTAATTCGTCATACCGTGCCGATATTGACGGCCTAAGAGCCATCGCAGTACTTCTCGTTTTATTTTTCCATTGCGGTTTCGCCTTCTTGCCGGGAGGTTTTGTCGGCGTAGATGTATTTTTCGTCATCTCTGGATTTCTGATTACCTCTTTATTACTTGATGAAGTTAAAAGCAGAGGAACAATTTCATTTGCTAAATTTTATGAGAGGCGACTAAGGCGATTAGCCCCGGCACTCCTTACAACAGTTGCGCTAACGTTACTTGCTGGTTCATTTATTCTTGCCCCAACGGACTTAACCAATGTAGCCGAATCAGTTGTTTATTCTCTTAGCGGTATTTCCAATATTTATTTTTACTACGGTGATGATTATTGGAGTTCCGATCAGATTCGGCCTTTATTACATACATGGTCGCTTAGTGTTGAGGAGCAGTTTTATTTAGTATGGCCTGCATTAGTTGTGTTTATATTCGGTAGGCTTGGTTTAACAAATCTATCTTTCATATTAATTGCGATCATATTGGCTAGTTTTTTTGCAAATATTTTTTTTCCGATCAATGATGTCGCCTTATATTATCTAACTCATTTCAGGCTATTTGAGATGGGTGGTGGAGGATTATTAGCAATCTACTTTAAATCCAAAAAGGCAATACGGCTTTCCTCTCCGGCTTGGTCAGCTGTTGGACTATTGCTAATCGGATATTCGGCCCTAACTTTAAATAAGGATTCAGTTTTCCCATCCTATAATGCTATTGCACCTACACTAGGTACTATTCTGATAATTTTTAGTCGGTCAGATGCATTATTTAACAGAGTTTTATCCTGTCAGATTTTTGTGTGGGTAGGTCTTCGTAGCTACTCTCTTTACTTAATCCATTGGCCTCTTATTGTGTACGCACAATATATCATTGCGGATGAGCTAGAATTTTATGGAAAAATTTTAGTGGCATGCACAAGTATACTGTTGGCCCACTTAATGTTTAAATATGTAGAGCAACCTTTCAGGGGAGCTGGGCGGCTACTGCCAACTTGGTCTCCCGCTGCACTCGCAACACCTGCATTTGCAATAGCATTTCTTATAATTATTACTAGCTCTACTATAATGGTAGGTAATGGGTGGAGCTGGAGACTTGGAGATCAGCGATTAGAGATGATAGCTAATTTTCAAGATAATGATAAAAATGCTTACGACGCTTTCTCAGGTGTAGAGCAAGGTAGCAGCCAATGTAGGGGGCCCGTTTGCACGTTTCCCAGCAAAGAAAAAGCTAAAAATTTTGTTCTGATTGGGAGAAGTCATGCAAGGCATTTTGTAAATGGCCTATTAAATGAGGGAGAATCATTTACTTTCTATCATGTAGACTGCAACTCGTTTTTTGGCCCCTATTGCGATAACGGAAGATTTGCAACAACTCAGTATCTTGATCAAAGAGATAAAGTACTTGAGCTAGTAAGAGGTAACTTTCCTCTAATAATAATTAGCGAGGTTCTCCGTTATTCAAATGGAAAAGGAATAAAAGAAGCGGCTACAGGAAAAACTATAAAATTTAAGACTGAAACTGAATGGCTGATTTTTATTGAAAATTCTCTCATATCACTAAAGAAGAAATTTCCTCATCAAAAAATACTTCTTATTGGAGAGACGCCGAGAAGAGGTCGAATGATGAACTCCTTAAATTGCATCACGAGACCATTCATGCCTGAGGATTGTTTTTCTACCCCGATTGAGGTGCATGAGAAGTGGCTAAATATAAACAAAAAACTATCAACAATGGCAAGAAGGGTTGGCATTAATTTCTTTAATCCGCATGAGTATTTGTGTGATGACTCATCTTGTAAAAATTTCATAGGGGGCCAACCAATATATGCTGACTACCATCACTACAGTGATGAAGGTTCAAAATATATGGCCGAACACCTCGAAAGGCATATTAAATACTTGAGGAGCCTCTAAAAAATTTAGCGCAATCTTACGCTTTGCGTCGAGTTAGCCGGTTAGACGCAGTCAAGCAGGAATACTGGTTGCCTTTCAAGCGGCTGCAACACAGCGGGTGCACGCTCCTGTAGCCAAAGCGACGCCGTTCTAAAGCGATCTCCTTGATGCGATCGGCCAGCGCGGGAGTTTCGGCCCTCCGGGGGACTGGTATCGCATTGATGCGCGGGATAATCCGACGAGTGAACAGGCCATACACTCCGAGATAGTCCTTTCCTGCTGCAGGGTTCGCACGGCCTCGCGCTTGTGCTCGACGGTTAGTACTTTCGGTTGAGAGCAGCCTTGAGCGCTTCCTGATTGAGCATGGACTCCGCCAGCAGCTTCTTCAGGCGGGTATTCTCTTCTTCAAGAGTTTAGAGATGTCGGGCTTCAGCCACCTCCAGGCCATCGTACTTCTTCCGCCAAGTGTAAAAAGCGGCATCTGAGATGCTGTACTTGCGACAAAGCTTCTTGACCGGGATGCCGGCCTCGGCTTCCTTCACGATCGGGATGATCTGCTCTTCGATGAATCGTTTTTTCATGTTCATCTTCCTCGTTAGTGATGGACATTACTAGGATCACAGTGGACTAGAAAGTGGGGAGCAGGTCATTGATTTGAAGCAGCAAGGCTTAGAAGCATTAGAGATAGGACTACAAGTTAAGTGAGTAAACACTGCTGAAGCAAAAGGCTTGATTGAGGATGGATGAAGCAGAGGGAGAGAATACGACGTAGCGGAACTTGAACCACACTCTGCTAAAGCCGCTAAGAAATATTGGAAGGTGTACGACACAGTAGTAAAGCGACTTCAAAAGAAGGCGAAGAAGAAGGCGCAATCTTTGATAGGGCTGCTGAAAATGACAAGCATGAAAGAAAGGTGGCTTAGCAATTATTGGCAGAGAGCGGATTGACTACATGGGTGACGAACATTTCAGAGAAGCGATGTTGAGGGAAGGCTACGTAAAGACGTTTGAACAGCGAACATGCAGAAAGCAGAGTATCCACACCAACACACACAAGTCGCTCAATAAAGCACAAGCGAACATTGAGGCAGTAGAGAAAGGCACGTTTGGAATAGGGTATCAAATGACTATTGGAATAGAATTATCAACGTGAAATATAGAGCAGAAATCGATGGATTAAGGGCATTCGCTGTATTGTCAGTGGTGATATTTCACTTCTATCCCTTCACATTAGATTTAGGGTTTAGAGGTTATTTAGGCGTTGATGTTTTCTTTGTGATTTCTGGCTTTTTAATCGGAAGCTTTATAATTGATGGGCTCAGAAATTCTAGCTTCAGTTTTAGAAAATTTTATTGGAAACGAGTAAAGCGGATATTGCCAGCAGCTATGTCGACTCTCATCGTTACCTCAGTTGCTGCCATCTATATTTTAGCTCCTTATGACTTGGTCGCTTATTTCAAGTCTCAGCTTGCTGCCCTTACTTTTACTCCAAATATTTATTTTTGGCGAGCAGGAGGATATTTCGGTGATTTAGATGCGCTGAAGCCTCTTCTGCATTTCTGGTCTTTAGGAGTAGAAGAGCAATTCTATTTGATCTTTCCTTTAACACTTTTTCTAGTCCACAAACTATTTGGCCGGAAGTCGCTTACGCTAGCTATTTTAGTGATGTCAGCTTTGAGCTTTGTCTTGAATATTTTTCTAATAAAGATAGGGGGAGGGAATCCGGCCTTCTTTTTGTTGCCAGCTCGGGTGTGGCAATTCGGGCTGGGGTGTTTTGCAGCATGCATTGTTAGGGAGAAAATGTATCTAGCAAGAAATGAATTACTAAACGTGATCCTGATTTTACTAGCGTTATCTTTTTTTGTTCGGCCTCCCAGTCCCTTGCCAGATGGATTTCTGGTGACTATTTTTACAGCGATGATACTTGTGCTGACTCCCACTAGCGGTTTGGCCTTCTCAATTTTATCCAATAGGGTATCTCAATTTTTTGGGAAAATCTCGTTTTCGATTTATTTGCTGCACTGGCCAGTAGTGGCGTTATTAAATTATGTGTTTGTGCGTGGATTTTCCATTCAATTAGCGACCGCAGGATTAATCTTTACTTTTCTTATTTCTTATCTAAGCTATAGATTTGTAGAGGTTCCTTTTAGGTACAATATTTCTGACAAAAAAGTCAAGCAATATTTGCTGTCCACAGTGTTCGTAATATTCGGCATGTCTATTATTGGCATGAATACGAAGTTTCTAGAATTTAATAACTCTAAACTAGTTTCAAATTTGTCTTCTCAAATTCAAACAAATTATAGATGCCCCGTAAGTAGCTATCGAAGATTTGGTGGGGGCAGAGCTTGTATTTTGTCAGGCGCATATAAACCAGAAGAGACCTCTGTGGTTCTAGTTGGAAACTCTCACGCGCAAATGTATGCTCCTTTAATTAGCCAAAAGACGGCGGATCAGAACGCATTGCTGGTGCCGTTAAACAGTTGCCTTCCTACAACCAATGTCAATATAAGCGACAGCTGTTTAAGACAAGCTTATTTTAATTTTGAAGCGATCAAAGATCTTCCTAAGCTCCAATACATTGTTATAGGTTTAACTTGGTATTCGGAGAGTTATTATTCGAGCGACGGATCGTCTACAAGAAGAGATATGTTAGACGACTTGCTTAAACAGGTTGATTCATACGAGAGGATGGGGATTAAAGTTTTTGTGGTTTCCCCTATACCAATACCGCAATTTCAACATGCCTCCGACTACAGCCGCATGCTTAAATTCAAGCAGATGTCTGAGATAGAATACGAACAGGGCTCTAAAATTAAATTTGAGCACTTCATATCCGAAATTGGCATAATTAATAAAGCTCTTGAGGCTCGACTTGGGAAGAGATACATAAAGGCTTACGAAAATTTATGCGACGAAGAGTTTTGTTATTTTGGCGATTTGAACGGATCGTATTTCTCAGACACTAACCATCTATCCAGTTATGGGACCTCAGTTGTAGCTAAGTCTTTTGACACCGTAGAATTTAAGTAAATTGCGTTGCAATGCAAAACTTGCTCAACAAAGCACAAGCGAACATTGAGACAGCAGAAAAAGGCACGTTTGGAGTAGGGCAATAGCACTTGTAATGTTTGCAAGTTGCTCTGATGTTAACCTATTGAATCTATTAGGGATTTTAAGAGGTGATGGTTGAGCAGATAAGGCAGAAAACTTGTAAACTCTGTTTTGCTGCTCGCAATGCCTAGCAGGTTATTGAAAAAGGCATCCTGCCTGTTTCAAAACACGAAATGCGAAAAATGTGATTTTCACTTTTCTCCCAGAATCAACGACTTAGGCTTCGTCGATTTTTCCGGAACATCCATATTCCGGTACCAGGCGTCGAAATTCTGCGAATTTCAACAGCCTGCTAGTGTAGCAACGCTTTCAAACAACGTCACTATTGAGTGGGAGTGAAAACCTCTTTCAAGGACTATCGGTAGCAGTGGGGAAGGCGGCGTAAAGTTACAATTCTATTAAATTTACGTCGCCTCACCTATGGGTGGTAAGTGGGAGTCATTGTTGGAAAAACCTGAGTACAGCAAATTCCTCGAACCAAGACACTCCCGAATTAATCAGAAATTCCTTAAACCGACATCTCCCTTACCAGGGTTGCAACTAGCTGTGCCGCTGGCAGTTCACGTGCCATCGGAGCCCCCTGGCCCGCCCAGTGCGCTGCAAACTCATGATTTCCCAATTTGGCAGCCGCTGCGTTCAGCTGTTTCGCCGCATCATAGGCCACCGGATAGGCGATCGGTTTTATTGCTGTCGCCAGCTCAGCATGGTCGATGAAGCGGTTGCGGATGCCCCTTGCCGGTCGTCCCGAAAGCGTTGAGGTCAAGCGGGTTACAGCAGCGCGCTCACTCTTGAGGTCTGTTCGATAGCCCTGATTGGCGGCGGACTCGGGGCACAGTATGAAGGCGGTTCCCAGCTGGGCAGCTGCCGCGCCCAGTTTCAAGGCTGCGCTGATCCCCTGACCATCCATGATACCCCCGGCAGCAATGATCGGCAGGTCGAAATTCCTGGCCAGCAACCGAACGAGCACGGATGTACTCAGTTGTTCGTCGACAGAATCGGGGTCGAAGATACCGCGGTGCCCACCGGCCTCAATGCCCTGGGCAACGATCGCGTCAATGCCCCGCTCCTGAATCTGCCCCGCTTCCTCGAGACTGGTAGCCGTCGCCAGTGTATAGATGCCGGCATCCCGCAGGGCATCTATCCACTCCGCGGCCGGTAGTCCAAAGTGAAAACTGACCACGGCGGGTCGGGTCTCTAGCAGCATCTCGAATGCTTCATCATTGTCGATGAAGCTGCGGTAGATTTCGTCCAGCGAAGCCGGCAAGTCGACGCCGCACTCGAGGAACAGCGGCTTCAGGTGCTCGAGCCAGGCTGTTTCCCGCTTTGCATCCCGCAGGGCGGGTTGGTGGCAGAGGACGTTGACGTTGAAGGGGCGTGCCGTCAGTGCGCGCGTCTGTTCGATCATCTGCCTGGCCTCGGGCAGGCTGCTCGCGCCAATGCCCAGCGAGCCCAAACCTCCTGCATTCGACACCGCAGCGGCCAGTGCGGGCGTTGCGACACCGGCCATCAGTGCCTGAATAATGGGATGAATAAGCAGTCGAGCTGGGAGTGGGGTTGAATTGCTCATCGTCAAAAAACTCCACCGGGGGATCGAGGCATCTAAGGCCAACTCCGTTAGTGTCAACAGGCCCTAGTGAAGAATAATGGATATCAATCATTCATATTTTGAGTATATACTGCAACACTTATTATCAAAAAGTGAATGATGTGGATCTGGAAACCCTGAAGATATTCGATGTGGTTGCCGTCGAACTGAGTGTTACGCGGGCAGCATCCAGGCTTGGGCGAGTGCCCTCCAATGTAACCACGCGTATACAGCACCTGGAGGCGGAGCTGGGAGCGGATCTCTTCATTCGCTCCGGTAAGCGCATCAGGCTATCCACCGCGGGGCAGCGCTTCCTGGAGTATGCGCAACGCTTGCTCGCGCTGGCGGATGAGGCCCGACATGTCGTCGGTGGAGGTAGCAGTGGAGGAACACTGCGCATCGGTAGCATGGAGTCCACGGCGGCAAGCCGGATCGCGGCGCCGCTGGCGTCCTTCAACCGGGCCAATCAGGCAACCAGACTGGAGGTCAGTACAGGCCCGTCAGCACAGCTTGTAGAGCAGGTGCGCAACGGGAAGCTGGACTGTGCATTCGTTGCGCTGCCCCCAGCGATCAAGGGGGAGCCGGGCCTGGCCGAGATGGACTTGCAGGGCTTCCCGGTCTGGCAGGAAGAACTCCTGTTGCTACTGCCAGCTACTGACGTGGCGGCAACGACTCCCGAGCAGGTGGTTACTCGATCCCTGGCAGCATTCAGATTGGGCTGCACCTACAGAACCATCGCAGAGGACCGGCTTGGAATAGTGGCCGGAGGTGAGTGGAGGATTCAGGAGTTGGGTTCCTACCACGCGATGGTTGCTGCTGTTGCGGCTGGTTCCTGTGTCACTCTGTTGCCGCGCAGTGTGCTGGAACTGAGCAATGTTCCGGCTGACCTGGCGTCGTTGGATCTGGGCTCCATAAATATCCATCTCATATGGCGCAGCGGCTACGGGATTCCGGCGTTTCAGAAGTTTGTCCAGTTGTTCATGGGGGAACAGTCATGAAGTTTCCCACTGCTGGTGTGGGCCCCGCCATCGGCGCGGCGCTTGTCATGGCCGTTGGCATAGGGTTTGGTCGTTTCGCCTATACGGCGCTCTATCCACATATGGTTCAGGACGGCGTGCTCAGTTTGAGCGGTGGCAGTCTCACCGCTTCCGCGAACTATGGGGGGTATCTCATTGGGGCGCTACTGGCTATCAAGGCCAAGCCGGCAAGTGCCCACCGTGTCTGTCTATGGGCGACAGCCGGCACCGCCCTATGCCTGGCAGTTCTGGCCCTTCTCAAGGCGACCTGGGCGATTGTCGCGGTGCGAGGTATCGCCGGTGTTTTCAGTGCGGTTGCCATGGTCGCCGCTTCGCTGTGGTTGCTTGAGCATCGCAAGCACCTGCACGGTGCTCCCCTGCTGTACGCCGGAGTGGGATTTGGAATTGCCCTGTCTGCTGAGTTTGTTGTCCTTGCGGCGCAGCTGGGGTCTGACAGCCAGGGGCTCTGGCTGATGCTCGGTATCAGCAGTTTCGTGCTGGGGCTGCTGGCGGCACCGGTATTGAAAGCGGGCGGCGAAGAGGATTTCGCTCAGGTGACGGTCACACCGGGCGGGGATGACAGCGTCAGGCAATTGCCTCTGGTGATGATTTATGGCCTGGCTGGCTTTGGCTACATCATCACTGCGACCTACCTGCCACTGCTGGTGAAGACTGCGCTTCCGGATGTGGACCCGGCCCATGTTTGGGCAGTCTTTGGGCTGGGTGCAGCTCCTTCGTGCTTCCTTTGGCATTGGGCACGTCTGCAGCTCGGCACGAAAAAGTCGCTGGCGTTGAACCTTGTTGTCCAGGCTTTCGGTGTGGTACTGCCTGTTTTTCTCCCCAACGGCGCCGGTTATCTGACCAGCGCTCTACTGGTCGGCGGTACCTTCCTGGGCACGGTCACCATTGTAATGCCAGCAGCTCAACGGATTGCGAGTCAGGTTCGTGGCAACCTGCTGGCTACCGTGACCGTTATTTACAGCATTGGCCAGATTCTCGGTCCTCTGGTGGCCAATAACCTCTACCAGGCGAGTCATGACTTTAGCGGTTCACTATGGGCGGCCGGCGCAGCGCTCATGGTCGGTGCCTGTATGAGCCTTGTAGCCCTGTAACCCATTGAGCAACCAGTTTTATCTACGGGAATATGGTGTTAGAAGGGTCGATCCGCTTGTCTCTGTGCGGGCCGATGATGGTGCTCAAGGCACCACCGCTGAAAAAATTGACACTTCATCTGCAAAATTAATGAGCTAGCGGCTCTGGCGATAGTGGTGACGCTAGAGTTGAAAATCAGCCTTTCATTCTTCTTTTTACGGCGATGGGTTAAAGCCCATGTTGATATTTGAGCGGGGCTAAACGGTGGTTGCGGGATACTCTGACCTGCAGTCGCCGCCGGTTCCTCCCCACTCACCAGTCAAATCCTTTCCACAGCGATTGACTTGTCGCACCTGAGGCTGCAGTTAGCTCTTGTTCTTGCAATCAGCCTTTTATTGTGCCTGTTAACTCATTGATTTTAATCGGTTTATTGGTTTGATTAAATTTTCTTCACAAAACGGTTACAAAGGTATCACGGGCTCTGGGCAGGAATTCGGGTAATTTGCCCACAAAGCTATCCACAGTTTCTGTGGACTGGTGGCGGCGGTATCCTGTCTTGACAATCAATTTTTTGTCGGACGGGATAAAACTGACGTCTAAAGGTAATTGAAACAGTGGACAGCTTTTTATGCGGGCCTTTTGGGGCACCTTTGGTGTGGCAAAAACCACCCCTGAAGAAGCGGTTGTGGTCCACCTGGTGGGAGGGATGAAAACAGTCAGCCGCGCTGGCGAAAACTGATCAGTGCGGCGGTGACCGCAACGTTGAGACTTTCCACATTGTTGTGCATGGGAATCCGTACCCAGTCGGAACAACATTGTTCCACCGATGCACTGACCCCGCGGGTCTCATTGCCGACCACGAAAATTGTCACCGCATCGGTGCGGAAAGCTGCCAGTGTGTCCCCGGCATGGGACGAGAGTCCACAGATACGCGCACCTGCGCGGCGGAACTGTTGCAGGGCTGGAGCCAGTTCGTCACAACGCAACAGGCGAGTCCTGAACAGGGTGCCGGCACTTGCCTTGATAACCAATGGGTCTATCTGTGCGCCACCTTTGCGGGGCAGGATGATGCCGTCCATGCCGCCGGCGCAGGCGGAGCGAATAATCATGCCGAGGTTTTGCGGATTGGTAATACCATCCAGTGCCAGCAATTCGCAGGGTTGGGTGCAAGTCTTCAGCTGGGTGTCGATAAATGTATCCACAGAGCCATAGCTGGGCAGGGCGAGATCCAGTGCCACCCCCTGGTCCTGGCGGCCGTTTTTGGAGATGCGTGCCAGTTGTTTGCGGTCGTGGTAGGCGACCTCTATCTGCCGCTGCTGGGCCAGTTGCTCTATCCGCGCCACTATCTGATCGCTGCGGTTGCTCTCTGCCAGGTGCAGTTTATGCACCGGCAGGGTGGGATCTTCCAGCGCTTCCAGCACAGGTTTACGGCCGTAAATGGTCAGCAGGCTATCGAAGAAGGCGCGTTTTTGCAGATACTCTGGGGAATCTTTCACAGCTGTGCTTCGCTGAAAACTTTTACCATGCGCTCTGCGTCACCCTCTGGCAGCCCCGAGCGTCGGGCCAGTCCCACACAGGCCAGGCCCAGCCGGCGATAGTGTTCCGCCAGGGTGGTGTCCACCTTTTCCAGGGCCCGGAGCTGCGTACTGACAGTTTCCACATCGCCGCGGACGACTGGTCCAGTCAGGGAGGCTTCCGGCCCCAGCCGCATATTGTTTTGTGCCGTCTGCTCCACAATCGGTTTGAGCAGTTTCAGGGCCTCTGCGCGCGGGATGCCGGCGGCGGCGAAGGACAACAGGCTGATATCCATCAGCACCGACAGGTAGTTGCAGGCGAACACCGAGCCGGCGTGGTAGAGGGATTTGTTTTCCACCGCCAGGTCCAGGGTCTCGCAACCGATTGCCGCAAAGGCGCGGCGCAACAGTGCCAGGGCGGTCGCGCCGCCCTCGATGGCGACGCTGGTACCGGCCAGTGTTTCCACCGAGTGTGCCGGGTCGGCGAAGCTGTGTACCGGATGGGCACTGGCAACCTGCTCGGGATCACAGGGAGCCAGGAGGGTTGAGCTGAGGGCGCCGCTGCAATGGAAAACAACGCTAGGCGCGGAACTCCGGCGCACCCGCTCGCCCAACCGGGCGGCCGCCGCGGCCAGTTCGCCGTCGGGGGTGGCGATCAGCCAGCAGTCGGCGTCCGGCATAGCGCCGATGGACTCCGCCGGCGCGCCGGCGCCGATAAACTCGCAGGCCGCGGCGGCGCTGGCCGGGTTGCGGTTGCACACCGAGCCAACTCTGAAGAAGCCGTTTCTGTGCCACACACAGCCCAGCGTTCTGCCCAGCCTGCCGGCGCCGATGATGTTGAGGCTCGGCATCAGTCGCCCGAGAGACAGCGCAGGTAGGCGTAGACTGCGTTTTCCAGCCCCATATTCAGAGCGTCCACGGTGAGGGCGTGGCCGATGGAAACTTCCTGCAGGCCGGGGAGGCTGCGATAGCGGGGCAGGTTGAGCAGATTCAGATCGTGGCCGGCATTCACTCCCAGGCCCAGTTGCAGGGCGTGTTCCGCGGCGGCGCAGTGGGCGGCAAAAATCCGCTCGAGATCCGGGCTCTGCTGCGCTGCGGCCCAGGCGTAGGGCCCGGTGTACAATTCGATACGGTCGGCACCCAGTTCCCGCGCCAGGGATATCTGCTCCAGATCCGGATCCATAAACAGGCTGACGCGGATATTGGCCGCTTTCAGTGCACTTATCACTGGCTCCAGGCGGTCGCCGTCCCGGGTGAGATCAAAACCGTGATCGGACGTCAGCTGATCGTTGCTGTCGGGCACCAGGGTGCACTGGTGTGGACGCGCTTCCATTACCAGCGCCAGCAGCCCCGGATAGTCCCCCATGGGTTCTGCGAAGGGGTTGCCTTCCACATTGAACTCGACTCCGCTAAATCCTGCGCAGAGCGCGGCCAGGTCGCGCGCATCCTGGGGCCGGACATGGCGCTGGTCCGGGCGCGGGTGCACGGTCAGTCCCTGGGCGCCGGCGTCGAGACACTGGCGGCCGTGGGCCACCAGATCCGGGAAGTTGCCCGGGCGGGAATTGCGAATCAGGGCGATTTTGTTGAGATTGACGCTGAGCGCGATCACTGTTTAGCCCCCTTGCGGATCATCGGTTGCGACAGTGGCCGCCGCGGCCTTGCGTCGTGCAGAGAGAATGCGTACCGGTATATTGGGTGCATTGGGAAAGGCGCGGTAGAGTCCGCGGGGCTGCGCGACGATTTTGTCCACTACCGCCATGCCCTCCACAACCCGGCCGAATACTGTGTAGCCGGTGTTACTTCCCTGCGCATCCAGGTGGGCATTGTGTTTGAGGTTGATGAAAAACTGTGAGGTGGCGCTGTCGGGATTGTTGTGGCGCGCCATGGCCAGGGTGCCGCGAAAATTCTTAAGGCCATTGTCGGATTCATTGGTGACCGGGTCGCGGGTTTCCTTTTGCTGGAAATCAAATGTCAGGCCGCCGGTTTGGGCCATGAAATCCGGAATCACCCGGTGAAAAATAACGCCGTCGTAGAAGCCCTTGTCTACATAGCCCAGGAAGTTCTCTACGGTGGCCGGTGCCTGAGCTGGATAGAGTTCAATCTGTATGGTGCCCAGATCGGTTTTCAATTCCACCTGCGGATTGTCGGCCACCGCCGACAATCCGGTAATTGTTCCCAACAAAAAAATCACTATTCGCGCGATCATCGGTTATCCCTCATACCGTGTCAGGCCGCGCAGCGGCCCGAGAATTGTGTTTGGATCAGTTGGCCCACTCCGAGCGGCGCCGGCGGGGGCGCAAATGCGGGGCTATCATTGCCAGAACAGCACCCAGCAGCACCGCCGCGGCGCCATACATAAAGCGCTTGTGGGAGTCGCTGTCGGACAGTCGCTGAATTTCCGCCTCTGCCATGGACTGCTTCTGCTGCACCAGTTCGTACTGTTGCAGCAGCTTCTGGTGGCGCTGATTCAGTGACACCGCATCTGCGGACAGTGTCTTCAGGTCTTTGAGTTCTCCGGCCAGCTGGGCTGACTTTGTCTGTTCCGCGCTGAGGGCAGTGCTCAACTCCCGGTTCTCGGTCTCCAGGCGGCGCACTTCACCACCCAGATTGCCCTCCATTTGTTCGAAGCGCCTCAGGCTGGCTTCCACCTGTTGCAGTTTGATTTCGGCCACCGGCTCCGACACAAGATACTGGCGGCGCACCCAGCCCTCCTGTCCAGCGGGAGTGCGAACCCGGGACCAGCCGTCCTCCGGGTCGTCCTCCAGAAGGGTCAACCTGGTGCCGCTTGGCAGGCCGCGGTGAAGGATACGGAATTCGCCGCCCTTACCGGAGCGCATGGGTACATGCAGCTGGTCTGTAATAAAGCGGGTTGAGCCGCTCTGGGCGGAGGTGGCTGTGCTGAGTGCGACCAGAATCGCCGCGGTGAGGCCAGTCAATCGTTTCATCTTTCTGATACAACTTATTATCGGTTAATTGAGATATTTATTCAGGGCAGAACCGGTTTAAAAGGTTTAACGGTTACGTTGGCGTAGACATTGGCAGCAACATAGGGGTCCCGGTCAGCCCAGTCCTGGGCTTCCTCCAGCGACGGGAACTCCGCCACCACCAGACTGCCGCTGAAGCCGGCAGCACCGGGATCTTCACTGTCTATGGCGGGATGGGGGCCGGCCAGCAACAGGCGGCCTTCATCCTTGAGGCGTTGCAGGCGCGCAATATGCTCCGCGCGCGCGCCCTGGCGCAGCGCCAGGCTGTCGTTCACGTCTTCGCTGATAATGGCGTACCACATGGAAACTGTGCCCTTATAATCGAAATTGTACCCGGCTTGCGCGCATCTACTGTGCCACCACCACTTCCTCCAGCTTGAGGCCGGTCAGCTTGCCGATGCGGCGAAACAGGAAGAATAGGGTCAGCATGAGAATTAGTGTCGCCGGTAGAGCGATTACGGGAAAACTCAGCGCGGTCATTTTACCCAGCTCCTCGTTGAATGCCTCGGTTCCGGGGGGGCTCTGCAACAGCACCTTGGCCAGGATATAGTTCAGTGTGGAGGACAGGAAAAAAGAGCTGGCCACCATCCACGAAGCGAGAGCGAGAGTCCGTTCGAAGAGGCCTTCATTGCCCTTTTGGGCCAGTGCCTGGGCTATTTTTGCGGTGTTTAGAATGCGGTCGTTGTACAGCAGGGTTTTCACCAGCGGCCAGCGCGTATAGAGCGAGACTACAGTGGCGGCGCCGAGCAAACCGGGGATGGCGGCTTCCTTAATGGCGATGTACTTCGCATCCAGTTCCAGCAGACTCATACCACCGGTCAGGGTAATACTGATGATACCCAGTGCGGAAAAAAAGTTGACCCGGCCCGATTGCAGCAGGTCGCGCCCGCCGTAGATGAGGGGAAAAGCCAGTGCGACCACTATTGCCAACTTGGTACCCAGCCACTGGTCACCGGACAGTTTGGTCAGGATGACCGTGGGGATCACGATGTTCAGCAGCAGATTTGCCAGCAGGCTTTCTTTTTTCGGCCGCTCGGTGGTGGATATGGTCTGATCGGTTTCGGTCATGCTCTATTCCGGTAATATATGGCCGCGAAGAAAATCAGTGTGCTCCTGGCGAAAAACCGGGAATTGTCCGCCCGACTCCACAGTCGCTACCTCTACCAGCGGCTTTCCCGGACCTCGCCGGCCCACTGGTGTAGTGGCGCCTGTTCCTGAATTTAAGCCGTTCGCCGGTATGACAGCGATGGGTATTAATCGTTCCGGCGGTGATTTTCCGCCATTTTGAGTGCAGCTGGAGACAAATATCCCAATGGAAGTCACCGCTTCAGATCTGCCTGATCTGCACTGTCACAGCACTGCCTCAGACGGTATTTTAAGTCCTGAGGAGCTGGTGTCGAGAGCCCGTTGCCAGGGCGTGACCATATTGGCCCTGACCGATCACGACACTGTGTCCGGAGTCGCTGCCGCGCGTCGGGCGGGCCAACGTGAGGGCGTGACCATAGTGCCGGGGATCGAGTTTTCCACCCGCTGGGGCAGGCGGCAGGTACATGTGGTGGGGCTGAATATCGACGCTGAATCCGCGGTACTGGAGGCGGCGGTTGGAGAGCGGGACCTGTTGCGCCGCAAGCGTGCTGAACGAATCGCGGCGCGACTGGCACAGCGCGGATTTGCGGGTGCTTTGGCGGGCGCGCGCAGCTTCGCCGGGCAGAGTGGCGTATTGGGGCGGCCGCATTTTGCCCGCTGGTTGGTAGAGGCCGGCCATGTGCAGGATGTGGCGCGGGCATTCCGGCGCTACCTGGGTGCGGGCAAGGCGGGCGATGTGGCCGTGGAGTGGCCGCAGCTGGCAGAGACGATCGCCAGTATCGAGGCCGCCGGTGGAACCGCAGTATTGGCCCACCCCCTCAAGTACGGCTTCACGCGGACACAGTTGCGCCAACTACTGATAGATTTCCATCGCGCTGGCGGCGCGGCGGTAGAACTGATGTGCGGTCGTCAGAACCCCACCCAGACCCGGGATCTGCGCCAGCTGCTGGCCTCGGTGGCGAGGGAAACCCACGCGGAACCACTGCTGTGTTCAGTCGGCAGTGATTTCCATCAGCCGGGCCAGAGCTGGCGCGAGTTGGGGTGCGTTCGCCTGCCGGAGGACGTCGAGCCGGTGTGGAATCTGTGGCACACTAACCCATTGGAACGGGGCCGGCCAGTCGACACCTGAGGTGCCTGCCGGCCCGGCGGGAAGTGTTGACGCAAGGGGGTAAATGTGGCGCAGTTTTTTCAGATTCATCCGGACAACCCGCAGGGGAGGCTGATTGCCCAGGCGGTGGATATCATCGCCTCCGGAGGGGTAATCGTGTTCCCCACCGATTCCGCCTACGCGGTGGGTTGCCGGCTCGGGGACAAGCTGGCGCTGGAGCGTATCCGCGCGCTGCGCCAGCTGGACAAGCAGCACAATTTTACCCTGATGTGTCGCGATCTTTCCGAGTTGGCCACTTATGCCAAGGTGGACAATCAGATGTTTCGCCTGCTGAAAAACCACACTCCGGGACCTTTCACCTTCATTATGCCCGCCACCGCAGAGGTCCCGCGCCGCCTGATGCACCCAAAGCGCAAAACCATCGGCCTGCGTGTGCCGGACAATGCCATCGCCCAGGCGCTGTTGGAGGGGTTGGGCGAGCCTCTGATGAGTTGCAGCCTGATTATGCCGGGGGATGTCCAACCGCTGACCGACCCTTTCGATATCCGCACCAGTCTGGAACACCAGGTGGAGCTGGTGATCGACGGCGGCTTCTGTGGTCTGGAAGCGACCACCGTGGTGGACCTCACCGGCGAGGAGCCCCAGCTGATCCGCCACGGTTGTGGCGAAATAGGTGAAATTGCCAGCTGACAGCGCCGGTACCATGTATAATTGATCGTTTGTGTTTTGTGAAGGCGGGGCCGTGTGTCCAACGAACAATTGATAGCCGAGGTGGGTGAGCCGAACGGGGTGCCAGCGGGTGCCGGGGACTCGCTGGAGGCCGATGCTGTCCCGGAGCCGGCGGTCACTGCCGATACGGAATCACCCCGCCAGGGCGAAATGCCGTTTGCATTGGTGCGGGGCCAGGCTTTTACCGAGCTGCCTGCGGATCTCTATATTCCCCCGGATGCACTGGAGGTGATTCTGGAGGCCTTTGAGGGGCCACTGGATCTGCTGCTGTATCTGATCCGCCGCCAGAACCTGGATATTCTTGAGATCAACGTCGCCGACATTACCCGTCAGTACATGGCGTATGTGGAGATGATGACGGCCATTCGCTTTGAGTTGGCGGCCGAGTATCTGGTGATGGCCGCCATGCTGGCGGAAATCAAATCCCGCATGCTGTTGCCGCGACCGCCGGAGGCCGAGGAGGAAGAGGGCGAAGACCCCCGTGCAGCCCTGATCCGCCGCCTGCAGGAATACGAACGCTTTAAAGCCGCCGCGGAGGACCTGGATGAGATTCCGCGCATGGGGCGCGATACCCACCAGCTGGTGATCAAAGGCCCTGATCGCAATGCCACCCGCCCGGACCCGGAGGTTTCCATGCGCGAGGTGCTGGTGGCCCTGGCCGATGTTTTGCGCCGCGCAGATATGTTCGAAAGCCACCAGGTGCAGCGGGAAAAGCTGTCCACCCGCGAGCGCATGACCCAGGTGTTGGATCGTATCCGCCACCGCCAGTTCGTGCCTTTTGTCAGCCTGTTCACTGTGGGGGAAGGGCGCCTCGGTGTGGTGGTGACGTTTCTCGCGGTGATGGAGCTGGTGAAAGAGTCGCTGGTGGAACTGGTACAGAATCAGGCGTTCGGGCCCATACATGTGCGCGCCGCCGGCCAGGAGCCGGAGGAAGCTGAGCCTCAATTCCAGGATGCCGCACTTGAGGACGGACTGGACCCAGCGGTGGCGGTAGGGGCGGAGATTTCCTGAGCGCCGATGCGAAGTCGATAGTTTTGCCGCGAATTGCGCTGAGCGAAAGCCCTGACCGGGCAATTCAACGAGTTGCCGGGTTAATAGTGGTAAATATAGTGTTTAGAGTAAAGACATGACAATTGCCCCAGAATTGTTGCGCCGCGTCGTCGAGGGTGCTCTGCTGGCTTCGGGCCAGTCACTTAGCGAGGACAAGTTGCTGTCGTTGATCGAAGAGGGCGAGCGGCCGGAAAAGGCCCAGTTGCAGGCGACTTTGCGGGAAATTGCCGACAGTTGTGCCGAGCGGGGTTTCGAGCTGCGCCAGGTGGCCAGCGGCTGGCGCTTTCAGGTGCCCCAGGATCTGGCGCCCTGGGTGAACCGGTTGTGGGAAGAGAAGCCGCAAAAATACTCCCGGGCGGTACTGGAGACACTGGCTATCATCGCCTACCGGCAGCCAATCACCCGCGGCGATATCGAAGAGATTCGCGGTGTGGCGGTGAGTTCCCACATTGTGAAAACCCTGGCGGAGCGGGGTTGGATCAAGGTGGTGGGACATCGGGATGTGCCGGGCAAGCCAGCGCTCTACGCGACCACCAGGGAATTTCTCGACCACTTTAACCTGCGCACTCTGGACGACCTGCCGACATTGGCGGAGATTCGCGATATCGACAGCCTCAACCAGGCCCTGGATTTGAGCGGTGCGCCGGGTTCCGCCGACGACAGCGGGGCCCTGGCCCCCGTAGCGTTGGCGCAGGGCGAGGATACCCCCGAGTCCGCCGATGAGAATCCACCGCCGGTCGACGATGGACAGTCCCTTGCCGACGACGCGGGTGTAGCTGAGGTAGAGGCGGCCGCGGAGCCTGAAGCGGAGCGACACTCACCGCAGGACGAGCCGGTCCCCAATGGCAGCGATACCGGCGGCGGCACCATTTTCCCGGCAATTGCCCCCGAGTTTGAACCACTGGCGGTTGCGCCGGCGGAGAGCGGCATGGTGGTGGAGCCGAGTTTGTCTGTACTGCCGGCCAGCAGCCTGTTCGATAGTGGGGGCGATCATGTTGACCAAGCAGAAGCGCTGCCACCGGCGGAACAGGAACTGCGTGAAACCGAAGAAACGGAATAGCTGACTTGATGACTGAAGACGCGGCGCCTGCCGGCGAGAAACTGCAAAAAGTACTGGCGCGCGCGGGCCTGGGCTCCCGCCGTGAAATGGAGCGGGCCATTGAAGCTGGCAGGGTCAGTGTAAACGGCACAGTGGCGCAATTGGGCGAGCGGGTTACCGGAAGCGATCTGGTTGAACTCGATGGCCGCAAGCTGCCGGTCGAGCGGGAAGACCGCTGTAGAGTCATCCTGTACAACAAGCCGGTGGGCGAGATCTGTTCCCGTCACGATCCGGAGGGCCGCCCCACTGTGTACGACAGGCTGCCACGCCTGCGCAGTGGCAGGTGGGTATCCGTAGGGCGCCTCGATTTCAATACCAGCGGACTGCTGCTGTTCACCAATAGCGGTGAGCTGGCCAACAAGTTGATGCACCCCTCGTCCGTGATCGACCGGGAATATCTGGTGCGTGTGCAGGGCCAGGTGGATGAGGAAATGAAACAGCGTTTGCTGACCGGTGTACTGCTGGACGACGGCGTGGCGCGCTTTACGGATATTGTGGACAGTGGTGGTGAGGGCAACAACCGCTGGTTCTACTGTGTTGTGATGGAGGGGCGCAACCGCGAAGTACGGCGCCTGTGGGAGAGCCAGGGCGCGCGGGTCAGCCGCCTGAAAAGAGTGCGCTTCGGCAATGTGTTTATCCCCTCACAGGTACGGGTCGGCCAGTGGATCGAAATGGAGCCCCGGGATATCGACGACCTCTGCGTTACTGCGGGTTTGCCCAAATTAAGTCAGCGCCCGCTGACCCAGGACGAAAAGAGCAATCTGCAGCGCCAGAGGCGCAAGCTGCGCAAGCCGCCGGCCGCCGGCCTGCGCGGGGGCCGGCCAAAGCACTAGCAGGTTGTTGAAAAAGCCCTTCCTGGCTTTCCACAACCAGGGTTTGCGGCGCATGTCCGCAAACCCTCCACGACAAATCAAGCAGTTACATGCTTGATTTGCGGCCCGAACATCCCTGTTCGGGACAGCAGGCCGTTGAAAAAGGCCGCGCCAGCAGCCCGCGCGACCTCTCAGTGCCTGTTTTCCTCAACGGGCTCTTCCGCCTCTTCTTCCAGCATCGTGGAATCCGCAGGTTCGGAACCGGACTCGACAGGAGCGCTGTTTTGCGCGGGGGACTGGGTACTGGCGCCCGGGCTGGTATCAGAGTCCGATTCGCCGCCGGCGGTGGCGGCCGGAGGGCTGGACGGGTCCGGTGACGATTCCGCGATCGCTTTCAGTTTTTGCAAGCCCTGGCCGTAGGATTCCCCCACCATGTTTTTCACCACTACACCCATCCAGCGGGCCACCGGACCTTCGCCCATGTCGCTGCTGAAAGACCAGGTGATGTTGGTGCCGCTACCCTGCGGCTGCAGGCGGAATTCCGCCACTGCCGTGCCCTGGCCGTCGAAATCCAGGCTGGTGCGCACCAGTGAAAAAGGCTCGCTGGCGGTGATGGTTTGGCTGCCACTGCCAACATCGTCGGAATCGCTGCTCCAGCTCATGGATGCCCCGACGCCTTCGGCTGCCCCCCCGTAGCTGTATTGGGTCTCCGGGTCCAGGTGATACCAGGGCGACCAGCGGTTGAAGTTATGGAAGTTGTTCACATAGGGGAATACCACAGGCGGCGGCTTGGCGATGTAGACGCTGCGTTCCACTGTAACTTGCCGCGGAAACAGAAAACCGGCGAACACCAGTAGGATGAGAAAGCCGAGTGTGTAGAGTATCCAACGCATAGCCAAGCCCTTTTGTTATTCATTTGATGGTTGTGGTCAGGCATGTACTGCAGCCGTGCTCTGTGGCAGTTTAATCCCTCGCGGGCCCTCGGGCCAATTCCCCGGTTGAATAGTGTGCTGACAGTGGGCTAAGGCCGGTTCGGATGTCGCCTTTAACAGATTGCCGCTAAGACTTTGCCGGCAATCTGTTGTTTATCCCATAACTTACTTAATGGCCCCGGGGTAGTTGCACCTGGCGGCGCCGGTGGTTACTCCAGGTCCGCGCGGATACGGGGCAGTTCGACGGTAATACAGAGGCCGCCGCTGGGCGCGTTGCGGGCAGAAATACTGCCGCCATGCTGCAGCACAGTCCGGTGGGTGATGGCCAGCCCCAGTCCAAAACCACCACTCTCCCGGGTGCGCGCATCGTCCGTGCGGTAGAAGGGCCTGAAAATCGCCTGCAGTTCCTTTTCCGGGACCCCGGCGCCGGAATCGATCACCCGTATCCGGCACTTTTCGCCGAGGGTGTCGAGCACAATGGACACCAGACCGCCCTCGGGGCTGTACTTGATCGCGTTGCGCAAAATGTTTTCCAGAGCAGCTGTGAGCGAGCTGCCGCGGGTGGCGATGAGTATTTCCTCCGCGGCCAGGTGGAGCTGGAAGTGTAGCTGCCGGCTGCCCGCCTCCGCCTGCAGGTCCTCCACCAGTGCCTGGATCAGGCTGCGCAGTTCTACGACGTCATCCATCGGCCGCTGGTCGCTGCCGGCCACGGGCAGCGAAAGTACATCGGCGATGATGTCCTGCAGATAGTCCGCGGCCTTGCCTATTTTATCCAGCTCCTGGTTCAGCAGCCCTGAGTCTTTCTGTCGCGCTATACCCAGGGCGACCTGCAACCTGGCCAGGGGGGAGCGCAGTTCGTGGGATACATCCTTGATCAGGCGTCTTTGCTCCGCGGTGGATTCCTGTAGCTGAGCAGTCATGGAGTCGAAATCCTGCGCCAGGTCGGTCAGCTCCGCACTGCGGCTGTGCAGGCTTGGGGCGACACGGTAGTCGAGTTCTCCCGCGGCCACCCGGCGGGTGGCCGCGCGCAGCTGGTCCAGCGGTCGGCTCAAATAGCGCGCCAGCCAATAGCTGGCGAGACCGGAAGCCAACATGGACAAGGCGATAATCTGCCAGAAACTGCGCAATATGAACCTGAACAACAATTCCTCTTTGCTGCTGCCAACGGTAAAGGCCACCCGCAGGCTGCCACCATCCCGCTGGGGGTAAAAAAACCCAACCGTGGGCTTGTTGTCGATCATCGCCTGGGCTTCCCGATTGCGGTAATTGAGGCGTTGGAACAATGGTGCCATATTCTTTGGCAGCGACCGGCCCAAAATTTCGTCACCGGCGCGATTGATGGCGTAGATACGGTTTTGTACTTCCCGGGGCTGGTTGTCCAGCCACAGGCGGAAGTAATCGGTGCCGTGGCGGCGGGTCATGCGCAGGTTTCGCGACACTTCGCGGAACAGGGCCGCGCCCTCCCAGCGATCCTCCCGGCTGGGGTCGCCAAAGCCGCGAAAGTGGGTGACATAGATGGTGGTCAACACCATGACCGCCGCGGTGATCCAGGCACCAAAAAAAGTTTTCCAGAACAGACTCCGCATCAGCTGGCGGCACTCCGGGTGAGTTTGTAACCGGCGCCGCGGATATTGATGATCAGATCCCGGCTGGCGCCCTGTTCCGACAGTTTCTTGCGGATATTGCTGACGTGCACATCGATAGACCGGTCGTAGGGCATGAGTTTGCGTCCCAGGGCCGTTTCGGTCAGCACTTCCTTGCTCACCACATTGCCCGCCTGCTCTGTCAGAACCTTGAGTACCGCAAACTCGGCGCCGGTCAGGTGCAGGGGCTGTCCGGCCCAGAAACCCTGGTGCTCAGCCGGCAGCAGGCGCAGGTCGCCGCTGGTCAGCTGGTCGCCCTCGTGGCCAGCGGGTGTCTCCGGGCGTCCGCGGCGCAATACGGCGCGCAGGCGTGCGGCCAGTTCGCGCGGATTGCAGGGTTTGGGCAGGTAGTCGTCGGCTCCCATTTCCAGGCCGACAATACGGTCTACGGTATCCCCTTTGGCGGTCAGCATCAGCACTGGCAGTGAGCGGCTGGTCCCACGGGTTTCATCGCGCAGCATGCGCAGCAGCTCGAAACCGTTGTGCACCGGCAGCATCACATCTAGTACCAATGCATCGAAACTCTCGTCCCGGGCCAGCCGCAAGCCACTGCCGCCGTCGTTGGCGACGCTCACTTCGAAGCCCTCTCCCACCAGGAATTCGCTCAGCAGGTCGGTCAGTTCGGTGTCGTCGTCCACCAGTAGAATACGGTTCATGCCATGCTCCTGAAAATGTTGTCCCATTATATGCAATGCGATGGCGCGTAAAATTGCTTCTGGTGATGGCTTTTACTGTTCTTAACAGTTGTTAACTGCCCCTGGACCCACATTTACCGATGGGAACTCTAGTATCTAGGTTGTGACCACAGCTTAATTAGAGGAAGAGCCAATGCAAAATCGAATATCGAAATTGGGTAGTTTCCTGTTGGCGGGTGCCCTGGTCGCACCTGCGGCGGTTCTTGCCCACGGTGGCGAAGACGGTGACCGAGGGATCTACCGGCAGAAGTTTGAACGGATGGCCGAGCAATTGAACCTCACCGAGGGGCAGAGGGCGCAGCTCAAGACCGATCGCGCCGCCGGTCGGGAAATTCGCCGGGACCAGAAGCGGGAGATACGAGACCTGCGCCGGCAGGTGCGGGAATCGGTCCGCTCAGGTGCGGATCAACAAACCCTGGACAAGCTCGGGGCTGAACTGGGTCGCCTGGAAGTGGCGCGCATGCGGCAGACGCAGTTGATGCAGCAACAGTTTGAAGCGATTCTCACCGACGAGCAAAAAGCCAAGCTGCAGCAAATACGCAGCGAGCGCCAAGAGCGCTGGCAAAAGCGCAGCGCGGATCGTCTGCAAAAACCGCGTTAGGGCCCGTTCACACTGCTAATCCGGCAATCCAAAAGGTGATTCCCCATCCACTGGATTGTGGTCCTTGAAAAGCTGGGCAAATTCGCCGGATCGCTCATTTTTCAAGGGGTTGCGCTGGTCTCCACCCGGTGGCGGTACATCCTTGTACACCATCAACCCGGCGACTTATTTAAAACTCCTGTGCGACTGGCCGGGTTCTTAAGTCAGTATCGCCCGGCCGCTTCTGTGCTTGTGACCCCCCCGCGCCCGCGGGGGCTTTTTCCGTAGCGCGGGATTGCCGCGTCCCTATACCGCCCCGGCAGTCATGGCTGCCAGATTTATGGTCGCGGGAAAGCGGCTGTTATAGTGTCCGTTTGCCCCTGGGGTGGGTCGTCCCCGGTCCGCTGGGGCCCGGCATCGGCGGCGCCGGCGGACGGGTAGATTTCCGGCTTGCTGTCGGTCTTCTTTGTTGGGAAAATACTGCGCCTTTCCCCGGCCCCGATCCACTGTCCCGGCCCCATGATGCGTAAGCGCCTGGCTGTCTTGGAGGATCCAATCGTAGGAGTGACTGTGAGT
Source organism: Microbulbifer sp. TYP-18 (assembly GCF_040932045.1). Lineage (NCBI taxonomy): Bacteria > Pseudomonadati > Pseudomonadota > Gammaproteobacteria > Cellvibrionales > Microbulbiferaceae > Microbulbifer > Microbulbifer sp. TYP-18. The sequence continues at coordinate 62,247 of NZ_JBFRBC010000013.1, forward strand.
AATATCGGCCTGTTTTTTGGCAGTGACGACGGCAACACCGAAGGCGTGGCACTGCGGATTTGCGCCCGTCTCGGGGTAGAGCGGGTGGACCTGTACGATATTGCCGATGTGACTCAGCTGGAGATTGCGGGCTACCAGCAGCTGATTTTCGGTATCCCTACCTGGGATTTTGGCCAGCTGCAGTCGGACTGGGAGGATTTCTGGCAGGATCTGCAGGAAATCGACTTCAGTGGCAAGACAGTCGCGTTGTTTGGTCTGGGTGACCAGTTCGGCTACGGTGACTATTTTCTGGATGCGATGGGTATGCTCCACGATGTGGTCACGGCCAATGGGGCTGCCGTTGTCGGCCACTGGTGCACTGAGGGATACGAATACGAGGCATCCAAAGCGGAAATTCCAGGCGAGGGCAAATTTGTCGGTCTGGGTATCGATGAGGACCAGCAGGAGGAGCTGACCGGCGAGCGAATGAATCGCTGGTGTCGCCAGATTGCCGAGGAGTTTGGCTTGAAAGGTGGCGCCGGCGCGATTAAAGAGCTGGACGACTAACCCCATGAAAGACTCTCTGGCTTTTACTGAGTTCTGGACCTGGCTGGTGGAACACCTGAACTGCATTGTGCGTGCCGGCACCTCCGACTCGGTGATCTATGATGCGGAAGATTATCACTGGCGCCTGACGCAGGAGGATCCACGCACTCTGCTGGTGCAGGTGATGCGTGGCAAGCGGCCGGTGGCGGAGATGTTTGTCGAGCCGGAGCATGTGTCTTCGGTGAGCATCACACAGGGTGAGCGCGGCGAGTTCAACTTCGATCTGTTGTCCGATGTACAGGGACAGCCCCAGGTCATTTATTACTTTGTCCTCTGTCACGGGTTCGAGCAGGCGGAGCAGGGTGCCCACGGGGAGCACGGACGCCTGCACTGAGTTGCCGCGTTTGTGGCGCTCGCCCCTACGCCTCTTCTCTATCCCGTCCGGCAGTCCTCCACTAAACGGCCAGTGCCGACTTAGGTCCGGAATGGTATCTCAACCCAGCAGTTCGTCGAGTATCCCCCGGTAGATGTCTTTGAGCTGGTCCAGATCCGATGCGGTGACATGCTCGTTCACCTGGTGGATGGTTGCATTCACCGGCCCGAGTTCCACCACCTGGGCGCCGGTCGGCGCAATGAATCGTCCGTCGGAGGTGCCGCCGGCGGTGGACAGTTGCGCGGCCTCTCCAGCAGTGGATTTGATGGCAGTCTGGGCCGCCGCCACCAGGGCTCCCTCCGCAGTGAGGAATGGCTGCCCGGACAGGTTGAAGTCGGCGGCGTAATTGAGCCCGTGGCGGTCGAGGATTGTCCGGGCGCGCTGCTCCAGCTCCCGGGCGCTGGTTTCGGTGGAAAATCGCCAGTTGCATATCACCCGGACCTCACCGGGAACGACATTGGTAGCGCCGGTGCCGCCGTTGATATTGGATACCTGGAAGCTTGTGGGGGGGAAGCAGTCGTTACCCTGGTCCCACTGCTCGGCGGCCAGCTCTGCCAGGGCCGGGGCCAGCCGGTGTATGGGGTTGTCCGCCAGGTGTGGATAGGCTACATGACCCTGGACCCCGAACACTGTCAGTTCCAGCCCCAGGGATCCCCGGCGGCCATTTTTGATGGTGTCGCCGACCCGCTCGCTGCTGGAGGGTTCCCCCACCAGGCACCAGTCGATCTTCTCACCCCGCTCCTGCAGCCACTCCACCACTTTTACGGTGCCGTCTTTGGCGGGCCCCTCCTCGTCGCTGGTGAGTAGAAAAGCGATACGGCCCCTGTGGTCCGGGTGCGATTGCACAAATTCCTCGCAGGCCACAACCATGGCCGCCAGTGAGCCTTTCATATCGGCGGCACCGCGCCCGTAGAGGCGGCCATCCTCGATGACCGGTTCAAAGGGCGGGTGTTGCCAGCTCTCCGCCGGCCCTGTGGGGACGACATCGGTGTGGCCGGCGAATGCGAACAGCGGGCCGGTTTCACCACGCACTGCCCAGAGGTTGTCGGTATCGCCGCGGCGCAGACTGGTGATCTCGAAGCCGATGCTCGCCAGGCGCTCTGCGATCAAGGGCATGCAGCCGGCGTCGTCCGGGGTCAGGGAAGGCAGGCGGATCAGATCGCAGGCGAGTTGCAGCGTGGGGGTCATGGGGGCGGCCTCCTGGCCCCGGTGCGAACCCGCTGTCCGCCCGGGTGATGTGCTGATGGGCGCAGGGCCCCGGAATAGGGTTGTCGGGCCATCCGTTTAGCTGCTGTGCAGTGCCTCGTTCAGCGCTACCCGACTCTTGTTGGTCAGGCATTCCACGGCGCCGTTGGTAGAGTTGCGCCGGAACAGCAGGTCCGATGCACCGGCCAGATCGCGGGCTTTGATGTATTCCACCAGTTCGCCGCTATCGTCCAGCAGCGCCACTTTGGTACCGGCGGTAATATAGAGCCCGGCCTCCACTATGCAGCGGTCGCCCAGTGGGATTCCGATACCGGAATTGGCGCCCAGCAGGCAGTTCTCTCCGACGGCAATTACTATGTTGCCGCCGCCGGACAGGGTGCCCATAGTGGAGCATCCACCACCCAGGTCGGAGCCGGCGCCCACGAATACTCCGGCGGAAATACGGCCCTCTACCATGCCCGGTCCCTCGGTACCGGCATTAAAGTTAACGAAGCCCTCGTGCATGATGGTGGTGCCGGCACCGAGATAGGCACCGAGGCGCACCCGTGCCGTGTGTGCGATGCGCACACCCTGAGGTACCACGTAGTCGGTCATTTTGGGGAACTTGTCCACGCAGGCCACATTCAGGGTTTCGCCCTGGAGCCTCGCCTCCAGCTGACGTTGCGGCAGTTCCTCCAGGTCGATGGCACCCTGATTTGTCCAGGCCACCGTGGGCAGTGTGGCAAAAATTCCCTCCAGTCGGGTCTGGTGTGGTTTGACCAGCCGGTGGGACAGCAGGTGCAGTTTCAGGTAGGCCTCGGGCACCGATGCCGGTGCGTCGTCGGTGTAGAGGAGTGTCGCCACCAAAGGGCACTGGCTGCTTGAGAATTGTCGCAGGAGTTGCGCCTGTTCCTCCGCGCCGGCGGCTTGCAGTCCCTCCGCCAGGGGTTGCAGGTGGGTGGGGTCCAGGGCAATCGCCCGGTTGCCGCCGTCGACTTTCAACACAGTGGCGACAGCACTGCTGACGTCCGCGGAGGGAGCCAGCAGCGGGGCCGGGTAATAGACCTCCAGCCATTCACCCCGTCGGTTGCAGGTGCCTATGCCAAATCCGATTCCGTACATCTCGCTCATGTGGTGACTGCTCCTTACTCTACTGTTGCAATCCAATAGATGATCCCTCACTGACTGGATTGTCGCCCTAATAAATCCGCAAAAGCACTGGCTTGAAATCCAAACTGAACGCCGCCGGCGCTGACAGTGACCGGGCGCTTGATCAGTGTTGGGGTCTTGCGGGCAATGGAGGCGGCTGCGGCGTTGTCCATGGATGCCTGCTGCTCCCCGCTCAGTGCGCGCCAGCTGGTGGAGCGCCGGTTGAGTACCTGCTCCCACCCGAAGCTATCCAGCCATTGCTGCAGTGGGACCCCTTCCATGCCGTCTTCACGGAAGTCGTGGAAGTGGTAGTTTACACCGTTGGTTTCCAGCCATTTGCGGGCCTTTTTAACGGTGTCGCAGTTTTTGATGCCGTAGACAGTGATCCTTGCCATTAAATCAAGCCTTTCTGGTTAACTTGGGTTTTTTTCGTGCCGGGTAGCAGCTGGTGCAAATCTCACACACGGTGCCATCACAGCCGCGGGCGGTGCAATACTCGCGGCCGTAAAAAATGATCTGCAGGTGGAGTTTGTTCCACCTGTCCTGTGGAAACAGCCGTTTCAGATCCTTTTCGGTCAGGGCGACGTTTTTGCCACTAGTCAGCCCCCAGCGCTGGGCCAGGCGGTGAATGTGGGTGTCCACCGGAAAAGCCGGATGCCCAAAAGCCTGCGACATGACCACGCTGGCGGTTTTGTGGCCGACGCCCGGCAGCGTTTCCAGTGCCGCCATGTTTTCCGGCACCTTGCCGTGATACTCGTTGACGAGAATTTTCGACAGCTGGCTGATGGCTTTGGACTTTTGCGGAGACAGGCCGCAGGGGCGGATGACTGCGCGGATCTCGTCTACGGGAACCCCGGCCATGTCTTCCGGAGTGCGCCCCAGTTGCCAGAGCCCAGGCGTCACCTGATTGACCCGCTCGTCGGTGCACTGTGCCGATAGCAGCACTGCCACCAGCAGGGTATAGGGGTCGCTGTGGTCGAGCGGGACAGGGGTTTCCGGGTAGAGCTCCTCCAGCCGCCGCTGGATAAAAGCGACCCTTTCCGCTTTGAGTAGATTGCGTGGTTGTTCCATGGTACTCCGGTTTAACTGCAAAATTCCCTGATGCGATATGCGGCTTCCTCGCACTCCTCCAGGGTCGCCACCAGCGCTATGCGCACATGGGCATCGCCGGGATTTGTCCCTCCCACTTCCCGCGCTAGGTAGCGGCCGGGCAGAACCGTGACGTTTTGTTGGAGAAACAGTTCGCGCGCGAAGGTTTCACCGGCACCGACTCTGGGCCAGAGATAAAAGCCGGCCTGGGGATGGGCTGTATCCAGGAGGCCGCCCAGAATCCGCAGCACTGCCGCGAATTTCTTGCAGTAGAGGGCGCGGTTTCGCCGCACATGCTGTTCGTCCCTCCAAGCGGCCACCGAGGCGTGCTGGGTGGGCAGTGGCATGGCGCAGCCGTGGTAGGTGCGATAGAGCAGAAACCGCTCCAGCAGGTGGGCGTCGCCGGCGACAAATCCCGAGCGCAAGCCGGGTAGATTAGACCGTTTGGAAAGGCTATGGAAGACGACGCAGCGGCGGAAATCGTCTCTGCCCATTTCGGCGCAGACCTGCAGCAGCCCGGCGGGCGGGTTTTCCTCGTCGAAGTAGAGTTCGGAATAGCATTCATCCGCCGCGATTACGAAGTCATGGTCGTCCGCCAGGCGAATCAGCCGGCGCAGGTCTTCGCTCTCCAGCAGTGCGCCGGTGGGATTGCCGGGTGTGCACAGGTAGAGCAGGCCGCACTGGCGCCAGACGTGATCGGGAACAGAGTCGAAATCCGGCTTGAACCCGGTCTGTGGGGTGCAGTTGACGAAGTGGGGGACACCGCCGGCGAGCAGGGCGGCGCCCTGGTAAATCTGGTAAAACGGGTTGGGTATCAACACCCTTGTGCCTGGAGCAATCACCGTTTGGGCAAAGGCAAAAAGTGCTTCGCGGGTACCGTTCACCGGCAATACCTGGCTGTCGGCATCCACCCCTTTGAGTTGATAGCGCCGGCTCAGCCAGCCGGCGATGGTCTGCCGCAGCAGGTCTATGCCTTTGGTGGCCGGATAGGTGGCCAGCTTGTCCAGGTTGTCCGCCAGCGCATGGCGCACTGACTGGGGCGGCTCATGTTTGGGTTCCCCGATGGATAGACCTATGTGGGGCTTGTCCGCCGGTGTTAGTCCCGATGTCAGTGCAGCCAGCCTGGTAAACGGGTAGGGTTGCAGCTGTTGCAGATTTGGATTCATTATTCCTCCAGAGCAAATCAAGCGGTTACATGCTTGGTTTGCGGCCCGAACACCCCCTGTTCGGGACAGCGGGCTGCCAGCGCCGGGTCAAGCGGAAACCGGCTCAATCACCGGGCCGCCAACGGGACCGGGATCTGGCCTGGTGGGCATCCAGTTCGTCGCAGATGGCCCGCTCCAGCGCGCGGTTACCGGCCTCGTCCCGCAGGGGTTCACCGGTGGCGTCAGTAATGTGAAAGATATCCTCCACTCTCTCTCCCAGGGTGGAAATCTTGGCGTTGTGCAAGCGCAGGTCGTGAGCGATAAATATGCGCGCGATACGCGCCAGCAGCCCGGGCCGGTCGGCGCTGATGATTTCCAGTGTACTGTGAGGGTCACCGGGTTCGGTGGCCAGTGAGGCGCGGCTGGCAAAGCTGAACATTTTCAGGCGGCGCGGGGTATGGCGCTTTATTACCTTGGAGTAATGTTCGGCCAGGGACAGTTCTTTGCGGATAGTGGCGCCAATTTGCCCGGGGTCCCCCGACAACGGCTGACCGGACGCATCGAGGACGTAGAAGGTGTCCAGGGTGTAGCCGGCGGCGGAGCTGTACAGACGCGCATCCTGGATATTGAGATTGAGCATGTCGAGGCTGGTAACCACCGCCGCGAATACGTTGGGTCTGTCCGGGGTGTATACGAATATCTGCGTGGCGCCCTCGTGTTCCGCGGGGCCCGAGTTGCGCGTCAATACCAGTGTATCCCGGTCTGTGCCCGGGCCGCCGTTCTGTCGCAGCTGGTGAATGGCGGCGGTGTGCCAGGCAATGCTGGTGGCGCTTTCGCGCACAAAGTAATCCTCGCCCATCTGGCCCCAGATTTTTTCCACCGACTGGGCGTTGAGTCCCTGGGCCAGCAGTACCTCCAGGGCCTGGCCGCGGGTTTCCTCAGTGATTTCCTCGCGGTCGATGGGGTTTTCCAGGCCGCGGCGCAGGGCGCTCTGGGTGGCTTCGTACAATTGGCGCATCAGGCTGGCGCGCCAGCTGTTCCACAATTCCGGGTTGGTGCCTGTGATATCGGCCACGGTGAGGGCATAGAGGTAATCCAGGTGTTCCCGGTCCCCCACTTCGCGGGCGAAGCTGTGTACCACTTCGGGATCGCTGATGTCCTGTTTTTGCGACACGGCGCTCATCAACAGGTGTTTTTCCACCAGCCAGCAAACCAGTCTGCGGTCCCGCGCCGGGATACCATGGCGGAGGCAGAAGGCGTCTGCATCCGCCACCCCCAATTTGGAGTGGTCGCCGCCCCGGCCCTTGGCGATATCGTGGTAGAGGCCGGCGATATAGAGCAGCTCCGGGCTGCGCAGGCGACCCATGATATCGGCAGCAATGGGGAATTTGTCCTGCGCTTCGGCACCGCGGAAGCTGCGCATGTTGCGCACAACCTGCAGTGTGTGGGCGTCCACGGTATAGATATGAAAGAGGTCGTGCTGCATTTGCCCCGTGACCTGGCCGAACTCCGGCAGGTAGCGGCCCAGCACCTGGTAGCGGGTCATGCGACTGAGTTGTGTGGACAGGCCGCGGGGGGAGCGCAGCAGTTGCATGAACAGGGCCGCATTGCGCGGGTCCCGGCGGAAGCTGTCGTCGATCAGATGGCGCTGCTCGCGAATCAGGCGGATGGTGGAGGCGCGTACACCCTCGATGTCCGGGTGTTCCGCCATCAGTACAAATACCTCCAGCAGTGCGGAGGGGGTGTCCGCAAAGACTCCCGTATGAGTCACTTCAATGGTGTTTTCCCGCAGCTGGAAGCGTTCATTGATGGGGGTGACAGTCTGGCGGCGTCCCCGCTGCAGTATCGCTTCGCCGAGAAACTCCAGCAGCACGTCGTTGAGTTCGCGCAATGCCAGGACGACGCGGTAGTAGTTGTGCATGAACTGCTCTACGGCCAGCTGTGAACTGCTGTCCACATAGCCAAACTGCCGCGCCAGTTCCCGCTGATAGTCAAACAGCAGCCTCTCCTCGGCGCGCCCGGCGAGCAGGTGCAGGCCGTAGCGGACGCGCCAGAGAAAGTCCTCCCCGGACAGCAGGATGGCGAACTCCTCCTCGGTAAAAAAACCCTTGCCCTGCAGCTGCCGGAGGGTGCGCACCTGAAAGTAGCGTTTTGCCACCCAGGCGATGGTCTGGATATCGCGCAGTCCGCCGGGCGCTTTTTTGATGTTGGGTTCCAGGTTGTACTCAGCGCCCTGCTGGCGGCGATGTCGCTCGCGCTGCTCGGCAGACTTGGCGCTGAAGAAGTTCTCCGCCGACCAGAGCCTGTCCGGTGTCATCCGCTCGGCCAGTTTCCGGCCCAGGGCGTCATTCCCCACTACGGTACGACATTCCATCAGGTTGGTGGCGACGGTAATCTCTCGCGCCGCCAGCTCCACACAGTCGTCCAGGGTGCGCACCGAGTGGCCTATGTCCAGACCCAGGTCCCACAAAAAGGCGACGAGGTGTTCGATATTGTCGACGGTTTCGGCGTCGCTATTGCCGTCGGTGAGAATCAACAGGTCGATATCGGAGTGGGGGTGCAGCTCACCGCGGCCATAGCCGCCCACCGCCAGCAGGCTGACACTGTCGGGCCAGTTGTACTGGTGCCAGGCATAGTGCAGCAGACAGTCGATAAAGAGTGCACGCTCGTACACCAGGGTCCGCACATCCTCACCCTCGCGAAAGCGCTCCGCCATCTGCCGGTTGGCTCCGCCCACGGCGGCCTTGAAAATTTCCAGCGCGGGCCTGGTGCCCTCGGCCAGGTCGCGGCGAAAACGGGCCTGGTCGAAGAAGAACAGCGGGCGCGCAAAGAAGGGGGTTGTGCTCAGTTGCATGGGGGTGCTCGTGTCACCAGATGGCTGCGAATGGGCGCCGGTGGAACCGCTGCCGCCAAAGGCACATGTGGCGGATCTGGGTGGCGCGCAGGTTAGAAGTGCTCTTCGCCCCGCGCGGTCAATACCTCCACCCCGTTACTGGTGACCGCCATCGTATGCTCCCACTGTGCGGACAGGCGCCGGTCTTTGGTGATAGCGGTCCAGCCGTCGCCCAGTACCCGCACCGCGGCTTTGCCGGCGTTGATCATCGGCTCGATGGTAAATGTCATGCCCTCTTCCAGCACATCTCCGGTGCCCGGCTTGCCATAGTGCAATATCTGTGGGTCCTCGTGGAAGACATCGCCGATACCGTGGCCGCAAAAATCGCGCACTACCGAGTAGTAGTTCTTCTCAGCGTGTTGCTGGATCACGTGACCAATGTCGCCGAGCGTGGTGCCGGGGCGGACTATCTGGATGGCCTTGTACAGGCACTCCTGGGTCACTTTCACCAGTCGCCTGGCGTGGGGTGCCGGGTCGCCCACAAAATACATCTTGCTGGTGTCGCCATACCAGCCGTCCTTGATCACGGTGACATCGATATTGATGATATCGCCGCTTTTCAGGATTTTGCCGTCCGATGGAATACCGTGACAGACCACTTCGTTTACCGAGGTGCAGATGGATTTGGGGAATCCCCGGTAGCCGAGACAGGCGGGGATGGCCTGCTGTACATCGACTATATGGTCGTGGCAGCGCCGGTCCAGCTCTTCCGTAGAGACGCCTGGAGCCACATACTCGCCTATCATTTCCAGCACCTCTGCGGCCATATGGCCCGCGATACGCATTTTGGCGATCTGTTCCGGTGTCTTGATGGCTGAGTTCATGCCAATTCCCGCTGATTTGAAGTTACTTGCCGAGGCGGGCAGGACCCGCAGGGCGCGCTATTGTAGCGGATTCGGCGGACAGCGGCATCTGCGCGGGCGGCCCCGCCGAGTCGGGGCTTTCCGCCCAGTCCCGAATGTGGTATAAAGCGCGCCGCTCCGGGCCATGGTGGTCCGGGGTGATCAAAGAACGTCACACACACACCGGCACATGTACCTGGGTGTTCCGCCCGCGAAAGCGCGACGGGATTGGTGCATGGGGTGTGTGGAGGATATAACCCGGGAAGCGTCCGCCGACTTTGCTCTTTGCAGGCGGCCTTCCGCAGACATAGAGGTTTACTATGCCGCAGGTCAGCATGCGCGATATGCTGCAGGCTGGTGTGCACTTTGGCCACCAGACTCGCTATTGGAACCCGAAGATGGATCAGTACATTTTCGGCGCCCGCAACAAAATTCACATCATCAACCTTGAGCACACGGTTCCGGCATTCAATGAAGCCCTGCGGGTTATCAAGGGTATGGCTGCGCAGAAGAAGAAGATTCTTTTTGTGGGCACCAAGCGCGCCGCGCAGAAATCCATCAAGGAACAGGCAGAGCGCTGTGGCCAGCCTTACGTCAGCAACCGCTGGCTGGGTGGCATGCTCACCAACTACAAAACCATCCGCGCATCCATCAAGCGTTTCCGCGATCTGGAAGCCCAGTCCCGGGATGGCACCTTCGACAAGCTGACCAAGAAAGAGGCGCTGATGCGCACTCGCACCATGGATAAGCTGGAGCGTTCCATCGGCGGTATTAAAGATATGGCAGGTCTGCCGGATGCACTGTTCGTGATCGACGTGGAACACGAGCGTATTGCCATTCAGGAAGCCAATAAGCTGGGTATTCCGGTAATCGGTGTGGTGGACACCAACAGTGATCCCGTTGGCGTCGACTATGTGATCCCCGGCAATGACGATGCGATCCGTGCGATCAAGCTGTACACCACTGCCGTTGCCGACGCTGTTTTGGCCGGTGCCGCGGATGCCGGTGGCAGCAGCGCAAAGGACGAGTATGTAGAAGCGAGTGATGACGAGGCCGCCGCGGAGTAAACGCGGGGGCAGGGTGGTGTGAGCCTGGCTTTGCACCGCGCATCGAAAAGGGGCCCTGCGACCGGCCCCTTTTTTTCAAATTCAGAATATCAGAGACAGAACCCCGAGGATGAAATCATGGCGATTACTGCGTCTATGGTAAAAGAATTGCGAGACCGCACCGGCTTGCCGATGATGGAGTGCAAGAAAGCGCTGACCGAGGCCGATGGCGATATCGAGCGCGCGATCGAGGACCTGCGCAAAGCTTCCGGCCTGAAGGCCGCTAAGAAAGCCGGTCGCACCGCCGCTGACGGTGTTGTGGCGACAAAAGTTGCCGAAGATGGCAGCTATGGTGTGCTGGTTGAGGTGAATTCCGAAACTGACTTTGTAGCGCGCGATGACAATTTCAGGGCGTTTGTGAACAAGGTGACAGAAAAGGCCTTTGCCGAGCGCCAGCGGGATGTGGCGGCACTGATGGAGGGTGAGCTGGAAACAGTTCGCGAGGCACTGGTGCAGAAGATCGGCGAGAATATCGGCGTGCGCAGAGTGCAGCTGGTGGAAGCACCGGTGGTCGGCGCTTACGTACACTCCAACGACCGTATCGGTGTACTGGTGGCGTTGAGCGGTGGTACTACTGAGCTGGCGCGTGATGTCGCCATGCATGTGGCAGCCGTGAACCCTCAGGTCAACAAGCCGGAAGATATGCCGGCGGACCAGCTGGAAAAAGAGCGTGAGATCATCAAGGCGCAGCCGGATATGGCGGGCAAGCCGGCGGAGATTGTCGAGAAGATGATCGGCGGTCGCGTACAGAAGTTTCTCAAGGAGAACAGCCTGGTTGAGCAGCCCTTTGTCAAGAACCCGGATGTGACTGTGGGCAAGCTGGTAAAAGGTGACGGCGCAGACGTGACTGCTTTTATCCGCTTTGAGGTGGGTGAAGGTATTGAGAAAGAGGAAGTGGACTTTGCCGCTGAGGTGGCGGCACAGGTCAAGTCTTCATCTTGATGTCTCCCAGCCGCCCGAGGGCGGCTGTCCGCGGTGGGGTGCTTTCGGCGGGCCCGGATGGGTCTTGTTGGGGCACCCCTCTGTGTAATTGAGCGAAATTGTTGTAATGTCGGCGGCAGCGCCCGACGGCGCGCGAGGATCCACGAGAGGACCGAGAGGATGCCCGGAGTCAAAGACCGCAAGTACAAGCGAATTTTGTTGAAGCTCAGCGGGGAAGAGCTGATGGGGGATCAGGGCTTCGGGATCAGTCCCAAAGTGCTGGACAAGATGGCCCTGGAGTTGGGGCAGCTGGTGGGTATCGGGGTGCAGATCGGGCTGGTCGTGGGCGGCGGCAATCTGTTTCGCGGTGCCGCCTTACACGCGGCCGGCCTGGACCGAGTTACCGGGGACCATATGGGAATGCTGGCCACGGTGATGAATGCCCTGGCTCTGCGCGACGCACTGGAGCGCTCCGATATCTCGTCGCGGGTTATGTCCTCTATTCAGATGAGTGGCATAGTCGATCACTATGACCGCCGCGCGGCCATCCGCTTCCTGGAGCGCGGCGAAGTACTGATTTTCGCGGCGGGAACCGGCAACCCCTTCTTTACCACCGACTCCGCGGCCTGCCTGCGGGGGATTGAGATAGATGCGGAGCTGGTGCTCAAGGCTACCAAAGTGGATGGTGTCTACTCCGCCGATCCGGTGCTGGATGCCAGTGCGAAGCGCTTTGACCGCCTGACCTTCGACCAGGTGCTGGACAAGAAGCTGGGGGTTATGGATCTGACCGCAATCTGTCTGTGTCGCGACAACAACCTGCCCGTGCGGGTTTTCCGTATGAACAAGGCGGGCGCACTGCTCAATATCGTGGTGGGCGGTGAAGAGGGCACGCTAATCGAGGAGGAAGTGAAACAGTGATCGAAGATATTAAAAAAAGCGCCAAAGGGCGCATGGACAAGACTCTGGACGCGCTGGCCGGCAATTTCAACAAAATCCGCACTGGCCGCGCGCACCCGAGCCTCCTCGACAGTATCCGTATTTCCTACTACGGCTCCGAGACGCCGCTGTCCCAGGTCGCCGCTATCAAGGTGGAGGACGCCCGCACCCTGTCCGTGACCCCCTGGGAAAAGGGCCTGGTGCCGGAGATCGAAAAAGCGATCATGAAGTCTGACCTGGGACTGAATCCGAGTACCGCGGGATCGGTGATCCGCATTCCAATGCCAATGTTGACCGAAGAGACCCGCAAGGGTTTTATCCGCGAGGCCAAGGGCGAGGCGGAGACAGCGCGTGTCTCCATACGCAATGTGCGCCGCGATGCGCTGGCTGAGATCAAGGCGCTGGAAAAAGAAAAAGAGATCTCGGAAGACGATGAGCGCCGCGCTGCGGACGAAATCCAGAAGATTACCGACAAATACGTTGCCGATGTGGACTTAAAGCTGGCGGCAAAAGAAAAAGACCTGATGGAAATCTGATGGGGGGCAGTGGTTGCGGCGAGGTTGTGCCGCCCGGTCCGCGCCACATCGCCATTATTATGGACGGCAATGGCCGCTGGGCCGCCCGGAGGGGATTGCCGCCCTCGGCGGGCCACAAGGCGGGTGTCGAGCGCATACGCGATCTGGTGTCCGCGTGCAGGGAGCGCGCTGTAGAGGCGCTGACACTGTTCGCCTTTTCCAGCGAAAACTGGCGGCGCCCACCCCAGGAGGTGGAGTTGCTGATGGGGCTGTTTCACTCCTATCTGCGCAAAGAGGCCCTGCGCATGAGCGAGGAGGGAGTGCGGTTGCGGGTCATTGGCCGGCGCGACCGTTTTTCAGGGCGCCTGCAGAAGGCTATTGCCGAGGCGGAGCGGATCACCCGCGATGGCGAGCGGGGCAACCTGGTGATCGCGGCGGACTACGGGGGGCAGTGGGATATGACCCAGGCTGCGCGGGCTTTGGCCGCGGAGGTGGCGTCGGGACAGCGCACACCGGACTCCATCACTGAGCAGGCTGTGGCAGCGCATCTGCAACTGGCGGACCTCCCGCCCGTGGATCTGCTGATTCGTTCCAGTGGCGAACAGCGTATCAGTAACTTTATCTTGTGGCAGGCGGCTTACAGCGAATTTTACTTTACACCTGCGTTGTGGCCCGACTTTGGCGAACGCGAGCTGGATGCGGCCATCGAGTCCTTCCGCGCGCGGGAGCGACGCTTCGGTGGCCGCGGTGACGACAGTAGGCTGGCGCGGATGCCCGACACCAAGAGCTTTAAACAACGAAGGGTATAACGGTGCTAAAACAAAGAATAATTACTGCGCTGGTGTTGGTTTTCTTGTTTCTCGGGGCCCTGTTCCTCCTGCCCATCCAGTGGTTTTCTGTGGTCACCGTGGCGGTGATCCTGGTGGGGGGGTGGGAGTGGGCCAACCTGTCCAATCTCAATCGCGCCCTGCGCCTGGTCTTTCTCGCCGCTCTCGGCATCGCCCTTATGGTGACTGCCCGCCATGTGTTTGGATTTGATTTTGGCAATCCCGATACCGATCGCGCGCGGCAGATCCTCGCTGTTGCCTGCGGCTGGTGGGCGCTGGCGTTCCTCTGGGTGCAGAGCTATCCCGCCAGTGCCATGCTGTGGGGCAACCGCTGGGCGCGCGGCCTGATCGGCCTGGTGGTGCTGGTTCCGGCCTGGTTGTCCGTGGTGATTTTGCGCGGCCAGGACCACGGTGCCTGGCTGGTCTTGTTCGTGGTGGCAGTGGTGGTGTGTGCCGATGTGGGAGCCTATTTTGTAGGGCGCCGCTTCGGCAGGCACAAGTTGGCGCGGGAGGTGAGCCCGGGCAAATCCTGGGAGGGCTTCGCCGGCGGCCTGGCCACCTGCCTGATACTGGCGCTGGCGGTTTCCCTGCTACTGGAACTGCCGCTTAAAAATACACTGCTGTTTTGCTTCGGCATTCTGGTGACGGCACTGGCTTCGGTGATCGGGGACCTGGTGGAGAGCATGTTGAAGCGCCATCGGGGTATCAAGGACAGCAGCGGTATCCTGCCGGGACACGGTGGTGTGCTGGATCGTTTGGACAGCCTTTCCGCGGCGCTGCCGGTGTTTACCCTGGCGGCACTGGCGGCGGAACTGCCCAAATACCTGTGAATCGTGCACTTGTACCCTTGCAATGAGAGGCCCGCGAGGTAAGTAAGCGCCATGCAGCCCGCAGTAGTTCAGTCAGTGGTGGTACTCGGTTCCACCGGTTCCATCGGCACCAGCACGCTGGATGTGCTGGCGCGCCATCCGCAGCGCTATTCCGTCTTTGCCCTCACCGCCGGCAAGCGTATCGCCGAACTGGCGCAACAGTGCCGTCGCTACGCACCCCGCTTCGCCGTCGCGGCCACCGAGCAGGGCGCCGAGGAGCTGCGCCAGTTACTGCGCGGTGCTGAACTGGACACCCAGGTCCTCTGTGGTGTCGAGGGATTGTGCCGGGTGGCGGCAGATCCGGAGGTGGACACAGTGATGGCCGCCATTGTCGGTGCCGCCGGTTTGCGGCCGACACTGGCAGCAGTCGAAGCGGGTAAAAAGGTCCTGCTGGCCAACAAAGAGTCACTGGTGATGGCCGGCCCTGTGTTTATGCGCGCGCTGAATGCCAGTGGTGCGCAACTGCTGCCCATCGACAGTGAGCACAATGCGATTTTCCAGTGTCTGCCGCAGCCCTGCGGCAGCCTGGAATCCGTCGGCGTGGAGAAGATCCTGCTCACCGCGTCCGGGGGACCCTTCCGGACAAGGGTGAACGATGATCTGCACCGGGTCACGCCCGATGAGGCCTGCGCCCATCCCAACTGGTCCATGGGGCGCAAGATTTCGGTGGATTCTGCCACCATGATGAACAAAGGGCTGGAATTCATCGAGGCCTGTCTGTTGTTTGGCGCCGGCCCGGAGCAAATCGAAGTGGTGGTTCACCCCCAGAGTATCGTGCACTCTATGGTGCAATACCGCGATGGTTCGGTGCTGGCGCAATTGGGCAACCCGGATATGCGGACCCCGATCGCCCACGGGCTGGCGTTTCCGGAGCGCATAGACAGCGGCGTTGCGGCTATGGACCTGGTGGCTTTGGGACGCCTGGATTTCGAGGCGCCGGACATGGGACGCTTCCCCTGCCTGGGGCTGGCGAGGGACGCCATGAGTGCCGGCGGCAGCGCTCCCACCAGCTTGAATGCAGCCAATGAAGTCGCGGTGGAGGCCTTTCTGCGGGGCCAGTTGGCGTTTACCGGCATCCCCGCGGTGATAGAGCGGGTCCTGGAGCGCGCAGAAGCCGTTGAACTGACAGGGCTGGATGCAGTCGAAACAGCGGATTGCAGAGCGCGCGAGTTGGCGCTGGAGGTACTTGGCGCCGTTTGACCCATATGATTGCATATCGACGCACCCCTGGTGGCGCATATCTGCAACTGAGTGAGCTTCTGGCCAAATTATGGATGTTTTGCAAAAAGTAATCTGGGCGCTTCTGGCCTTCGGAGTGCTGGTCTCTTTTCACGAGCTGGGACACTTTCTGGTGGCGCGACTGTGCGGCGTCAAGGTGCTGCGCTTCTCGGTGGGGTTCGGGCGCCGGTTGCTGTCCCGCTACGACCGTCGGGGCACTGAATATGCCCTGTCACTGATCCCCCTCGGCGGCTACGTCAAGATGCTGGACGAGCGGGAGGGGCCGGTGCCTCAGGACCAGTTGGAACAGGCCTTCAACCGCAAGAGTGTATGGGCCCGGATGGCCATTGCCGCCGCGGGTCCGGCGGCCAACTTCCTGCTGGCCGCGGTACTCTTCTGGTTTGTATTCATGGGTGGTACTGCGGGCCCGGTTCCCATAGTGGCGGGGGTTCAGCCGGGCTCTGTCGCCGCCGCCGCGGGACTGGAAGCCGGCCAGGAGATTATCGCCGTGGACGGCAAGCCGACACCCACCTGGCAGGCGCTGAACTGGCGTTTGGCCAACCGCCTGGGGGACACTGGCAGGATTGAATTTACCGTGCGCTATGCGGACTCCAACCTGGAATACCACTCAGCTGCCGATATCCGGCGCTGGCTGGCGGGGCGGGAAGTGGCCGACCCGCTGGGGGAAATTGGTGTTCAGCTGTGGACTCCCGATATCACCATGACCCTTGCGGAAGTCACCGCTGACAGTCCGGCCGAACTGGCGGGGTTGCGCCCGGGGGATAAAATTTTGGCCACCGATGGCGAGCCGTTCGACGACTGGAGTGACTGGACCAAGTATTTGCGCGCGCGACCTGGACAGGCGTTGCAGGTGGCGCTGGATCGCCACGGTGAGCGTCAGTTATTGACGGTCACGCCGGAGCCGGTCACGCTGGACAACGGTGACACCATCGGCCGCATCGGTGTATTGCCGAGAGGAGAGGAATGGCCCCCGGAGTGGATTCGCACCTATCACTATGGTGTTTTCGGTGCCTTGAGCAAGGGGTTGCAGGAAACCTGGGACAAGACCCAGTTTACCCTCAGCAGCCTGAAGAAACTGATTTTGGGGCAGCTCTCCACCCGAAACTTGAGCGGCCCAATCACCATTGCTAAAGTGGCGGGCACTTCTGCCGACGCCGGATGGCAGTCGTTCCTGTCACTGCTGGCATTACTGAGCATCAGCCTGGGAGTGATCAACCTGCTGCCAATCCCCATCCTCGATGGTGGTCACCTTCTTTACTATTGTATTGAGGCAATCAAAGGCTCGCCGGTATCAGAGCGGGTGCAGGTGATCGGGCTGCAGGTTGGGATGGTGCTGGTGCTCGGAATCATGGGGCTGGCCCTGTACAACGATATATTGCGCCTTTGACGGGCCCCGCAGGTATAGCGCGATACTCCTCCGGGTAGCCTGAAACCGCGCAGTTTGTAGAGATAGTGATGGAAACTAGGGCCCTGCCGGGTTGGTTTGGACTGTCAGTGGAATTGCGAATAAAAAGTCGGATTTACTAGATGAAAGATTTTCTCAAAGCGGCCTCGCTGGGGCTGGCGTTGCCCATCAGTGCTTTGGCGCAATCGTTTGTGGTCAACGACATCCGTGTCGAGGGTCTGCAGCGGGTGTCTGCCGGCACAGTGTTTGCCGCCCTGCCGGTGCGCGTGGGAGACCAGATCGAAAGCCTGGAGATTCAGAGTGCCACCCGCGCCCTGTTTCGCACCGGCTATTTCCAGGATATTCAGATCGGCCGCGAAAACGGCGTCCTGGTTGTCACGGTGCGCGAAAGACCGGCAATTTCAAAAATAGAGATTACCGGCAACAAGGCTATCAAGACCGAGGATCTGCTCAAGGGGATGGAGGAAAACGGTCTCGCGGAAGGCCAGATTTTCAAACGCGCCACACTGGAGGGGCTGGCCCAGGAGCTGGAGCGTCAGTATGTCGCTCAGGGCCGCTACGGAGCCAGTGTGACCACCGAGGTGAAGGAGCTGCCGCGCAATCAGGTCGAACTCAAAGTGGTTGTGGACGAAGGCTCCGTAGCCGCGATCAAGCATATTAATATCGTCGGTAACACGGCTTTCTCGGACGAGGAACTGGGCGAGATCTTCGAGCTGCAAACTACCGGGTGGCTATCCTGGCTGCGCAGCGACGACAAGTATTCCCGCGAGAAACTCACCGGCGACCTGGAGCGGCTGGAGTCCTTTTACTTGGACCGGGGCTATCTCGAGTTCCGCATCGACTCCACCCAGGTTTCACTGAGCCCGGACAAGCGCAGTGTGTTTATCACTGTCAATGTCAGCGAAGGCGATGTCTATACGGTGAGTGAGGTCGACCTGGCCGGGGACCCGGTGGTCCCGGAAGAGGAAATCCAGCGCCTATTGTTGGTGCGGGAGGGACAGACCTTCTCCCAGGTATTGATGACTACCACATCCGACTATATCACCAAGCGCCTCGGCAACGAGGGTTACACCTTCGCCGAGGTGAACGGTATCCCGGAACCCAACGAAGAAGACAAGACGGTCAAGGTGACCTTCTTTATCGACCCGGGCAAGCGCGCCTATGTGCGGCGCATCAATTTTCGCGGCAATACCCGTACCTCCGACGAGGTGTTGCGCAGGGAAATGCGCCAGATGGAGTCCTCCTCCGCGTCGTCAGCGCGTATCGAACAGTCCAAGGTCCGCCTGGAGCGCCTGGGTTACTTTAAGGAGGTACAGGTCGAAACCACGGAAGTACCCGGAACTTCCGATCAAATCGATGTGGAGTATACGGTGGAGGAACAGCCCTCCGGCAGCATTGGCGGTACTGTTGGTTATGCCCAAAACAGCGGTCTGGTGCTAGGTGCCAACATTCAGGAGAACAACTGGCTTGGCACTGGCAAATCGGTGGGTGTGGCGGTCAATACCTCGCGGTTTCAGACAGCGTTGAATTTCTCCTATACGGATCCCTATTTTACCCCGGACGGGGTCAGTCGCGGTTTCTCTATTTATTATCAGGAGCAGGATTATTCCGAGCTTGGCGTTACCAACTATAACAGCACAAGGTATGGTGCCAGCCTGAGTTTTGGCTACCCAATCTCGGAGATTTCCCGGATTGGTCTGAATCTAGGTTTCAGTCACCTGGAACTGGGTGTCGGCGATTTTCCAGTCAAGGAAATCCGGGATAGCCCGGTGCCCATCGAAGGTTTGGACGGTGTGGTTTTATCGTCCGATCTCGCTACCATCAACGCCGAGTTGGAAGAGGCGGTGGAAGAGGGAGAGGCACTGAATCTTAGCGAGCCTCTAGATCCGGCACTGCTCAATACGAGCCCGGATGGCTTTATCGATTTGAATGGCGACACATTCGATTCCCTTTCCGTGACCGGCTCCTATGCCCGCTCCACCCTCAACCGCGGTATTCTCGCCACGCGCGGCACTTCCCAGCGTATGTCGTTCGAGTTTACTTTGCCCGGTGGCGACCTGGAGTACTATAAGCTTATCTATACCGGCCAGTATTTCCGCCCCCTGACCAGGGATCTGACGTTGCGTCTGCGCACCAGGCTGGGTTATGCAGACAGCTATGGCACCACCACAGAATTGCCATTTTTTCAAAATTTCTACGCCGGTGGCTTTGGTTCTGTGCGCGGTTTCGAGCGCAATTCGTTGGGCCCACGGTCGACACCTTTCCAGCAGTATAGGATTAACCCGTGTGAGGTGGACGCCGAGGGCTTCGTTACCAACTGCTATGTGCAGAATGCCAATGCTGGGGAATTGGAGGTGACTTCCCAATTCCAGGATCCTGATCCCTTTGGCGGCAACATCCTGATTGAGGGCAGTGCCGAGGTGATATTTCCACTGCCGTTCGTCAAGGATCAACGCTCTATGCAATCCGCCTTCTTTATCGATGCCGGCAACGTATTTGATACCAGCTGCGGTGCTACGCAGCTCAATTGCTATGATGTCGACCTCAATCATATCAATGTTTCCGCGGGCATCGGCCTGACCTGGATTACAGGGTTTGGTCCGCTGACTTTCAGCCTGGCCAAGGCACTGGAGAAGAACGAGGAAGATGAGGTGGAGGTATTCCAATTCTCACTGGGAAATAGTTTTTAAGAGGGTGTGGCCGCCGTGGCAATGCGCTTTTTGCGCTCTAACGCTGAATGCGAAATGCGACTCGACAATTGTAAGAAAAGCAACTATGGAGAACTGAAAGTGCTTAATTCCGTAAAAATTATCGCAGTGCTGGTGACAGGTATTTTGCTGTCCGGGGTGGCCGCGGCACAGAGCAAGGTGGCGGTATTCAATTTACAGGCTGCCATTATGAGCACCGAAATGGCCAAGTCGAAAGTGAATGCCATGAAAACCAGCTCCGAGTATTCCAAATTGCAGAGCGATGCCGAGTCGATTCGTGCAGAGGTTCAGAAGCTGGCTGAAGATATGCAAAAAAATGGCATGACCTGGTCCGACGAGCAGAAGGCGGAATACCAGCGCAAGGTAAATTTCAAGCGTTCGGACTTTGATACAGTGGCGAAAAAACTGCGGGCTTTGGAAGGGCAGGTGGGCCAGGAGATTCAACGGGAGATGGCTCCCAAAGCGCAGGCTGCGCTGAATGCCATCATCAAAGAGCAGATGCTGGACCTGGTGTTGGATGCCAATTCCGCCTACTATGCTGGCCCGCAAGTTAACCTGACGGCGGCAGTGGTTGAGCGGATGAATGCCGACAAGTAATAGTCGGCGCACCGCTTAAATGATACAAAAACTGCCCCTGTCCCGGCTGGCGCGGGAGCTTGGTGCGGACCTGCGTCTCGTGCCTGAAGCAGACCCGGCACAGGAAATATCCGGGCTCAACACTCTGCCGGAAGCGAGGCCCTCGGAGGTCTCTTTCCTGGCCAGCGCCAGTTACCGGCGGTTTCTCCCCGGCACCCGCGCTGCGGCGGTGTTGTTGCGAGCTGACTGGGTGGATGAATGCCCGGTATCGGCGCTGGTGGTTGACGATCCTTACCATGCATTTGCACAAGCCACAGCGCTGTTTGTTTGTGCGCCGCCGATCAATTCCGGTGTCCATCCCTCGGCGGTGGTCCACCCGCAGGCGATAGTGGATTCCAGTGCCAGTGTCGGACCGGGTGCGGTGATTGAAGCCCGCGCACGTTTGGGGGCTAATGTTGTCATAGGGCCAAACTGTGTCATTGGCGCCGGCAGCGAGATTGGTGATGGCAGCCGTCTGCACGGGAGTGTAACGCTTTACCACGACTGCATTCTTGGCCGGAACTGCATCATTCACAGTCAGGCGGTAATTGGAGCCGACGGCTTTGGCTTTGCTCCCCACCAGCGCCGTTGGGTCAAGATTCATCAGCTGGGCTCGGTGGAAATTGGTGATGAAGTGGAAGTGGGCGCTTGTACCTGTATCGACCGGGGTGCACTTGGCAACACTGTCATTGGGCGTGGGGTGAAGATCGACAATCAAGTGCAAATCGCGCACAATGTACAAATTGGTGACTACTCAGCCATCGCTGCTTGTGCTGCAATGGCGGGCAGTGCGGTAATCGGAAAGCACTGCACTATCGCAGGTGGTGCTGGGGTCGTCGGCCATGTGACCGTGGCGGATGGTGTTCATATAAGCGCCATGACACTGGTGACCAAGTCGATCGATAGTGCTGGATCCTACTCCAGCGGCACACCGTTCTCCGACAGTCGCAAGTGGCGTAAGAATGCAGTGCGGTATACGCAGCTGGATCAGATGGCGAGACGTCTGCGCGAAGTTGAACAGCGGCTCGAGCAACTGGGGCCGGGGGCATCCACTGAGGCGCAGCCCTTGGAGGATGGGAGTTGACCAGCTTCAACGCCGGTTGATAATTGATGAAGTTTGTCTGTTCGGGGCGTGTTGCGCCCCGAAGTGGTTTCTGGGGGTTTTTGGAATGATGGATGTTCGCGAAATTCGTCAATACCTGCCACACCGCTACCCGTTTCTGCTGGTGGACCGCGTGGTTGAGCTGGAAGAGGGGAAGTACATCAAGGGCTATAAGAATATCTCCGTGAATGAAGAGGTATTCAACGGGCATTTTCCCGAAGTGCCTATTTTCCCCGGTGTTATGATTGTCGAGGCATTGGCGCAGGTGTCCGGCATCCTCGGCTTCAAGACCCTTGGCCAGAAGCCGGAGGACGGATACCTGTATCTGTTTGGCGGTATTGACGACGTGCGTTTCAAGCGCCAGGTGGTCCCAGGTGACCGTTTACAGCTGGAGTCCGAAGTGGTATCTGAGCGCCGCGGCATCTGGAAGTTTGCCTGCAAGGCGAGTGTCGATGGTGAGCTGGCGACCACAGCGAATGTACTCTGTGCTGTGAAGCAGGTGTGATTCACGGCTAACTATTGACCCGACAGCTGGATAAGTTGCCCGGTTAATAGGGCACAGGGATGTGGCGGCCAAAGGTCGGCGTGGGCCCTTGGAAAGCAAGCGATTCCGCGTAATTGCGCTGATTTCCAGGGGCGGTAATCCAATGGGTGAGGGATTACCTGGTGGATTGCCGGATTGATAAATTAAAAAGTTGCCGGCCGGTGCAGTGGCTATGGCAGTGCTTCTATCTTCGCGCAGAGCGCGGGTTCCGGGTTTTTCAGCCTTGTAGGAGTAGGTCGCAGAATGCAGACGAATATCCACCCCACGGCTATTGTCGACCCGTCGGCAACACTGGGTGCGGGGGTGAGTGTCGGGCCCTACAGTATCGTGGGCCCCGGTGTGGATATTGGCGATGGCTGTGAAATCGCCTCCCACGTCGTGCTCAGTGGACCTACCAGGCTCGGCAGAAATAACCGCATTTACCAGTTTGCATCCGTAGGCCAGGACACCCCGGATAAGAAGTATCAGGGCGAGGAAACCACCCTGGTGATTGGCGACAACAATGTGATCCGCGAGGGTGTCACTATTCACCGCGGCACTGTGCAGGACCGGGGTGAAACCACCATCGGAAATGACAATCTGATCATGGCCTATGCCCATGTGGGTCACGACAGCCTGATCCGCAACAATACAGTGCTGGTCAACAATGTGGCACTGGCGGGTCATGTGGAGGTGCGGGACTGGGCGATCCTGAGCGGATTTAGCCTGGTGCATCAGTACTGCACTATCGGCGAACACGCATTTACCGGCATGGGGGCTGCCATCGGCAAGGATGTTCCCGCCTACGTGATGGTGGCCGGCAATCCCGCCGAGGCGAAAACCATCAATGCCGAAGGGCTGCGCCGCCGCGGTTTTTCACGTGAGGACATTGCGTGGATCAACAAGGCCTACAAAGTCGTCTATCGCCGTGGGCTCACCATGCAGGAAGCACTGGATGCACTGGGGGAGCTGCGCGAACAATCACCGGTGATTCAGCCCTGGATCGATTCCCTGACTTCCTCCAGTCGCGGCATTGTCCGCTGATGTGCCCATGAGTGTAGCTGGCGACACCTTGCGTATCGGTATGGTAGCCGGTGAGGCTTCCGGTGACATTCTCGGTGCCGGACTGATCGCTGCCCTGCAGCGGCGCTTCGCCCGGGTAGAGGTGCGAGGGATAGCGGGGCCGCGCATGCTGGAGCTGGGTGCGGAGACACTGTTTCCCATGGAGCGCCTGTCGGTGATGGGGTTGGTGGAACCGCTGAAGCGTCTGCCGGAGCTGCTCAGGATTCGCCGCTCACTGCGTGAGCAGTTTCTCGCCGATCCTCCGGATGTGTTTGTGGGTATCGATTCGCCGGACTTTAATCTCTCCCTGGAGAGGTCGCTGAAATCAGCGGGAATTCCCACTGTCCACTATGTGAGCCCGTCGGTTTGGGCCTGGCGTGCCGGGCGCATCAAAAAAATCTCCCGCGCCGTCGATCATATGCTGACACTGCTGCCCTTTGAGGCGGATTTTTACCGCCAGCATAAGGTACCGGTGACCTTTGTCGGCCACCCTTTGGCCGATGACATACCTTTACACGTGGATGCGGCGGTGGCGAAGCGCGAACTGGGTTTTGCCGTCGATGATAAACTGATCGCCCTGTTGCCGGGCAGCCGCGGCGGTGAGGTGCGCCTGCTGGGACCGCTGTTTTTGCATAGTGCCCGCTGGTGTCACCAGCGGCGGCCGGAACTGAAGTTCGTGATGCCCGCCGCCAGTGAACAGCGCTACCGGGAGCTGGCCGCGCAGCTGGAAGCGTTTGCGGACCTGCCGGTGACGCTGCTTCGGGGTCAGTCGCACAAGGCACTGGCGGCGGCAGATAATATATTGATCGCCTCCGGTACTGCCACCCTGGAAGCCCTGCTGCTAAAGAAACCCATGGTGGTGGCCTACAAGATGGCCCGCTTGTCCCACGCTATTTTCTCCCGGATGCTGCACACCGATTGGGTGGCATTGCCGAATCTCCTGGCACAGCGTGAGCTGGTGCCCGAAATATTGCAGGAGAACGCCACCGCTGAAAATCTCGGCGCCGCATTGCTGAATTATTTTGACGATCCGCTGTTGTGCGATCAGCTGCAGCGGGAGTTTGACGACCTTCACCAGCAGCTGCGTCGCGATGCCTCCAGCCGCGCGGCTCAGGCGCTGTGCCAGTTGGTTGATCGAGGCAGTCAAAAGGACAACTGAGGAAATGGCTGTTCAATCCAGTGTATTGGGCCCGGGTCCCTATGAGTGCGCCTATGGTGGCACTTTGCTCGCCGGTGTCGATGAGGTGGGTCGCGGGCCACTGGCAGGGGATGTGGTTGCGGCGGCAGTCGTGCTCGATCCGGACAGACCTATCGAGGGGCTTGCGGATTCGAAAAAACTGAGTAAAAAAAAGCGCGAGCAACTGTTTGAGCTGATCGGCGAGCGCGCCCTCAGTTTTGCCGTAGCGCGGGCGTCGGTGGCGGAGATTGACCGGCTCAACATATTGCACGCAAGTCTGCTGGCGATGCGGCGCGCGGTAGAGCAGCTGGATACTCAGCCCGAGTATGTGCTGGTGGACGGGAATCGCAAGCCGGACTGGTCCTACCCGTGCGAGACAGTGGTGAAAGGTGATAGCCGGGTGGCGGCTATCGCCGCCGCCTCGATTCTGGCCAAGGTGACCCGCGACCGGGAGATGATCACCCTGGACGATCAATATCCGGGGTATGGTCTGGCGGGGCATAAAGGCTACCCAACCAGAGTGCACCGGGAGGCGCTGAAGCGCCTGGGCCCCAGCCCCATTCACCGGCGCAGCTTCGCTCCGGTCAGGCGGTTGCTTGCGGATCCCGCCTGACTGCTGTTGCCGGCTGGTCTGGCCACTGGCGGAAAGGGTCCCTCAGGGATTTATTTTTCTGACCAGCGCCCGCGTAATCCGCTTGTCTGAGACCTCTTCTATCTCCACCAGATAATTGAGAATGTAAAAACAGATATTGCCGTCGGGAATACTTTCCAGGTGCTCAACCGCGAGGCCGTTGAAGGTTTTGGGGCCTTCGGTGGGCAGTTCCCAGCCCAGGGTGCGGTTGATATCGCGAATAGAAGTGCTCCCCTGGATCGCATACCAGCCACCGCCCCGGGAGGCGATTTCCTCACTCTCAACCGCAGGGGAGCTGGTGGTAAAGTCACCGACAATTTCCTCCAGCAGATCCTCGAGGGTTACGATACCCATCACCTCCCCATACTCGTCCACAACCAGCGCCATGCGCCGCTTGCTGTTCTGGAAGTTCATCAGCAGCGTCGGCAGCGGTGTGGCCTCGGGGACGAAATAGGGTTCATCGGTATAGCGCTTGAGTTCCTCTGCAGCAAAGGCCGTAGGGCCTTTGCGCAGAAATTGCGTCGCTCGCCGCAGATGCAGAATGCCCACTACACGATTGATATCCCCCTCGAATACCGGCAGGCGGGTGTAATCACTGTCCGCCAGTTGCTGCAGGATTTCCTCGGCACTATCCTGCAAATCCACACCGGCCACATCGTTGCGGGGGATCATGATGTCCTCTACCGTCGCCTGATCCAGGTCCAGCACGTTGAGCAGCATACCTTTGTGCCTGCTGGGTAGCAGGGCGCCGGACTCAAACACCACAGTTCTCAACTCCTCCGGGGCCAGGTGCTCCACATCCTGTGCCGCTGTTGCCTCAACCCCCACCAGACGGGCCAGTCCGTTGGAAATTCCACCGACCAGTAACACCAGTGGGGTTAGCAGCCACTGCAGTGGGCGCAGAATCAGCGACGCTGGGAATGCGACTTTTTCCGGATGCAGAGCGGCGATGGTTTTGGGGGTGACTTCAGCGAATACCAGCAGCACCAGGGTCAGGACAATGGTAGTGAGGATTTCTCCATAGAGGTGAGCGAACACCGATCCGACAATCACTGACACCAGGACATTGACCAGGTTATTGCCGATAAGAATGGAGCCGATCAGTTTGTCGGGGCGCTCGAGCAGTTGTGCGGCCCGTCTGGCCCCACGGTGTCCGCTCCTGGCCCTGTGTTTCAGGCGATAGCGGTTAAGCGCCATCATGCTGGTTTCGGAGCTGGAGAAAAAGGCGGAAATGACGATCAGTAGGGCCAGCAGACAGAATAGCAGACCCGGGGGCATCTCGTTCAAGGGGGAACTCTAGTTATTGGCAGGTGGAAATAGTGAAACAGATTTCCTGTCACCGCAAGTATGCCGGCGACTAGGGTGGGGGTGTGCAATCTCAGCCGCGCTGCAGAATGACCTCGAGTACCAGTTTGCTGCCAAAATACGCCAGCAGCAGCGCCGCGAAAGCGGACAGCGCCCAGCGCACCGCGGTGTTGCCGCGCCAGCCCAACCGCCAGTGCCCCCACAACAGGATGCTGTACAGCAGCCAAGCCAGTATGGACAGTGCTGTCTTGTGAACCAGGTGCTGGGCAAAGAGGTCGTCGACGAACAGGAAGCCGGTGACAAGGGATGCAGTAAGCAACAACTGCCCAAAGGTGATCAGGCCGAACAGCAGCGACTCCATGGTCTGCAGGGGTGGCAGCCGCCGGGTGATCAGGCCCGGATTGTGATTGTGCAACTGCTGGTTGACGTAGTGGAGATAGATGGCCTGCAGGGTAGCGATGGTCAGTAGTGAGTAGGCACAGATGGACAGCAGCGCGTGCACAGCCAGTCCCGCTGACAGCTGGTGGCGCACTGCGGCTGCGCCCCAGGGGTGGCCGGAGACAAACTCCGTCAGCGCACCGACGGGCGCCAGCACCAGGATCAGCAATTGCAGGGGATTGCGGATGGCCAGGATGAGAATCAGCAGGTTGACTGTCCAGGCCACCAGCGAAAGCATTGCCAGCAGGTCGAAACGGTACCCGGACGGGTCGGCCAGAGTGGTGACCAGGGAGCAGCCGTGCAGGACTACAGCCCCCGCAAGCAGGGCCAGCAGCAGCACTTTATTCGGCCTGATGTGCGGCTTAAGGCTCAGTGCGGCCACTGCGGCAGTGGCCAGGTACAAAGCGATTGCCGTCCAGTGGGCAAAAGTCGCCATCGATGATTCCGTATCCGGTTGCTTTAGGGCCAGCCCGGTTAGTGTGAACAGGCCCTGGCTTGGCAGTGTGGCACAGCGCGCCGAAGCTGGGAAGACTGTCCGTGCTTGCGCAGCGACGCCCGACATCGGGCCTATTTCCCCGCCAGATACCGTTGCGGCACCCGTGTTCAGCAGGCCGCCACTCTACGCTATACTGCCGCGCTTCGGAACCCCGGCGCAACCCGGAAACCCGGTGTGGTGAGCGCGGTCGGATCAATATGAAAGGGATCAAGACGTAGCTATGTTCGACAACCTGAGCGACCGCCTGTCAGGGGCGTTGAAAAAAGTCACCGGCAAGGCGCGGCTGACCGACGAAAACATCCGCGATACCCTGCGCGAAGTCCGCAAGGCGCTGCTGGAGGCGGATGTGGCCCTGCCGGTAGTCAAGACGTTTGTGCAGCAGGTGCGCACTGCGGCGGTGGGGCAGAAGGTGGGCAAGGCGCTGAACCCCGGCCAGCAGTTCGTCAAGCTGGTGCAGGATGAACTGGTTACGGTGATGGGAGAGGCGGCAGTCCCACTCAACCTCTCCGCCCAGCCACCGGCAGTCATTCTGATGGCGGGCCTGCAGGGGGCCGGTAAAACCACGACTGCAGCCAAATTGGCCAGCTATCTGCAGACCCGAGAGAAAAAGAAAGTGATGATGGTCAGTGCGGACGTTTACCGCCCCGCGGCCATCGAGCAGCTGGCGACCCTGGCGGATGAGGTCGGCGCACTGCTGTACCCCTCGGCTCCCGAGCAGAAACCGCTGGATATCGCCCGGGGCGCTGTAGACGCCGCGCGCAAGCAGTTTGCCGACGTGTTGATCGTGGATACCGCGGGCCGCCTGGCCATAGACCGGGAATTGATGGACGAGATCAGCCAGTTGCACAGCGCACTGGACCCGGCCGAGACCCTGTTCGTCATCGATGCCATGATCGGCCAGGATGCGGTGAACACCGCGAGTGCGTTTAATGACGCCCTGCCGCTGACCGGTGTCATCCTCACCAAGGTCGACGGCGATGCCCGCGGCGGCGCGGCCTTGTCGGTGCGTCATGTGACCGGCAAGCCGATCAAATTTGTTGGAGTCGGAGAGAAGGTCGATGCCCTGGAGGCCTTCCACCCGGACCGAATTGCCTCCCGCATTCTCGGTATGGGTGACATTCTGTCGCTGATTGAAGAGGCGGAGCAGAAGATCGACCGGGCCAAGGCGGAAAAGCTGGTCAAGAAAGTGCAGAAGGGCAGGGGCTTTGACCTGGAGGATCTGCGCGATCAGTTGCAGCAAATGCAGAATATGGGTGGCTTGGGTTCCCTGTTGGACAAAATGCCCGGTATGGGCAACATGGCGCAGATGGCGCAGCAGGCGGACATGGGCAAAGAGTTCAAGCGCATGGACGCCATCATCGGGTCCATGACAGTGGCCGAGCGGCGCAACCCGGATCTTCTCAACGGTTCCCGCAAACGCCGCATTACTGCCGGTTCCGGCACCCAGGTCCAGGATCTGAACCGCCTGCTGAAGCAGCACAAGCAGATGGGCAAGATGATGAAAAAGCTCAAGGGCGGCGGCATGGACAAGTTGATGCGCGGCATGGGCGGTATGCCGGGCATGGGCGGTTTGCCCGGAGCTGGTGGTGTGGGTGGCATGCCCGGTGGCCTGCCGCCGGGTTTTCGCAAGAAATGAGGGGTAAGCGCAGGGCGTCGATGGGGCGCTTTTGGACGCTATACAAAGCCCGGGCATTCCATTAGAATACGCCGCCTTTCAGCCGGGTCGGCTGTCCGCTTGATGTGTGGATCACAGTGCGGCAGTCCGATGTGTGAACATACAGGAAAGCTACATGGTAACCATTCGTTTGGCTCGTGGTGGCGCTAAGAAGCGCCCGTTTTATCACCTGACCGTTACCGACAGTCGCAACGCCCGCGACGGTCGTTTTATTGAGCGTGTCGGTTTCTTCAATCCGATTGCCCGTGGTCAGGAAGAGCGTCTGCGTGTAGATCGTGAGCGTGTCGACTACTGGGTAGGTCAGGGTGCACAGGTATCCGATCGCGTTTCCAAGCTGCTGAAAGAATCCGCATAGGCACGGCTTGCGGACAAAGAGTGCGTCTGTGGTGCAAAAGGGGCCGGATTCAGCCGGGCTGGTCACCGTTGGACGCATAACCTCGGTCTACGGTGTGCGCGGCTGGGTGAAAATCCAGTCCTTTACGGAGCCGATGGATAATGTCCTGCAGTTTTCGCGTTGGTTTCTGCGTGGGGACGGGGATTGGGAGAGGCTCCACATCGATGCCTGCCGGCGTCACGGCAAGGGGCTGATCGCGCATATTGAGGGTATCGATGACCGCGATTCGGCGGCGCGTTTTTGCCAGCGGGATATCGCCGTCATCAATTCGGACCTGCCGCAGCTGGGCGAAGGCGAGTACTACTGGCACCAGCTGGAGGGAATGCGTGTGATCAGCGCATTTGGCGGTGGTGAATACGAGTTTGGCAGGGTGTTCCGATTGATGGAAACCGGTGCCAACGATGTTCTGGTGGTGCGCGGCGGCAGTGATCGGCGCGAGCGCCTGATCCCTTATCTGCCGGGTGACTTTGTGACTGATATCGACCTGGAAGCCGGTGTGATCACCGTGGACTGGGATCCGGAATTTTGAACTGATGGCGGCTAAGCGAATCGCGCTGGTCACTATCTTTCCGGAGATGTTCGCCGCTTTGACCGATTATGGTATCAGCGGTCGAGCGGTGAGGGATGGCCTGCTGGAAGTGCGCTGTTGGAATCCACGGGACTTCACCAGTGACCGGCACCGGACCGTGGACGACCGGCCCTACGGTGGCGGTCCGGGTATGGTCATGCTCGCAGAGCCGCTGTTCCGGGCATTGAGTGAGGCCCGCACCTGGGCAGAGGAGGGGGGCGCCGAAGCGCAGACCATCTATCTCTCGCCCCAGGGGCGGCAACTGGACCAGGGTGGTGTCGGAGAGCTGGCACAGGCTGGCAATCTGGTATTGCTGGCCGGTCGCTATGAAGGGATCGACGAGCGCATCGCGGACCTGCTGATAGATCAGGAGTGGTCCATCGGCGACTATGTGCTGACTGGCGGGGAACTTGCCGCCATGGTGGTGGTGGATGCCATTACCCGCTTCATTCCCGGCGCGCTCGGTCATGACCGGTCGGCCGTGGAGGACTCCTTTGCACAGGGGTTGCTGGATTGCCCGCACTACACCCGCCCGGAGGAATACCGGGGCAGCAAGGTGCCGGATGTCCTGCTTTCCGGCAACCACGAAGAAATTCGCCGCTGGCGCCTGAGGCAGGCACTGGCGCGCACCCAGCACCGCCGCCCGGATTTGCTGCAGCGGCTGGAGCTGGATGACGAGCAGCGCGAGCTGCTGGATGAAATCCGGCGGCAAGGCGCCGCACAGGACGATGACCGCTGAGCCCGCTGGGCGGTCGAGAACAGGTCGGACTCGCCGGGAGGCGGGAGAGGTCCGGCGACCTAGCTGAGAAGCTACATAAACTGGATTTGGGAGTCTTCCAAATGACCAACAAACTGATTCAGAGCCTGGAACAGGAACAGCTGAAAAAAGAAATTCCCGCCTTTGCCCCGGGTGACACTGTCGTTGTCCAGGTAAAAGTAAAGGAAGGTAACCGCGAGCGCCTGCAGGCGTTTGAAGGTGTCGTTATAGGCCGTCGCAACCGGGGCCTGAACTCTTCGTTTACCGTGCGTAAAATCTCTCACGGCGTCGGTGTCGAGCGCACCTTTCAGACCCACAGCCCACTGGTGGAAACTATTACTGTCAAACGTCGCGGGGATGTGCGTCAGGCCAAGCTGTACTATCTGCGCAATCTTACCGGTAAAGCGGCGCGTATTAAGGAAAAACTCAAATAAGACTGGCATTGCTGGTCAAAAAAGCCGGAGCATTATTGCTCCGGCTTTTTTTTGTTCGCGGGAAAACTGCGGGCTGCCAAAAGGTGGATGGCGCTCAACACACCCGCGAGGGTGGGCGTTTTGGTCGTATATTGTCAGACAGGGAGGTGCCTTGTCTCCGGGTCTGTGACACAGGTCCTACACTTAGCTGTCGAGTTGCGGGCGGCGCTGGTGCTTTGGAGGAGAATGGGGTAAAAAGGCGCTGGGCCCGCCATCGGCGGGCAATTGCCGCCAACCGGTTTGCTACTGGCGGGAACCGGTCCGAGACCTGCAAGTCGAAACCAGGGAGCAGAACAAGGAGCAATTGGGAATGACTTATTTCAACAAACCGCTGGTGCTGGTTGGTGCGCTACTGGCACTGGTAGCAGCCGGTGCCAATGCACAGGTGGACGCGAAAGTGGCCGAGACCATCAAGGCTCGCCTCTCCGCCAGTAACCCTCAAGCCACCTATGGCGAAGTTCGCCAGAGCCCCATCCCCGGGCTCTATGAAGTGGAAGTTTCTGGGAGCACGCTGTTTGTGTCCGCGGATGGCAGTCATTTCGTTTATGGTGATCTCTATCGCGTCGACAACGCCGGTGTCGTCAACCTTTCCGAAGAGAATCGTGCCAAACAGCGGGCGCGGGTGATGGAAGAGCAGGATATTGACGACATGATCGTGTTTTCCCCCGAGAAGGGTGAGACCAAAGCGCATATCTTCGTGTTTACCGACGTGGAATGCGGATACTGTCGCAAACTGCACAATGACGTACCGGAGCTGAACAAACTTGGTATCGAGGTGCGCTATCTCGCCTTTCCGCGCGCGGGCCTGGACTCTCTCGGCTACCGCAAACTCGCCACCGCCTGGTGCGCCAAGGATCCCAACGGTACCCTGACGGCGCTGAAGAATCGTGAGAATGTGCCCTTAGAAGTATGCGACGACAATCCGGTGGCGGCCCAATACAAGTTGGGCGGTGAGGCCATCAAGGTTCGCGGCACGCCCACCATAGTGTTGGAAGACGGTACATTGATCCCCGGCTACCAGCCACCGGAACTGTTGAGCAAGGGACTCGGGATCTGAAGCTTTTTCTCTTGTTAACCCGACAATCCAATTGATGGTCCCTCATCCGTTGGATTGCGGCCCTTGAAAACCTGCGCAATCAAGCGGATGGGCTTGAGCCGGCCTTCGCCCAGAGACGCTACATCCCTGTTCCGCATTGACCCGGCAACTGGTTTGCCGGGTCAATAGCGTTTATGCCCGGCGGGTTTGTGTGACCCGCCGGGCCCCTCCATTCCTTTTCCCGCCTGACTGACTGCGGTCGTCGCGCAATTTAATTGGTCTTTTGCCCTCTGCCTCGGTAAGACTGTCGTCGCTTTTTCGTTTTTGTTACTATTTGTTGCCCTGGCGCCGGGTCTGAATTCGGCGATAGTGTAATCCCGGGAAGGCCGGGTACCGCCGCCGAATGGGTGGCCAGCAGCGCGGAGGAGTCTAGTGAGCGCAGCCATCGAACAAGCTGTTAAAGAATCACAGGAGATCCCGGCGGACAGCCGCCGTCGTCCGGTGCGCGTTGGCATTTGTGGCCTTGGCACCGTGGGCAGCGGTACGGTAAATGTCATGGCGCGCAATGGCGAGGGGATCGCCGCCCGTTGCGGCCGCCTGGTGGAAATCGTGCAGATAGGTGCCCGCCGTGACAATCCCGACTGTGACACCAGCGCCTTGAATGTCACCCGGGAAATCTTCGATGTCGCCAGCAATCCGGAGGTGGACGTGCTGGTGGAGCTGATCGGTGGCACCACGGTAGCGCGCGAGCTGGTACTTGCCGCTATCGCCAATGGCAAGCATGTGGTCACCGCCAACAAAGCGCTGATCGCCGAGTTTGGCAATGAATTGTTTGCCGCCGCAGCGGAGCGGGGGGTGTCTATTGCCTATGAGGCGTCCGTAGCCGGTGGTATTCCCATCATAAAATCCCTGCGCGAAGGGCTGGTGAGTAATCGCATCCAGTGGCTGGCGGGCATCATCAACGGTACCGGCAACTATATCCTGACCGAAATGCGCGACCAGGGCCGCAGCTTCAATGAGGCGCTGGCACAGGCGCAGGTATTGGGCTATGCGGAGGCGGATCCCACTTTCGATGTTGAAGGCGTCGACGCGGCCCACAAGCTGGTGATTATGGCCTCTCTGGCCTTTGCCATGCCGCTGCAATTCGACAAGGTATACACCGAGGGCATCAGTGGTATTGCCATCGAGGATATCCGCTATGCGGATGAACTCGGCTATCGTATCAAACACCTGGGTATTGCCCGAGCCACCGAGGATGGGATTGAACTGCGGGTTCATCCGACCCTGATCCCCCGGCGTCGCCTGATCGCCAATGTCGATGGCGTAATGAACGCGGTACTGGTACAGGGGGATGCCGTCGGCCCCACTATGTACTATGGCCCCGGAGCCGGCGCTGAGGCCACGGCCTCGGCCGTGATTGCCGATATCGTCGATCTGGCGCGCACCCTCGAAGCTGCACCCCACCAGCGGGTGCCCTCCGCCGGGGTGGCCCAGGGGGGCTGCAGAAGTGAAACCCGGGTCCTGCCTATGGAAGACGTGGTCACCAGCTACTATGTGCGTATTTCTGCACAGGACAAGCCGGGGGTGATGTCCCAAGTGGCACAAATCTGCAGTGATCAGGGCATCAGTATCGAGGCCCTGATCCAGCATGAGCCACAGCCGGGGGAAACTTTGGTCCCGGTGGTGATACTCACCAGCCGCGCCAGGGAAGTGCGGCTGAATCAAGCGGTGGCGGAGATCCAGGCCCTGGATAGCGTCCAGGGTGAAGTTGTGCGCATTCGCGTCGAAACCCTGGGCTGAGCCATTCCTACCCGCCCCCGCCGGTGATCCGGCGGGAATTCCTGAACTGCCAGCAAAGCAGAGTAGACTGTGAAATTCATCAGCACCCGCGGCCGTGCGCCGTCCCTTTCTTTCGCCGACACTGTGCTCACCGGCCTGGCCAGTGACGGGGGCCTCTATGTGCCGGAAACCCTGCCGACATTCTCCAAGGAGGAGATTCGCGGGATGGCGGGACTTGAATATCGGGAGCTGGCGGTGCGCATTATGCAGCCGTTTGTGGGCGAAGACCTCACTGAAGCTGAGTTGCGCGCTATTGTCCAGCGGGCCTACGACGGTTTCCGGCACGAGGCGATGGCGCCGCTGGTGCAGTCCGCCTCCGGTGAGTGGATACTGGAGTTGTTCCACGGACCCACCCTGGCATTCAAGGACTTCGCTCTGCAGTTTCTCGGGCAGCTGTTCGATCACCTGCTCAACAAGCGCGGTGAACGCGCAGTGGTGCTGGGTGCCACGTCGGGGGATACCGGCTCGGCGGCCATTGAGGGCTGTCGCCACTGTGACAATATCGATATTTTTATCCTCCACCCCCACAATCGGGTGTCGGAGGTTCAGCGCCGGCAGATGACCACCGTCCTTTCTGACAATGTGTTCAACATTGCCATTGAGGGCAACTTCGACGATTGCCAGAATATGGTCAAGGCCAGCTTCGCCGATCAGTCTTTCCTGCCCCCCGGGCGCCGGCTGGTGGCCGTCAACTCCATCAACTGGGCGCGCATCATGGCCCAGATCGTCTATTACTTTTACGCCGCGCTCAATCTCGGGGCTCCGGACCGAAGCGTTAATTTTTCCGTACCGACCGGTAATTTTGGTGATATCTATGCCGGTTACCTGGCCCGCCAAATGGGCCTGCCGGTCAACCAGTTGGTGATTGCCACCAATGCCAACGATATTTTGCATCGCTGCCTGAGTGACAATGACCTCTCGCCGAGGCCCCTGGTACACAGCCTGTCACCGAGCATGGACATAATGGTATCCAGCAATTTTGAACGGCTGCTGTTCGACCTCTATGATCGGGATGGCGCCGCGGTAGCGGCGCTGCTGGCTGATCGCAGTGCCGCGGTGCAACTGCCCCAGTCCGTTCTGCAGCGGGCGCAGCAGCTGTTTTCCTCCCACCGGGTCGATGACCAGCGTACCGTCAGCGTGATTCGGGAGTTCTATGAAGCCAACGGTTATCTGTTGGATCCGCATACTGCCATCGGTGTGGAGGCTGCGCGACAAGTGCGCTGCTCGCGGGAACAACCGATGGTTTGCCTCTCCACCGCGCACCCGGCAAAATTCTCCGCAGCCGTGGCCCAGGCACTGCCATCCCACCAGGTAGCACTGCCGTCGCACATGGAGGACCTGTTGCAGCGCGAGGAGCGCCTGGAGGTACTGCCAGGGGACCTGGCGCTTGTACACCGATGGATAGCCGGGGCCCTCTGATTTCACAGTCCAAGATCGAGTGAAAATGAAAAGAATAATTCAACGACGGCCAGTGGACTTGTGCGCTGGCCGTTTTGCATCTGGCACCCCGCCGATTCTGCAGCGGATACTTCTCGGCCGCGGCGTCACCGGCGCGGAAGCGCTGGAACATAGCCTGGGAAAACTGCAGTCGCCCGGTGCCATGCGGGGCCTGGAAACCGCCGTGCAGCTGCTGGCCGGGGCAGTGAGGAAGCGGGAGAAGATCCTGATCGTCGGCGATTTTGACGCAGACGGTGCCACCAGCAGTGCATTGGGGGTGTTGGCACTGGGCGCCATGGGGGGGCAGGTGGAATTCCTGGTGCCCAACCGCTTTGACCATGGCTATGGTCTCAGCCCCGAAATCGTCGCGGTGGCCGGGGATTTTCAGCCGGACCTGCTGATTACCGTGGACAATGGCATCAGCAGTGTGGACGGTGTCGCTGCCGCCAAGGCGGCGGGTATGCAAGTCGTCATTACCGATCACCATTTGCCGGGGGAGCAGTTGCCCGCCGCGGATGCCATCGTCAACCCCAACCAGCCCTGCTGTGATTTTCCCAGCAAGCATCTGGCGGGGGTGGGGGTGATCTTTTACCTGATGAGCCGACTGCGCACCGCCCTGGAGGAGAGCGGTTGGTTCCGCGACAGCGGCATAGTGGTGCCCAATATGGCCGAGTATCTGGATCTGGTGGCACTGGGTACCGTCGCGGACCTGGTACCCCTGGATCACAACAACCGCATTCTCGTGCACCAGGGCATAGCGCGTATTCGCGCAGGCCGCTGCCGTCCGGGAATCAGCGCACTGATGGAAATTGCCGGGCGCGATCAGCGCCGGCTGTGCAGCAGCGATATCGGCTTTGTACTTGGACCCCGCATCAACGCCGCCGGCCGCCTCGACGATATCGGTACCGGTATTCGCTGCCTGTTGACCGACGATCCCGGGGAAGCCCGCGCTCTGGCCGCGGAACTGGACGCTCTGAATCGCGACCGCAAAGCCATAGAGCAGGGCATGCAAAGGGAAGCCATGGCGGCGATGGAACAGTTGCGGCTCGAGGGGGAAATTCCCTGGAGTCTGTGTCTGCACGATTCGCGCTGGCACCAGGGCGTGGTGGGTATTCTGGCCGGCCGTATCAAAGACAAATTCCACCGTCCGGTAATTGCCTTTGCCGACGGGGACAATGGACTTATCAAGGGCTCGGCGCGCTCTATTCCCGGTTTGCATATTCGCGATGCCATCAGCGACGTAGTCGCCAGCAATCCGGGACTGGTCAGCAAATTCGGGGGCCATGCCATGGCTTCCGGGCTGAGTCTGCCGTTGCAGAATCTGGCGGAATTCCGCAACGCCTTCGAACAGGCCGTGCGCGACCGGCTGCATCCGTCGCAGCTGCAGGCCGTGCTCGAATCCGACGGCGAGCTGGAGGCGGCGGAGATCAGCCTGGAAACCGCCGCGTTGCTTCGCAGCTGCGCACCCTGGGGACAGGCATTTCCCGAGCCACTGTTTGATGGGGATTTCCTGTTGCTGCAGCAGCGTATTGTCGGTGAGCGCCACCTGAAAATGGTGGTGGCTCCGCAGGCGGATCCGCAGTGCCCGCTGGACGCCATCGCCTTCAATGTGGACACTGAAGAGTGGCCGCGGGAGGCGAAGAAAGTTAAGCTGGCGTACAAGCTGGACATCAATGAATATCGCGGCCGCCGGTCGCTGCAACTGCTGGTGGACTATCTGGAGCCGGCCTAGCAACCTGCTGGGTCGCAACAGAGTGTTCCCGATCAACTTCCAGCCGTAACGGAAACCCAATCGATGAATCGCAACCAATTGCGGGCGGAATTATTGCTGCTCGTGGCGGCCTTGTTGTGGGGGCTGGCCTTTGTACCGCAAAAAATCGCCATGGGGCATATGGAGCCTCTGGCATTCAATGCATGGCGCTTTATCCTCGGCGGCTTGCTGTTGATACCCATAGTCAGCTGGTTGTCATCGCGTCGCGACCAGCCAGCTGTGGCGACCGGTGGCCAAAGGCTTGAACGCGGCTGGTACGCCTGCCTGCCGGGTGGGGCAGTGTTGGGCTTTTGGTTGTTTTTGGGGGCGGCCCTGCAACAGGCCGGCCTGCTCTACACCACCGCCGGCCGCGCCGGCTTTATCACCGGTTTCTATTTGCTGCTGGTGCCGGTGATAGGCTTGTCGCTGGGCCACCGCACCAGCCGCTGGACCTGGGGGGGGATTGGCCTGGCTTTGCTGGGGCTATACCAGCTGGCCGATTTTAGTGAGAAGTCACAGCTGATTGGCGATCTCATGGTATTCGCCAGCGCATTTGTATTCGCGGTTCAGGTGCTGTCGGCAGACCACTTTGTGCGCCGGTATGATGCGCTGCGTCTGGCCTGTATCCAATTTCTGGTTTGTGGAATTTTGTCGGCAGTGGCTTCAGCGATTGCCGAAACCCCCGACCTGGGTTCGGCACTGGACGCGGCCTGGCCCATCGCCTACATGACGGTCTTCTCCACCGCCATAGCATTTACCTTCCAGCTGCTGGCACAGCGCCATGCGGCCCCATCCCACGCCACCGTCATCATGAGCCTCGAAGCCGTGTTTGCACTGGCGGCTGGCTGGCTGTTCCTACACGAACTGCTGACGGTGCACGAGCTGCTTGGCTGTGCGTTTATGTTGGCTGGTATGCTGGTGAGCCACTACGGCAACCATTCGGGGACCCATCACTAAATGAGCGCAATCGATCTGTCGGTACTCGCGCTGTTCGTACCCACGTTTTTCTTCGTGTCGGCCACACCGGGCCTGTGCATGACCCTGGCGCTGACCATGGGCATGACGCTGGGTATACGCCGCACCTTGTGGATGATGCTGGGGGAGCTGGTGGGTGTGGCGCTGGTGGCGGTGGCCGCGGTTCTCGGCATCGCCGCGCTAATGCTCAAGTATCCCCAAGGGTTTCAATTATTCAAATATGCCGGGGGTGCCTATCTCGCCTGGCTGGGCATTCAGATGTGGCGCGCCCGCGGGCGTATGGTGATGGTTGCACCCGAGCAGGGGGCCGACAGGGAAGCACCCCCTCGGGCCGCCCTGGCTCTGCAGGGCTTTGTCACCGCCGTTGCCAATCCCAAGGGTTGGGCCTTCTTTGTGGCCCTTTTGCCACCCTTTATCAATGATCGTTTGCCCCTGTTGCCGCAACTGACAATATTGGTTGCTATCATCTTGCTATTGGAAACCGTCTGCATGATGATCTATGCGTGCGGTGGCAAAACACTTGGCCGCCTGCTGCAAAGTAGTGCCAATGTACGCTTGATCAACCGTGTGGCGGGTAGCCTGATGCTCACCGTCGGAGCCTGGCTGGCGCTTGGCTGAGGCGGGGACGCCGGCAGAGTGTGTATTCCCGGGGAGGAATTTTTATGGATAGACGTATCTGGTGGTACCTGCTGGCGGTGCTGGTCCTGATCAGTGGCTGTAAACAACCGGACGGTGAAGAGCCGCTTGAAGAGCCAATAGGGGAGGCGGCTGAAAGCATCGATAAGTCCGAGGTGACGGCGGCCCCGGCGGTTTCGCCGGAGCAAATGCTCTGGGTCTATCAGGCGCGGGGCAATCGCCAGTGCGAAGGGGGCGGTATATCCCTGGAGGAGAGTGCCGGCAAATTGACCGAAAATGGTATAGCGGTGCAGGAGTCCAGCTGCGGAGGTCGCACCGACAGACTGTATCCCTCTGTCTGTGGCGGGCCTACCGGCGATATTCTGCTGCACCTGATTCACCGGGATTCCCTGGACGCGTCGCTGGAACTCGGCTTCGACCCGGTATCCCGGATAGAGTATCAGCGGCGCAGCTGTGCCCCCGCCGGCGCAAAGGGCGAGCGCTACTAAAACTAGGCTGGGGAGGGCGCTGCACAGGCCGACCCGTGCCCTGTTGGGTCAACTGGATTGAAGCGGGCGCGCTGGGGTAGAATGCGCGCCGCTTTTAGTTAGCTCGGAAGCCCGGAATCCATGGAAATCAATCCTCTACTGAACCAGTTGAAAGACCTCGAAGAGCGCACTGGCGTTCTCAGGGGGTATCTTTGACTATGCTGGCAAGAAAGAACGCCTGACCGAAGTCGAACTGGAACTGGCGGAGCCCAGTATATGGGATGATCCCGCCCGCGCTCAGGAACTTGGGCGCGAACGGGCCTCGCTGGAAGTCGTTGTTAATACCATTGGAGCCCTGGACAGCGGCATTGCGGATTGCCGCGAACTGCTGGAAATGGCCGCCGAGGAGGACGATGAGGATTCCGTAAGCGACGTTGCGCAGGAACTTCAGCACTTGCAGGAGCAGCTGGGTGTACTGGAATTCCGCCGTATGTTCTCCGGCGACAACGATGCCAACAACGCGTATCTGGATATCCAGGCCGGTTCAGGCGGTACCGAAGCCCAGGACTGGGCGGAAATGTTACTGCGCATGTACCTGCGCTGGGGCGAAGCCCACGGTTTCAAGACCACCCTGGAAGAAGTCTCTGCCGGGGAAGTGGCGGGGATCAAAAGTGCCACCATCCATTTCTCCGGCGACCATGCCTTCGGCTGGCTGCGTACTGAAACCGGTGTGCACCGCCTGGTACGCAAATCGCCCTTCGATTCCGGCAATCGCCGCCACACTTCATTTAGCTCCGTATTCGTGGCGCCGGAAATCGACGACAACATCGAGATAGAGGTGGACAAATCCCAGGTGCGGGAAGATACCTACCGCGCTTCCGGTGCCGGCGGGCAGCATGTGAACAAAACCGATTCCGCCGTGCGCCTGACCCATATAGAAACCGGTATTGTCGTAGCCTGCCAGAGCGAACGCTCCCAGCACCAGAACCGGGACAAGGCCTGGAAAATGCTGCGTGCCAGACTCTACGAGCAGGAAATACTGAAACGCAATGCTGAAAAGCAGGCGATGGAAGACAGCAAGTCCGACATCGGCTGGGGCAGCCAGATCCGTTCCTATGTGCTGGATGACCAGCGCATCAAGGATCTGCGCACCGGGGTGCAGACCAGTAACTGCCAGGCGGTACTGGATGGCGGACTGGACCAGTTTATTGAAGCCAGTCTCAAAGCCGGTCTCTGATCCAGATCTATTCCCAACCGGCCCTCGCGTGAAAGAGAGGGCTGAAAACTCGCAAGCGAAAAAGCGCTATGACCGATACCCATACCCAGCAAGATGAAAACAAACTGATAGCCGAGCGCCGGACCAAATTGTCGGCCCTGCGGGAGAAAGGCAATCCCTTTCCAAATGCCTTTCGTCGCGAAAACTTAGCGGCGGAACTGCAAACGGAATTTGGGGAAAAATCCAAGGAGGAGTTGCAGGAACTGGGCAAAGAGGTCTGTGTCGCTGGGCGCATTCTCGCCAAACGGGGCCCCTTTATGGTGATCCAGGATGTGAGCGGGCGCATCCAGCTGTACGCAGACAAGGCGGCACAAAAGGAGATCAAAGAGCGTCACGGTGCCTGGGATATCGGTGATATTGTCGGCGTGCGCGGCCAGTTGCACAAATCCGGTAAAGGCGACCTCTATGTCACTTGCGAAGATTATCAGTTGCTGACCAAGGCGTTGCGTCCCCTGCCGGAAAAGTTTCACGGTGTTGCCGATCAGGAATTGCGTTACCGCCAGCGTTATGTGGACTTGATAGCCACGCCGGAATCCCGTGAAGTTTTTCGCCTGCGTTCAATGATCATTGACTATATCCGCCAGTTTTTGAATCAGCACCATTTTATGGAGGTGGAGACGCCTATGCTGCAGGTGATTCCGGGTGGCGCTACGGCACGTCCGTTTATCACCCACCACAATGCGCTGGACATCGATATGTACCTGCGCATTGCACCAGAGCTGTACCTGAAGCGCCTGGTTGTGGGCGGTTTCGAGCGCGTCTATGAGATCAACCGGAACTTTCGCAACGAGGGCCTCTCCACCCGCCATAATCCCGAATTCACCATGTTGGAGTTTTACCAGGCCTACGCCGATTACAATGACCTGATGGACCTTACGGAGGAAATGCTGCGCGGGATC
Source organism: Microbulbifer sp. TYP-18 (assembly GCF_040932045.1). Taxonomy (NCBI): domain Bacteria; kingdom Pseudomonadati; phylum Pseudomonadota; class Gammaproteobacteria; order Cellvibrionales; family Microbulbiferaceae; genus Microbulbifer; species Microbulbifer sp. TYP-18. Next base: position 103,565 of record NZ_JBFRBC010000013.1, read on the forward strand.
TGTGAGGACGTGCTGGGCAGTGCCTCCGTTGAATACCAGGGAAGTTGCTATGACTTCGCCAAGCCGTTTGCGCGCTTGTCCGTGTTCGATTCCATCCTGCGGTACAACCCCGGCTTAAACCCGGGGGATATTGATAACCTGCAGAGTGCCAGCGCGGTCGCGGAAAAGCTTGGAATTCCGCTGAAAAGCAGCTGGGGACTGGGCAAAATACAGATCGAAATCTTTGAAAAAACTGTGGAACACCGCCTCGATCAACCCACGTTTATCACCGAGTATCCGACCGAGGTTTCGCCCCTGGCAAGGCGCAATGATGAGAATCCATTCGTCACTGACCGCTTTGAGTTCTTTGTCGGCGGCCGGGAAATTGCTAACGGCTTTTCCGAATTGAACGATGCGGAGGACCAGGCGGAACGCTTCAAGGCCCAGGTCGCGGAGAAGGAGGCCGGTGATGACGAAGCCATGCACTACGATGCCGACTATATTCGCGCACTGGAATACGGTTTGCCGCCGACGGCCGGTGAAGGTATCGGTATCGACCGCCTGGTGATGTTGCTGACTGACTCGCCCTCCATCCGCGATGTGCTGTTGTTTCCACATATGCGGCCGGAAACGATGGAAATATGACCCTTGGTCAGACAGTTACAGATTATTCACCGGACTGCCAACCCGGCAATCCAGTAAATGACCCTTCCGCGACTGGATTGCCGCCCCCAACATCCATCTACGTCAGTCGGCTAGGAACCTGTCGGTCCGGGGACTTAAGGGCCCAGGTAGCAGATACCTGGGAAGGCCTGTTGGCGAATTTAATGCTTTGGCCGAGAGCGACGTATCTATAGGTTTTAAAGCCGGATAGTGCAGGCAAATGATCGCATGGATTATCGGGCTCTGGTATTCCCAGTGGCCAATTTTTGCGCTGTTCCTGTCGATAGATTGGCTATAGGCCGGCAGCTCTGATCGCCATAGTAGTCGTCGAAATAGTTACACTCCTCACAACGGATTGAGACATACCTCTCTGTGGCAAAGAATCTATGGATCAAGGTAACAATGGTTTGCATCTTCCCCTCCAGCTAAATGCATTTGCAGCATAGTAGCGAGGGGAAGTCGGGGGCTGAAATAGTCTTTTTTATTCCAATAGATAGAAACAGGCTATTGATTGATTTTTCGTGATAGGTATAAGGCGGTTTGGACACTTCGGGCCCCGGGAAGGCTTGTAGGGTCCAAAAAAGCGGGGTCGCTAGGGGAGGGCCGTCACTGGGAGGTAACGCCATCCAGGGCTGTGAGGTAAGCGGTGGACTGCACACCTTCAACAGCGGCAGTCCCCGTAGATCAAGCTGCTGAAAACTGACTCAGTTTACCAGGCACTGGAATGCCGGCTGCCGCCGATACTGCCCTTGGCCAGCTCCGCAACGTAAGCTGCCGCCAACTTGCCGAACTTGACTGAATGGTTGGCATTTCCCCCACTATTGGCCAGGGTGTCATTGATGGTATGGATGTAGCGGTTGTAGCCACTATTGTCAGCTTCAAACGGGTAGGATACGACAAAACCCTGATTGTGCCAGGACGCGTGATCTGAGCAGGCGTAACCACAGTTGACGTTACCGACACTTAGATGACTTTGGTAAGTCTGCACCAGATCTCTGAGAAAGGTATTTTGGGCACTGTTGGTATAGTCGATCGTCATGTAAATGTCGCTGTTGGAGCCAAAGTAGTTGGTCATATCCAGCTGCAAGACCCCCACCACGTTGCTGCCCTGGCTCCGGTAGTTACTGGCGATAGCGGCAGATCCTCTCAGACCCACCTCTTCAGCCGCATACCCCATAAACTTGAGGGTTTTGTCCGGCCGATAGCCTGTTGCCACTATGGCGTTGATGACATCGGTCAGCGTCGCGATTCCCGAGGCATCGTCGTCGGCTCCGGGGGCCCGGGTTCCCTCCCCGGTGCCAAACCCAGCCGTGGAATCCAGATGTGCGCCCAGCACGACTATCTCGTCCGGCTGCACCTGCCCCTGAATGGTGAGGATCACCGAAGGTTGCGCCCAGCTGTGGCCATAGAGCTGCACTGAGGCATCGCTGCGGGAACTGGTCAACAACTGCCACTTATCCCTGATCCACTGTGCGCCGGCAACGCCGGTCGAAGTGGTGTAATAACGGTTGGTAAAGTTTGCAAGCGACTGTATGGTAGCGCGGATATTTGCCTCTGTGATCTGGCTTTGCAATGCGCTGACAGTAGCAGAGTTGTCTATCGTATAACTCGCGAGCCGGTTGGCCGCGGTGGGTGGCGGAGAAAGCTGCGCTGCCTGGGCCTCCGCAAGGGATTGATGCACCATAAAACCACCACAGCGATTGTGACTCTTGTGCATGATTGTGGAAATGCCGGACAGGTTGCTTTCGTCCACTTTGAGTATTGTAATGCCATTGCGTTCTCCATGAGCCTCCAGCGCCTGCCGGGCTATAAATTCAGGCTTTTCCCTAAGAGTCTGGTAACCGTCGCTACCGATGGTTATCCATAGTTCCTGCGCCAATAATGCTGCGGGGGTTACAAAAGAAACTACTAGCAGTGTACAAATTATTTTTTTCATTACTCTCTCCAGTGTAAAAGTTACTCCCTACGCAAATCGTTGTTTTTAAAACTACCCAGATTGGATAACGCCTGTAAAAACTGACAAAACAGCGATACAAGACATCAAAAAAATTTAAATAATAATAAGCTGGACAAATTTAGAGGTTCGACCTGAAACAAAGCTATTCTTTTGGCCATCCAGATTTATTTTTATTATTTAAACGCTTGGCCGCGTTGGGAAATAAGCTAGTGTTGGCCATCCGGTTGGCTGGCAGGGCAAACACTAGCATAGCTGAAATAAGACTGAAACAATACGGGTTTGGTTTGTGATATAATTGTCAGAACTTTTCCTAATTAAAATTTCGATATACTCATACAGAATCGCATATGAATATACAGCAACCAGTAAGAAGCTGTTTTCTCCTTCAAATTGAATGGTAAAAAGAAAGAATAGACACGCCCAAGAACTGATCTCTATCGACTCCTGCTATAAAAAATAGAGAGCAGTAGGAAGTTTGAATTTTACACTTAGAAAATCAACGCTTCTGCACAGTTTTTCACTCATACAGAGAATACTATTATCGCTGACTGTATTAATTAGTTGGAAAGTTTTAATTGATTAAAGTTAATCAAATCAAGAGTAACAGTTAAAATTTTTACTCGCAGTTAGCATTTGTAGTTTATATTGTCAGATAAAAACAGTAAATATAAAATTTGAAAAAATTTTTTCAAATTTCAAAGTTTTTAGTCTTTACTACTTTCCATTTACTAGGATGGGGTGTCAATAGCATCTCTCTTCAGATAGCTTGAGGTTATATGAATTACCCCTAGTAGTCCGTGGCCAACAATATAAGCCTCAATTAACCCGGTTAACACCTCGTGAATTTCTCTGAATGTATCAGAAAAAGACACATCATTAAGCCAAAGGACAAACCAAATGCAACCAGAGGTGGCAACACATAGGATTGCGCCGAAACCAAGGCCCTGGACTATTGCAGCTAAACCTCCCGGAGCGGATTCAGGTAACTCAGCTTTCTTTAACCTGTTTACATCTGATTTCAGCTGGTGGAAATTACCACTAATATAAGGAAAAAAATAAAGGAAGCCTCGTCTTTTCAATTCTACGGTGACAAAAATAAAAGATAACCCCAGAACCAGCAGGCCGACACCTATATGAAGCCAGGTGGAAACATACTCAACTAAATTCTGACCAATGGTCCCATCGGCGTGGATTTCCATAAAATTACTGATCACTATCTGTAAAATTACCAAAACTATTAAAGAAAAATGTAGGTATTTGGTAACAGGTGAAAATTTACTGTCAAAATAACTGCCAACAAACCTAAACATGCAAATCAATCTCATTTTCAGTAAATAAAAGGTCATTTAACAAGATAGCTAATCTCATGATTGGGCAATTGTACAGCTTGGGCTTGATGAAATAAATAGAATTAATTCCTACAATTCGATAATTGGTATTATAAAAACGCGCCAATCGCTTTGAGCTTAAATTATTTATCCAATCTGGCGGGTCAATTTTTCAATGCTTCATTTAACCCTGGGAACGGTAGGTATTGCATGTCTTGGCTTCCTCAGAAAAATACGTGTTTTTAAAATATCTGAAGGACCAGTAATATCAATCAATTTGGGGAAACTGGATCTAATTTTATACCGTGAAAGGAAGTATTTATCGTATAGCTGGTTGTCGAACTGCAGCCCTAATTTCTTTTTGTATGATTTTGTATTACCGTGCAATAGATTTTTAAGAAGATTCGCGATAAAAATTCGTGACCCGACAGGATAAAAATTTGTACTGTTGCCACCTTGCAGATTATATTCCTTCAGACTTGAGGACTGACTCCCAAATATAGTAATTATAGCGGAATGTCATGACTGTAATATAGATTCAGACCGGCTGAACAAAATATTCAGCAATGTGCGTCTTCAATCATCATGTCGCATACCGTTAGGACGATAAAGACATCTATATGAACTACGAGTGGCAATTTGAAAATCGATTACTCTAATAGGCGCCCTGAGAATAGGTGAGTTCATAGCTATGCGAATACACTTCAAAGATCAAGCCAAAAGGGTCCTCCACATAGCACATTCTATAGGGTTTTTCCCCGGGATAATATTCCCGGATCGGCATCCGCTGTTTACCTCCATGAGCCACTATAGATTCCACCAGTGTTTCTATATCCGGGTCCTGGATACAAAAATGAAAGGTGCTCGTTTTCCAATACTCAAATGCTTCCGGCTTCTCGTTATTCAAAAATTCAAACATTTCGATGCCGATTTTATCACCGGTTGACATATGGGCAATCCTGAAGGACTTCCAGCCAGTACCGAATACATCAATGCACATCTTTCCTATTGCTGTCTTATTTTCCTCGTCGATAACAGTGGGCTTCATGATCAAATACCAACCCATTACCTGGCTGTAGAAGTCAACAGCTCTATCCACATCGGGAACGGAGATACCTATATGTGAAAAAGTCCTCGGGTAGCTGCCCATGGTGTCTCTCCCTGATAAAAATAAAACCTGCCGGGTTGGCACTTCCTTTAAACATAAATAGTGGATATTCCCGCCTTAAAAAGCGCTCACAAGCCAACGCTATTTTTAACGCTAATGGAACCGATTCATCTATTTTATACCCTGGTCGAAATATTGCATTGCTTTGGGTAAATAAATATTTAAATCCATATTTGTCTAAGGCAATATATTGCTCAAAGATTGACCAGCCCTTTGCGGACAATTTAGCTTCTGCGGCCGTCATTGTGAAAATTGGTGGTATTAGCTGTCAGGTAGTTGACTGGCCTGGGCGATTCGAAGAAGTTCCATTGACAAAACACTTCAATATATCGAATCATCCTTATCAAACGAGAGCCCATAGCAAGTGACTTTCATTCAATCCAGGGAGGAGTCTGTGAAACTCAAGGCGCTATTTATCAACTGTACCCTCAAAAAATCTCCGGAAACTTCAAATACAGAGGCGCTAATCAACAAAGTCGCAGATCTCATGACGCCAATGGGCGTTGAGTGTGAGACGCTCCGCCTGGTCGACTACAGAATTGAGTATGGCGTTGAATCCGACATGGGGAACGGAGATGAATGGCCCAGGATTTATGACAAGATCAAGCAAGCCGACATACTGGTGCCGTCGATGCCCATATGGATGGGCGTCAGGGCATCGCCTTGCCAGCTAATGTGTGAACGCTTGGATGGCTCCTACCGGGATCTTGATCCCAAAACTGGCCAGTATCCACTGTATGGCAAGGTGGTGGGTGTTATCGTTACCGGGAATGAGGATGGCGCTCACGATTGTTGCGCCACCACACTCTACAATTTCACCCACTACGGATGTACAGTTCCGCCAAATGCCGATTGCTATTGGGTCGGTGATGCCGGGCCGGGGCCAAGTTATATCGAGCAGGGGCAGGGACATCTCTATACAAATCGCACAGCTCGCTTTCTTGCGAGCAGTACCGTTTGGATGGCCAGGATGCTCAAACAGCATGGGCCGATCGAAACCAATCTGATTCAACTTACCGAAGAGGCGCAAAAGGTTAGTACAGACACTGCACCAGCAGGCTGAAACTGGGGGGCAGGCCAGATGTCTTGATAGGCCTGGGGAGGCGCGGGGGAACTGGCTGTACCTATGTCACCTGACGCCAGGCAATGGTCAATATACTGCCTACTTTGCAGCATAATACCGTCTAAGGGTTTGGGCTACCCTTATCTAATCCGGTATCTTTCCACTTGACAGCGCTAATTTCTCTGAATTGACCATAATTCCGTCGTATGGATATGCTTGTGACACTCAGGGGGTAACGTCAGGCCTAATGTCGGACCGAGCCAGGGCTGCGGCTTGCCTCGAACAAAAACCAGGTACGTCTTTCGGCCTGATCGATAAATTCCTCCAGTAGGCTGGTGGTTGCCACATCGTGTTGATCGCTGCAGAGTTTGTGTACCTCGCGCATGCGAGCGATCATTGCCTGATTGTCCTCGCGCAATTCTGCCAGCATATCCTGTGGATCCACATACTCAGCGTCGTTATCAGAAGAGCGCTGTAGTTTGGCGATATGGCCAATAGAGCGAAGCGTAGAGCCACCCAGCTTGCGTACCCGCTCGGCTAATATGTCGGTCATACCAAAAATTTCATCCGCTTGTTCATCAAACAGCAGGTGGTAATCGCGGAAGTGCGGACCGCTTACATGCCAATGAAAATTCTTGGTTTTGATAAACAGGGCGAAAGTATCAGCCAGCAGTAAATTGACAGCAGCGCTAATATCAATGCGAGCGCTTTCGCCTAAATCGGTCGGAGTATTCAGCAGAGCATGCTCTTTGGTGCGCAGTGCTTCTATTGCCGTCTTCCTCATGGCAAACCTCACAGGAACAGCGATCAGGGATGGAAACCGTATGGCAGAAATAGATGCCACCTAGGCTCAAGATTAGACGCAAGTGACCTGACTGGCCATTCAGTAGCCATTGCCGGCTCCCAAGCTGGACTAAAAGTGTTGTGCATGACCAGACTTCACTCCTCTAGTCTCTAAATTTCTGCGGTTACTTGACTTAGACGGCAATTATCACCGGATTCATAATCAGGACCAGCAGTAGGGATAGGGGAGTCCTATGAATATACAATAGAGAGGCAGGTTTAGTACTGCCGTTTCGCTAGCGGCGAGCCTCCTAAACCACAAGCGCTCTATTATACATTGGTACATTACTTGACCTGGCAATGCTAAGGATGGTCTTCAACGAATGAAATGTCACTCCTGAAAGCTCGTGCAATGACATGGAATTACTTCTATTCAGTGACTCGTGCGGAGTTCATTCGGGGGCGGCTTACCCTTGTGCACCATTAACGCCGAATTTATTTGCCGAGTCACTAGTACTGCAAAAGATTAATTTAGAAGTGGACTGTGCATTGCAGCCTGTACACCTACGATCATCATCTGCACACCAATTACCGCCAAAATCAGCCCCATCAGGCGAGTAATAATGTCAAGACCACTCTTGCCAACGATTGATAAAATCTTGGAACTAGAAATAAAGCAGAAAAAAGTAATAACGCATAAAATTGCAAATACAACGATCGTTACAATAGCCTCTGCCCAACCCCCTGCTGCCGAATAGCTCATTGCTGTGGCTATAGTGCCCGGACCGGCCAGAAGGGGTACGGCCATAGGTGATACAGCAATATCAGAATTTTCATCGCTTTGAGACGTATGCAATTTTGAATTTGCCCCCTGGAGCATATGATATCCCACCAGGAAAACTATAACTCCTCCCGCTATACGTAGTGCCGGGAGAGTGATGCCAAATAAGTGGAAAATAGATTTTCCAAGGAGAGCAAACAATAAAATAATAATAAACGTGATTGTTAACGCCTTTAGCGCAATTTTAGTCTTTTCCAGTTTATTTCTATCACCGCTAAGGCCCGCAAATACAGTCGTATTTGCTATAGGATTCATAATTGCGAAAAATGCCATAAAAACTACGATGGCATGTTTTATTAATAGGCTCATACATCTTCACTCTATCCAAAATAAGCGATTCTTTAATACTGGTTGCGCTCGCAATTATCCCAATCTTTATTAGATATGTAAAGTCGGGTTAACGTTAAGAATCTAATAATATCCAGCTTGCGGTTTCAAGTAATAACTGCAATTTCGTTACGTAGCGAGTAAATCTGCTCGATGCCCCATCAATAGTTCGTTTGGCGATCGACAACCCCTCGTCTTTCTCGGATGGTCGCTGAGTCGATTCATCACCGCTTGCACCTCTTCATCCGTGACTTCATTGAAGTCGGTGCCTTTAGGAAAATACTGTCGGATTAGGCCGTTGGTATTTTCGTTGATCCCACGCTCCCAGGAAGCATACGGATGAGCGAAGTAGACATCGGCACCAAGTCCATCGCCAATTTTCCCGTGTTCCGAAAACTCCAAACCGTTATCAAAGGTAATGGTTTTGACCTTAGATTTCAGGGCCTTCATGGCCACGATAGCCGCCTCTGCAACTAAGTCTGCCCGCTTGCCGGTTAACCGGGTGATCACTGTATGCAGCGTTTTGCGCTCTACCATGGTAAACAATGCGCTTTTGCGCCCCTTACCCATGACGGTATCGCCCTCCCAGTCACCGACTCGGCAACGACTATCAACTACCCCTGGACGATCATCGATATCTACTCGGTTTTTGATCTGCCCACGCCGGTCATAATGGCCATAGCGTTTTCGGTAGGGCCTGGAGAGAACTCGTAAATGTTTGTAAAGGTCGCCACCCTCAGCCTTATCAGCGTAAACAATTTGATAAATCGTCTCATGGTGCAACGACACCTGCTTGTGTCTCAATAAGTAGCCCGCTACTTGTTGAGGGCTCAGCTCCTGGCGAAGCAGCTTCTCTATCCAGTCTCTCACTTCATCGGTCACTTTGATCGCTTTATGGGCCGTCGTTCTGCGATTATTACTGAACCGCTGCGCCTGTGCGGGTCTGTAACCTCGTAAACCGCAGTTGCGCTTCAATTCTCTACTAATCGTTGAAGGTGAGCGCCCCAACAAAGCAGCGATCTCTTTCTGGCTATGTTCTGCTTTCAATAATACGTAAATCTGGTATCTTTCTTCTTCGTTCAGTCGGTGGTAACTCATCAGTGCTTCGTCTCTTGGTCGGGAGAAGCGCGGAGTCTACCAGCTGGCCCCTCTCCCTATCCAATTGCACTTATTATCCGAAACCGCGACTCATAAAATCCGTGCTCTTGCTGAATTAAATACAAATGGCGTCAGTTTCGGAGGCATAAGCGACTGGTATCGGAAGTATTGGTTTGATAGAAGTCATGCAGGCATGGCAAGTTTGAATACTTGGTTTATTTACAATAGTTTGGTTGATATTAATCAAAATTTTTCTGCTTTACGAAAGCAAACTATGCCTCCAGAGGCGAAATGCATAATAACGCCTTCTTTTATTGAGGGTACCGTCGTTAATGTGACTTTTCAGGATAACGGTTCTTTTAGTCGAAGTGGTACAGATTCGACGTCTTACAATTGGGTGTTATCAAATGACTCAAGTTTTACTGGTAAGGGTCCTTTTTCATCCACATTTTATGCGCCTTTTCAGAAAAGCTACTCCACACATACAGCTCGGTTAACTGTAACTGACGGCTTTTGAAATAGGGACTACATGACTTGTTCTGTAGTATTGCAGGACAGCGACGGTGGCTGCCGCACTGAACCCTGTTTGGAGCCAATTGAATGAATCTTGGATCAGCCAAATAGCGATTTACATCGGTGCATTTTTTCGTTCCAAGAGGGTGGTTGAAAATATCATCGTATTTCAGCCATCCATCTATCAGCCCTGCCTTCATAGCATTTGTGGTCCAGCTGAGTGCACTGACCCTTGTGGTTTTTATCACTCCTTATCCCGGTTGGCTATTCAGGATACTTACCCTACTCCTTTTCCACATAGTGCACAGCCCTGGTTTCATGGTGCGAGACAGTAATCTCTTGGCCATATAGCAACTCAACTTACAGCAATTTGGTGACAATTTTCTGCGGTTTGTGACGCTTGAGATTCACTCATGACCTACCGTTAACCAATTACAAGGGTGGACAGTTCCATTGGGACAGGGCTCCCCAAAACATATAAAAATCGCTTCTCTATAGCGGAAAACCTCTCTCCATTCGTCTGGACTTACTATAGAGGGGTATTGATCACTAACAGGGCCGAGCATAACTGAATAAGCACCCGGCCGCAGTGATCAGCGACAAATGACTCAAATGACTTTTAACCAAAAAATAGAGTGGATTCGGTTCCAAACACTGAATTTGAAGGGCAAAATTTGAACAATTTGGCAAACCGCTGAATAGTCACGGTGTAAGGGAGAGATGTCAGAAAAAGATACTATAAGCGGTTTATATATCGCACTGCGGGCGACCCTTGTGCGGGCGGTATCGCGTATTGTGCCACCTAAAGAGATAGAGGATATCGTTCAGGAGACCTATGTCAGGGTTTGCCAGGTTAAGCGGGAAGGCGAGATATTGTATCCGCGCTCTTTTTTGCTAAGGACGGCCAGAAACCTGGCGCTGGACTACCTGAAGCGGTCGGAAACACGGATGACCGTAAGCGCTGATGAAGACCCGGAAACAGCCTATAGCCAAACTGACTATTTTTCTGACGAAACCTACGAGCGGGTTGCGTTAGACGAGGAGTTCTCACATTTTTGCGAAGCCGTTCGTCAATTGCCCCTGCGTTGCCGCAGGGTCTTTGTACTCAAGAAAGTCTATGGCTACTCCCAGCGGGAAATAGCAAAAGAATTGAATTTGAGCGAAAGCACTGTAGAAAAACACATTGCCACCGGCATCAAGCGGTGTACCTATTTTATGATGCAGAGAAGTAGTTCTGAGTCAAACAACAATGGCCGCAGTAGACAGTGGCCCCGGGCCTCCACTTCGTCCTCCGTATCGGGCAAGGGAAGCTCACATGAGTAAAGTTGTCTACAAACTGGAAACGCAGCAAGAATGCTACGAACAGGCCAGCCAGTGGATTGCGAAACTGGACAGGGGTTTGAATGTACAAGAAGTTCAAACCCTGAAACAGTGGCTGGCGGGCAGTGGCAAAAATCGCCAGGTACTTTTTAAGATGGCTGAAATCTGGGACAAAATGGACGCACTGTCGCGGTTATCGGAACTCTTTCCCAATATCCATAAGCCCACGGCGGGGGCTTCGCGGCCCTATAGGGCCGTGGCGGCATCCGCACTGGTGGTACTTGCTTTGTTTTGCGCCTGGGCGGCCACCATGGTTGCTGAGCGGTTCACCGAACAGCAACAGGTATTGGCCGCAGTCGTCGACCGAATATACGAAACGGCAATCGGAGAGCATTCCTCGGTTAATTTACCAGACGGTAGCCAACTGGTGCTCAATACCAACAGTCAGGTAAAGGTAAGCTACACCGATCGGCACCGACTGCTGATCCTTGAACGAGGGGAGATTCACGTCCAGGTAGCCCACGATAAGTCTCGCCCCCTCAGCGTGGTTGTTGGAGATAAAGTGGTTCAGGCCGTGGGAACGGCTTTCAATATTGAGATTAACAGTGATCAGAAGATCGAACTGATGGTCACTGATGGAAAGGTTTTGGTTGCTGTCCACGAGCCCCCAGAGGACGATACCATCGGGTTGGTTCCAGAAATTTCGCCAAATTCTTCTGTGATCGTTTCAGAAGGTGAGCAACTGGTGCTTGGGGAAGAAGAAGAAACCATCGAAAAAGTAGACCAAAAAGAAATACAAGTCAAGCTATCATGGCGGGATGGAAATCTTGTTTTTCGCGGAGAGCCCCTGGAAAATGCGGTGGCCGAAATCAGCCGCTATACACAGGTTGAATTTGTTATTCTCGATGAAAAGCTGAAGAAAGTGCGGATTGCCGGCTTGTTTAAGGCTGGTGATGTAAAAGGCTTGCTGTTGACCCTAAGGGAGAATTTCAATATTTCCTATCAACGGGTTGGGGATAGCAAGGTCTTGCTAAGCGCCGAATAGCCTGAATCTGATGTTCTAATACTGTGCGATATGAAGCTTAAGTTTTGTTTGTACATTAACGGCATGGTGGAAAATAATTTCTAGGTCGTCTACTCAAAACGCGAGTTTAAAACGCGTGAAAGAGAATAATAATTTGGCAAGGTTTTTCTGTGTTGGCTTATATATCCTGGTAATGTTGTATTCGGTATTGCCTGCAAGGGCAGCACAAACACATGAAACTATACCTTTCGTTATTCTTGAACAAAGAGCGGACCTGTCGCTGATCGCTTTCGCAGAGCAGGCTGATTTAACGCTAATTTTTCCTTTCGATATCGTCCGGGAAAAAACCACAAACTGTTTGATTGGTTCCTACTCGATCGAAGATGCTGCCCAGGCTTTGCTGTCCGGAACGGGTTTAAGGGCAAAAGTCGAGGGGGACAGGCGGCTCAGTATCGGTATCGATGACGCCCGAGGAGGGGTGAGTTTCATGACATCAGATTTTTGCGCACCGGAAAAAAATAGGATCGCACAAGCGATTCATTCAGCTCGGCCATTCAATCAGGCAGCCCCAATGTGGTGCAGCGCGACCGCGGTCTGCCTGGCTATGGCCTCAGCGTCCGTCCTGGCCCAGAGCGAACCAGAGGGGCCTAACCGCGAGGCTATCGAGGAGATCACTGTCACAGCGCAAAAGATCGAGGAGGGCATCCAGGACGTGCCCATCGCCGTATCGGCCTTTACCGGCGACAGCATGGAGGACTTGAAAATCGAGCGCGGCGACGAACTGGTGCGCGCCGTGCCCAATGTGAATTTTTCCAAGGCCAACTTCAGTACCTACAACTTCTCCATTCGCGGCGTGGGTACCAAGGCCATCTCCGCCAGCACAGACCCGGCGGTGGCAGTGAGTTTTAACAACTCACCCATGATCCGCAACCGCCTCTACGAACAGGAATTCTTCGACGTCCAGCGAGTGGAGGTACTGCGCGGCCCCCAGGGTACCCTCTACGGCCGCAACGCCACCGCTGGCGTGGTCAACATGCTGCCGCAGATGCCGTCGAACGAGTTTGAAGCGGATATCAAGCTGGAAGCTGGCAACTACAACACCCGCCGCAGCAGCGGTATGTTCAACCTGCCTATGGGGGAAAGCCTGGCGCTGCGGGTGTCCGGTGCTATGACCAAACGGGATGGCTATGACTATAACGCCTTTACCGGCAATGATGTTAACGATAGGGATCTCTACTCCACCCGCACAATTCTGGAATGGCAGCCTTCTGAGGCCTTTAGTGCCAACCTGATCTGGCAACACTTCGAGGAAGATGACCAGCGCTCCCGTACCGGTAAACAGCTCTGCACCCGTGATACAGGTCCGGATATGGTTGGCGAAGCCGAGGTGTCGGATAGACTAAGACCACAGTTTAGCCAAGGTTGTTTGCCCGGCTCCCTGTACGACGACGATGCTTTTGGCGCCCCTAATGCCGAAGCTTTGGCTTTTCTTCGCGTTACTACCTTTGGTTTAGGCGGCTTTTTGGGGACTTTGCCGCCAACACCCGACAATCCTTCTTTTACCCTACTTCCGTTTGTCAAACAGATTGATCCCTATAGGAACGTTCAGCAGTCCCGCGATCTGCGCGAGATTGAGACCAGTTACGATCCGGTGTTTCGCGCCGAAAACGATGTGGTGCAGCTGAATCTGGAGCTGGACCTGGGAGAGTCACTGCGGCTCTTTGCCCAGTCCACCTATGCCAAGGACGACTACTATAGTTCCCAGGACTATAACCGGTATCTATCAGCCCCAGTCTTTAACGACTCCGCCCATGAGGGCCTGGTCCGCTTTGTAAGAGGGCAACAGGTACTCTACGAGTTGCCCGGAATAACCCCAGGGGGTGTCTTTACCGACCCTCAACTGGGCCCTTCGGACCGCATGTTGTCGGTGGATATCAGCCGGTCGGACAACAGCCAGTGGAGCCACGAGCTGCGGTTGCAGTCCGCCTTCGACGGTCCATTTAATTTCTCCCTGGGAGCCAATTATCTGGATTTTGAATCCCAGGACGACTACTACGTTTTTAATAATCTCTTTACCCATATCGCTATTGCCATTTATGGCAGCTCAATTAAGGATGAGGAAGGGCGCAACACTCACGGTTCCTGCGATGAAACCACGGAGGGAGAATGTATCTATGTGGACCCCAACCCCTTGGGGCAATTAAACGACGAGGGGCATAACTACTTTCTCAGCCGCAATCTGGTGGAGACCCGCTCCAGCGCCCTGTTTGGTGAAACCTACTGGCAGATGACGGACGCGGTCAAGCTGACCGCCGGCCTGCGTTACACCGAGGACCGCAAGACCGCTACCCCCATCCCCAGTCAGCTGTTACTGGGTACGAGTTTACGTGACGGAATAGTTCATAATGGTGGGGTTTCCGGTGGCAAAGCGCGACGCGGCTACCCCCGTGGGGAAGATATTAAACAGGCGTGGCAGGAGTACACTGGACGCTTGGTGCTTGACTGGCGCACCGAGACCCCTTTCACCGACGAAACCCTGCTTTACACCTCTTTCTCACATGGCTATAAGGGCGGCGGCACCAACCCGCCTCGGGTGGATGTTGATACCTCGATAGTGCAATACCAGCCACTGGCCGGGACATTCGAGCCGGAATTTGTTAACGCCTTCGAGTTTGGGGCCAAAAATACCCTGCTGGATGGCAGTCTGAACCTGAATGCCACCGCCTTCTACTACGATTACAAGGACTACCAGGTTTCGCAGATTGTGGATCGTATTTCCTTTAACGAAAATTTCGATACCGAAACCTGGGGCTTGGAGCTGGAAAGTGCCTGGCAAATCACCCCCAACACCCGTACGGATTTTAATCTGGGCTATTTAAGAACCCGTATCGGCGATGGTGAGGAATCCATTGATGTCATGAATCGCACCCAGGGCAACGCGGACTGGATGGTGGTACGCCCCACCTTGCAGGTACCCTCCAATTGTATTGCGCCACGCCATTTAGTTGAGCAGCTTGTTGCCCAGGATGTGCATGGACTTCATGTGGGCCAGCTTTGCGGTGGTGCGCAACACTATGGCACCTACGGACCATTACCAGACGGGAGCGAGCCGCGTATACGTCTTGATAAGCGGTACGGTGTGGAGCCCTATGTTCCGCTTACCGATGCCCCCAACGGCGGGCGCGGCTTTGCCGCTGATCTGGGCGGTAACGAGCTGCCCAATGCACCGGAGTTCACCGCCAATCTGGGCCTGGAGCATACAATTCCGTGGCGCGATTGGGAGCTGAAGCTGCGTGGAGACTACTATTTCCAGTCGCAGAGTTTTGCGCGGGTGTACAATTCTGAGTACGACCGGTTGAAGTCCTGGCGAAATTTAAATCTATCCGCTACTGTTGCCCAACCGGTATGGGATTTTGAAATGCAGCTCTACGTCAAGAATGTATTCGATGATGCACCTATCACCGACTTCTTTACCAACAGTGACGATACCGGTCTCAGCGCCAATGTATTTACCCTGGACCCACGTGTTGTAGGTTTAAGTTTCTATAAGGGCTTCTAGAAATACTAAACAACTGATTTGTAGGGTGTGCCGTGGCATTATTGCCGCGGCTTTTTTTATTTCCCTGCTCTTCGCAATCACTTCCTGCCAGCTGTGCTCTACACCAATGAGCGGGAATTTCCATTGAGGAGCGGAAAATGCACTGCAATACCAAGTGGCTTTGCAGGGCTTTGCGCTACCTTCCGCTGACCCGGAATACCTGGATACCAATGACCACCATGCACGATTATCCGCTGTGAGGATAGCTTTCGGGACTGGCGAATGCTGGAGCCTTTGTATATTCTATGTGCTCCCTAACCTTAGAGGTTCAAATTATACGGCATTGCAATTATAGGGCACCGGGTTGCTTTTACAGGCGCCCTATACTACAACGTCTCACTTAATGGATAACTAGACCCCTTGTATTCGTTACTGATCCAGTCGGATTTTGTAGTTCAATGCATTACCCCAGATAGGCAGGAAATTGCACGAAGTTGGCCTGAAACCCCAGGACAGGATAGATCGTGCATTGCGTGTCTGACCATTCATTGGGTAGATCGTATTTAAGTTATCATTGGCATTTGCAATGACTGCAAACTGCCAGCTAGGGCTTGTGCCATAAATTTCATTCGCGAGGTGCACACTGTCGTCACCGACTGGTACTAAGCTCCCATTTGTATTTCTAACACAATGCAAAACATATTCACGGCTACCGGGTAAAGGTGCCCCACCAAATCCGAACCTTTGTTTAACTTTTACCGGGCAACCAAACTGGCGACGTTGCGGATCATAACCACAGCAACTCATTTCTTCATAGAAAAGACTTCCGAGTTGTGACACTGAAGCACCACACTGATTTGCAGCCGTCACAAAATCAGAATTATCAGCAGTTTCATTTGCGCAATATGCATAGGTTTGGTACAGAGCAAGCTCCGCGTCCAGTTTGTCATCTACGGGAAGATTAGCTATATTTTCCAGTTCTAGGGCAACCTCTTCTCTTACCTCCGGCCCACAAATAGGCACGGGTACGATTTGTGAGGATACAGTAGGCGATACAGTAATTGACAGCATTAGTAAGGTAAATAAGACAACTTGATGAGTTCTCATTACAAACCCTCCTCTGAAAGTTCAATTAGGCAGAAATTTCTATTTATTTAATTAAAAGAGTTAAGGAAGTGACCAAAAAAGAAACTCTGAAAAGACTCTTGTGCCACCCTGGCAGACTACAGGAAAATAAACTGAGACAAAACCCTATATTAGCAGGCTAATGGAGTAACCTCTATTTCTAGTCAATTTATCTTTCTCCATAATATTCTATGTCGTGTATTTTTCTGTTTGATAAAATTCTCCACATAGATATTTAAATTTCATCCAGTAATGGATTCTGCACTTTTTAAATATCTTTATCTTGGTGATATTTATGCCATTGCCAATTTTATGCACTTAATTCCAAAGCGATTCGGCTTTGCCCTGTGTTATGCGCTCCACGAGCAGTAGTGCCCAAATAATCTGCAGCCGGGAAACCCCGGTCACCGACCGGGACGGTATTGTCTACGAAGCCCAGAACGCCCGGGGTGTCCTGTTGGGCGTACTGCACAAAGACCAGCCGTTGACCTGGGAAACCGTCACCCAGGTGGAGTGCGCCGGCCTGCGCACCGTGTACAAGATCAGTGTGGGCGGAATCAGCTATGCGGCTGGTATCGATCCACAGCACCGGGTGATTACCCACAACCAACCGCACAAGCCCTGAGAGAGGCCATTATGAGCGAACTGCTTTACAGCGCCGCAACCGTCAACAATCTAGTCACCAATCAGTCTACCTACCAGATCGATAACGGCGCTCACGCGGGTCTGATCATCCGGGTCGAACAGACCAAGCAGGAAATCGACTTCGACAACGATGGCGAGATCGACCAGATCAACTACAAAACCAGCGGCGCGGTGATCGACAGTGACAACAACGTACTGGCCACCACCGATGGCACCAGTTATCTGATTCCCGGCAAGGTGGATTCCATTATGGCCAGCGCCGTCGCTGAGAGCACCGTCGACCTGCTGGTGGAAAAAGCCCGCTTTAAAGACGAATGCGTCCACCGGGTGCTGCGCCTGAAAACGGTGCTGGATGCGGCGTAATCCCGGCGTATATACTGGCGCGAAAAGCGAAGGAAGGCTGATAATACAATAGGTGGATTGGGGGCTTTTTTTGAAGCGGTTACGGTTGCAGGCGTGTTTATGGGCGCGGTGCTAGGCTATATCGGCAGAATTATTCTTATGGGGACTACGCATTTCTTCAAAGACCGGGCAAATCAGAAACTGGAATAGACCCGCTACAGGAATGCGCTGCTGATGGCTGTGCTGGATAAGCCCTGGAAGTCCATGGAGAGGTATTCGAGGCCGTACAGGAGTGTCTAACAGACTGGCATCAACTAGGCCGAAAAACCCGAGCGTAGCGGTGGTTTTTGGGTCCCTCTGACTGGCTTTGTTAATTTTAATTGTTGCTGCACTCATTACACTTTCCCGAAAACACCGAATTAAAAAGCTCAAGGTTATTGTAAATAGCTTTGCCGCAATTAGGACACTTGGAGCCAACTATAACGAAATTTAGTAGCGGCACAATTAAGAATAGTAATATTGGCCCGGCAGGAAATACCGACATCAATGCCGACACAGCCGCCATCAGGCCCAGTATGCAGACGATGATTATTCCGAATGCTTTTCTAGGGAACCTCTGAAAAACTGCTTCAGTCTGGCATAATTTACCCCATTTCCAACATACACAGATTCAATCATGAGCCAACTGACCTTCGCCGAAGCCGAATACACTATCA
>NZ_JBFRBC010000014.1:0-104454 GCF_040932045.1 Microbulbifer sp. TYP-18
GTTGTTGGTGGTACAACCTCGGAGTTAAGTGGCGGAAAGTTTGCCAATGGTGCCATTACGGCTGCAATGCAGTATGTGATGAATTGGCAGGGAGGGGGTGAAAGTGCACAAGAGAGTAATAAAGGATGGCTTTTTGATGAAAAAGGAGAAGAGCTATTTATGAGGTGGTTAAATGGCTCAGGAGAAACTCTTATTACCAATGGTGGAAGTTGGGGTGAATACATGAAAGCGAACCAGTTCCTAACTAACCAGATTAACCTAGCCTTGTATGGTGATGCGGCCAATAGATTAGGTTCAGGCTTTGTGAACCTTACAGTCCACGGAGAAATACAAAACGGGTATTCGACTGGATATGAAATGTTGCATGGCACTCATCGTGGTTTAGGGGACTTATCCATAATTGGATTTGCTGAGCTGTTGTCAACTGGCGGATATGCTTACAATGTTACCGTTACTTGGAATGATAGAATCGACCCCAACCCAATCTATCTGGGTGATAGGGTTAGGGCTGGTATTTTAAACACGATATTTAGCCCTGCAGATTACGATGTTCATATTAGCTGGCAGCATTCAAGGGATACAAGATATACTGGAGGGAATTAATGTGCGAAGAATAAAAAGCAACCTTCTTTTTTTTGTTTTATTTTTACTGTTGGTTGTTGGCTGTAACCAAGTGGTTGCCAGTGGAAAGGCGATAACAGAATTTGGAGAATATGCACTTAATGATCGTTTGCAGCTACAGGTTGAAAATGTTTCAGGTATAGTTAAATACCACCTTGTGAATAATAGTGGTGAAACACTTATTTTATCTAAAGATAGAGCTAGCGTATACCAGCGTTGGGTGATTGTTTGGGATGGTGATCGTTTGTGGTTTTCTAGCAGTGATATTGGGGGGGTTGTTTGGATTAAGGAAAAAGACGGAAGTTATAGCTCTACCGAATATTATAAAAATTCAGTGCTTCAGAAAGAGATCCCTCAAGCTATCAAGGAGTTTGAGGGCTAGTTTGCACAAAAGGGGAATGAGGTGGTCGGTTACGACGAAAATGAAGTCCCTAGTTTTGACGAGTCTCATCCAAGATTTCACCATTCGTACGACTCTAACTCTTGTGCAAAGGCGATTGTAATAAATGCAAGGGCAAATACAGCTCCCATTGACGTTCATACCATTAGTATATATTCAGATAATTTCAAAAGTGAAGGGTTTTTTACTGGCAAACAGTATTATCAAGATCCAATATATATTGATTATGGCGACAATGTTTTCAAGTATCAAACCAACGAGTTTGGAGTAACTAAGTGCACCGTCTATTCTGCTTCATCATGTTAGTTCTTGCAGGATGTTCTGACAAAGGTTCAACTAATAACGTAGTGTCAGTAGATTATTTGCTTTCTGAACCGGAGAAATATTTTTCTAAAGAGGTTGCTGTGCGGGGGTATTTAGCTGCACATACTGCTGGAGGAATATTCCTTTATCCAAGTAAAGAATATTCTGATATCGATGGAAGGTTTTTATGGGGCAGCGCTTTGTATATGGCCGATAAGCCGCCTAGTAAGTATAAACCCTGCCTAGGCAATTACGTTGTAGTGTATGGTAAGTTAGGAACCTTAAGTGGAAATATTGTTATGAAAAAACCGAGATTGACTGAAACATTGGAGCACAATGCAAAAATTTGCCACTAATTATAATAACTAATAATTGGGGTCAGAGTAGAGTGACACTTACTTACGTGCAAGGTATTAAAATAATTGAAGAAAGTTGATCGACTGGGTGGTAGGTTTTCCATCGCAAGCAGCGGCTTATGCGGAGAAGCCTATAGTCATCGATGATTGGATCTGGGCCCAACGGGCCAGTTGCCAACTCGTGCCGTTTGGTACCAACGCCCGCACTTACTTGAACCTTGGTCAATCTCTACGTCCTATAGCAGGACCAAATTTGGTTTGCTGAAGCGGATGAATTGCGGTCCTGGTCCTGTGAGCCGTTACCAGAGTTGGGCATGGACATAGTAGTGTGTCGGCTACTGTCAGGCTTTACCGGCGCCGTGCAGACTCTGGACCTACACCAGAATCCATACATGACTGGCTTGTCCGGTGACCTTACGCCACCTACCTGGTGAAGGCCGGTCGATGATTGGTCA
This sequence comes from Microbulbifer sp. TYP-18, assembly GCF_040932045.1. Taxonomy (NCBI): domain Bacteria; kingdom Pseudomonadati; phylum Pseudomonadota; class Gammaproteobacteria; order Cellvibrionales; family Microbulbiferaceae; genus Microbulbifer; species Microbulbifer sp. TYP-18. The sequence continues at coordinate 2,136 of NZ_JBFRBC010000014.1, forward strand.
TGGAATCCATCACGGCAGCTTGTTGGTGGTTGACCGCAGTTGTGACCTGTATGACGGTGCTATTGTCATCGCGGGTTCTGCTGATGGTTTTTTGATCAAACAGTATCGTGCCAACCCTGCCCGCCAATATTCCTATATCAGGTCACTCAGTTTCGGTAGTTTCAGTGATCCAAACCAACGAAGGCGCAATACGGTGATGGGTTGCCTGTTCATAGCCGTAGGCTGCCTCGATCAATAGCGGCTCGGTATTTGCACCGGAGAAAAAGGAGATACCGACGGGCAAACCCTCCACAAAACCCATTGGCACCGTGATATGGGGGTAGCCGGCTACCGCAGCGGGGCTGCCGGCCGAGCCCTGAAATTTATCGCCACTCTCATAATTGGTCTGCCAGGCCGGCCCCACGGTGGGTGCAATCAACAGGTCTACATCGCAACGATCCAGTGCGGCATCGATTCCCTCTTTACCGGCCAGGCGCTTGGCGCTTTCCTGCGCCTCTATATAGGCGGAATCGGTTAACGCTGGCGCTTTAAGTGAATATTCGAACAACTCCTGGCCGAAGTGGACAAGTTCCCTGTCGGCTAGCTGCTTATTGCCCTCCACCAGCGCCTCAAGATTATTCACCTCGGGCAGGTCCGCCTGAGCCAGATACCCATTGATACCCGCCTTGAACTCCGATAACAGTACGGTGAATTCCTGTTCCGAGAACTGGCCAACCGTGGTGATGTCACAGTTGTCCACCAGCTGTGCGCCTTGCGCCCGCAGTGCTTGTAATTCCGCATCAAAGGTATTGTCCAGATCTTGGTTGTAGCCCATCAGGTTGCGGACCACACCAATACGCTTGCCCTGCAAGCCGTCTTGCTTGAGTGCCGAACTGTAGTCAACACTATTGTCGGTCATGGATTCCAGCAACAGGGTGGCGTCGGCAACGGTGCGCGCCATTGGCCCTGCGGTATCCTGACTGTGGGCGATAGGTATAATACCGCTCTGGCTGATGAGGTGCAGGGTTGGTTTGATAGTGACAATACCGTTGATGGCTGCCGGGCAGGTCAGAGAGCCATCAGTCTCGGTGCCCACTGATACTGCTACTAAGTCGGCGGCCACGGCAACCGCTGAACCACCGCTGGAGCCACAGGGGTTTGCGCCCTCTTTATAGGGGTTGAGCACCTGTCCACCCATCGCGCTCCAGCCACTGCTGGAGGGATGGGCGCGAAAATTGGCCCACTCACTCAGGTTCGCCTTGCCCAGGATAACCGCACCCGCGGCGCGGAGCTTTGCTACCAGTGGGGCGTCCTGCTCGGGCAGGTTATCCTTCAGCAACAGAGACCCGGCTGTGTTTGGCATCTTATCGGCGGTATCAATATTGTCTTTTAACAGTACGGGGATACCGTGGAGAGGGCCCCGGGGCCCTTTTTGTGCCCGCTCCTCATCCAGTTGCCTGGCGATATCGAGGGCGTCGGGATTGACCACAATGATTGAGTGTAAGCCCTTTTCACCAGTATCGTATTTGGCGATACGCGCCTGATAGTACTTCACCAACTGCACTGAGCTGAGTTGCCCTTCGGACATCATCGTCTGTAGTTCGGTGATGCTCTGCTCACTCAAGTCTGGCGTCTTGAGCCCACTGCAGGCTGCCAGTGAGAATACTGCCCCAGCTGCTATCACTTTTATCCACTTAAACACGACATAACCCTCCTCTTGTTATGATTGGCTCAAATCCTGCCCGCGCTGCTTGGATCATATCCGTTGCAAGCTACTTGATTTTGTCGGTTTTGTCGATAAGAGGGATTTTCGCCTGAACAAATACGGGCGTTGACGAAAATGGTACAGGAACCCGGCTATGCAGGTATACAGATTTATTGGGGTCGAAGTAAAATTCTGACATCAGCTTCATTTGAAGGTTGGGCGTTGGATAAGACCCGATTCGCAGTGGGAATTGCACAAAATCCCAGAAAAAATGCAGGTGAGCGAGTTAAGATTGAGCGTGATAAAAAAGATGTCAAAATAGTACTCTGACTGCAGCAAAAATGTAGCGGCAGTACGAATAGATTACTCTGCCGTTTTATATATCTAGAAATACGAAATTCTAATAAATCCAGATTTAACTAGTCAGTGTAACTCAACCGATCGGAATGGAGAGCAAACTTCGGTAACATCACCGCTTTTCGTACCGGCAAGGAAGAGAAGGACAGTGGCAGCTATGATCGCCGCGGTCATCTTCGTCACCGGGTCTCTATCGAAGAGCCTCCGAAAATTGTAGAGCCCCCGAAGATTGTAGAGAACCGTGCCGACCTCGGTGACTGGGAATTCGATACCATTATTGGCAAGCATCACAAGTGAGCCATCGTTTGGTTGACAGGGCGCAAATCGCGATTGGCGCTCACCGCCAAAGTACCCGCCCAAGAAGCCAAGGGTATCTAGGGTACGGTGATAGCGATGCTCTTACCTTGGTCCGAGCATGTCCATACCATCACCTCGGACAACGGCAAGAAATTTGCTTGTCACCGAGCCATTGCCGAAGCATGCGACATCAACTTCTACTTTGCGCACCCTTATGCCTCCTAGCAGGCTGTTGAAATTCGCAGAATTTCGACGCCTGGTACCGGAATATGGATGTTCCGGCAAAATCGACGACGCCTAAGTCGTTGATTTTGGGAGAAAAGTGAAAATCACATTTTTCGCTTTTCGTGTTTTGAAACAGGCAGGATGCCTTTTTCAACAACCTGCTAGGACCGTGGATTAAATGAAAATAACAACGGTCTTATCCGGCAGTATTTTCCCAAGGATTGCACTTTAATCACTATCCCTAGTCAGCGTATAGAGCGCGTTGTGGGTAAACTCAACAAGTGAGCGAAGAGTGCCTTGGCATGAAAACATCAAATCAGATATTTTTTGGCACCAACTTACCTACTGCACTAGCAGGCTGTTGAAAAAGTCCTTTTCAGCAGCCTGCTGTCTCGAACAGGGATGTTCGGGCCGCAAATCAAGCATGTAACTGCTTGATTTGTCGTGGAGGGTTTGCGGACATGAGCCGCAAACCCGGGTTGAGGGAAGCCAGGGAGGGCTTTCTCAACAACCTGCTAGGGAGCTGTATCCAAGTAACCAAATACTTGTCAAAAGCCTAAAGAATCGCAAAAGGGCTAAGAAAGCATGGGTCCCTCTTCATGCAACGCAAGTCGATCACTTGATCCGCAGTAAGGGGCGTTCATATACAGTCGCTATAAAAAAAGTTTTTTATCATTAAAAAAACCAATTGGATATTTGTGATCTCTATCACATTTAAGTATTGAAAAACACATAAATAGCTATATTGTTATTTATGACATGTTAGACATATTGAGCAAGAGAGTAACTGAGCAGGCTAAGTCTTAGTCATTAAGTCGATCGCCCTGTATTGCCATCTCTTGTCTATTTTTCTCGCTGCTTAACTGACAGCACAGTAGGAAAAAAACAGTTCGCATATGATCTATCAACAATCTGGAGGAGATCTTGCAATCCTAAAGATTAATTATTAGTCAAAAATTTCATTACGCAACTTTACGAAGAAATCATATTTGTAATCAGTTTTTAGGCGCTCGTATATTTCTTGGTAATGCTGAATCCTCGTTCAGTCGAGGTATACCGAATCCAGGCTAAGGCAGCGCTACTTGAATTTTTCAGCATGGATTGATCAGGGTGTTAATAGAGTTGGAGAAAATGCGTAAGCATAGGTTGCAAATTAAAAAGAGAGATTCAAAGTTTTCTTTGTATAAGTACATGTTTTTTTTGGAGCGCCAGAAGTCGCATTTCAAAGGTTGTTTTTTATGGGGTGAATATTGTTGAATAGCTAAGAGTAAGGGCAAAGCATGAATAACTGTAATGATTCATTTATTCCGTTCAATACCGCAGGTAAAGCAGAAGTTAACAAATCAAGACGTGCCTTTTTAAAGCAATCCAGCATTGCGGCAGCGACGACGGGCCTTGCCTCGCTTGGTATTGCCGGTTCACGGCCTGCGATCGCTACAGAGCAAAGTGGATTCAGCCGTTTGTCGACAAATTCAATGGGATATAATGGCCATCGCCAGGATCCTGTGAGTGGATTGTACCATTTAGGTAACGGCTATCGGGTATATAACCCGGGATTAATGCGGTTCCATGCCGCAGATTCGATGAGTCCTTTTGGTAGAGGTGGCGTAAATAGTTATGCCTATGCATTAGGTGATCCCATCAACCTACGTGACCCCAGTGGGCATTTTGCGTTTTTCAGTTTGCTCATTGGTGCCATTATAGGCGCGCTGGTTGGAGCAGCAGTCTCCGCTGTAGCGGAAGGAATCAGGTCGGCAGCTACGGGTGACGAATTTGATTTAAAACAAGTCTTTATCGGCGCGGCTCTCGGATTTATCAGTGGCGGGTTTGGTGCTGCAGCTATTGGAGCTAAAACAGGCGTTCAGGTGGGCTTAGCGGTGGCGGATGCTGTGGTTTCGGGTGCTGCAGATTTTGGATTAAGTACGGCCACAGGCACAAACATTAAAGATGCTGGTATTAACGCAGGGATAGGTGCGGCTATCGGCTTGATTACATTTGGAGTTGGACTGGGAGCTAAACGAATTGGACAGGGAGCTAGAAAATTAGCCCATCGGAGTATAGGAGTCGGACAGCAAGTTCAAAAGCTAGCACAGAGAGCTAGAAGAGCGAACTCCTCCTCTCCCTACAGGATAACACAAGAATCCATTGCTAATTTAGAAAACGGAGCCATGGGGAGATCTTTTGTTGGACTTGTTGATATTGAATCAAGGAAAGTTGCCTTGGCGCCGTTAGCGTCAGCAGAATACTTAGCAGATTTCCCTGGGATAAGCGCAGAAAGACACCTAGGAAGAGGCTTTGTAGTTATGGAACCAGATCTAGGAGCTTTTACAATAGGTAAAAAGAGCATTGAACCCATTCTGCATATGGAGGCAGGGATAGCATCTCATAAACAGTTGTTTGGCCAGCTTAATCTCAGAGGTGTTAGTGGTTTTCGGCATCGCACAAGTCGAGGTTTTGCACTAACAAAGTTTGGTTTAAATGAATATTTGATTAATTTTAACTCCCAATCATATAATGCTGTGGGTACAAGACTTCCGGAAATTTCTGTAAGAAGAAATTTAATCGAAACCTTATCTGCTCGCTATGGCATTGTAGACTTTTAAATAAGAGCGATATCGAGCGTAAGCTCTTCAACCATAGATTGTGACTGCCTCAGCTTATAGAAAAAGGGATTTATAGGTTTTGATAAAAATCTGGATTAAAAGAAGAAATCCTAGTGTTTTCCTATAAGGAAAAATCTGACAGCAGCGAGACGGAATTATATTATGGAGATAAATTCAAGAAAAATTCATTACAGATTGAAAGAAATGAAAGGGGGTAAAACCGTGGATTTTTATGGTTTTCATTCTGCTCCTATCAATTAGTCTGTGCAATTTACAATAACCACTCATTTGTTGCCAACAGTTTTTGGCTGGCTGTTGGTATTGTGTGCCTTAACTGGTCTGGGTTTGCGAAAATAAAATACACGATTTTTAAATCCAAAGAGGGAAATATTTTCGTAATTCAGGATAAGTTTCACGATAAAATTTTAAATGAAATTTTACTAAGACGTAAAGCACAGATGTTGCAATGGTATGGGGAAGTAAATACAGAGAATGAATTGGAAAAAGAGATAGAAAAATTTAAGTGGCTGGGAGAGCAGGAGGTTCTTTCTGAAGCCGAGGTTATGCAAAAAATCTCTGAGGCGGAATACTTGTTGAGCAAGGAAGACACTGCTCTCACTTTACAGTAAACTAAAATTAATTTTTTACAAAAGAGCATTGTAAGCTGGTATCAGCAACCTATTTCCGAAGGGCTAATCTTTTGTATTTCACGGAGTATGCCACATAAGGAATTCACTTAGCTACCAAAAGTAACAATAACCTTTTAAATTTAATCATATCATTTCTTGGGATTTGATTGCGCACTGAATAATGCGGCTGCAGATTGTGCTGTAATAGATTAAGATAGATCTCTTAACCAAATAACTAAAACTTTCATTTTTAACGCAAAAGGATGGGGCAATGAATGCTGATATAGCCAGGCAGATATTACTATATGCATTATTATTTATTACGTTTAGCATCTGTGTTTGGGTTGGTTGGTCAGACCATGAATTTATCAAGCCGGAAATTTCACAGGAAGAGATACGGGAAGGTATCCGGTATTATATAAGAAGGGGAATTCAGGTTTTTATCCAATTTCTCATTCCATTGGCAATTCTCGGCTACTTTGGTAAAAAAATATTTGGCCATCAAGATGATTCTTAAAGTAACTATATCCGAAGATGTCGTAGTATTAAAAACCAATTTATTTTTTGGCGGCAGAATTTCCTCAGACGAAATTAACTAAGATTGTGCAAAACTTAATCTGCTTTTGTGAAATTTTCGTAAAAAAATTTCTGATTATTTTTAGATATATGGACAAAATTTCTTTAATTAATGTAATTCGCTGGTTGCGCCGTTCGGTTATTAGTTTGGGCTGTTTGATTTTTATAGCCTTCCTGCCTGGGTGCTCCTCAATGATGGGGCACTATTTGGCAACTTCGGATAGCTACCCTTATGCAGACATTGGAGAGGTAGATCGCATAGAATCATTGGGGTTTGTCAAACAAAAATATTGCCAAACATCTTCAGGCATCTGCATGAGTTATTTTTTGGGTCAACCATTGGGTAATAGAAAGCTCAGTTATAATGTTGAGTTGGATGGTGGGTCGACGGCTTCCCAAGTGCAATTGGCGCTGGAGCGGGAGACGGAATCACCACAAGAGAGAGGCACTGTGGTATTGATTCACGGATTCCGTATCTCCAAAGAATTCATGATAAGTTCCGCACTCTATTTCCGTTTCCTGGGCTTTGATGTAATCCTGCCCGACTTGCTTGGGCATGGGGAGACTCCCGGTGAAAAAGCCTATGGAGTAGGGGATAGCTATATTATCAATGATTTGATCAATATTGAGGTTGAGCAGGGGGAAGCTCTCTATTTGGTAGGGAATTCCATGGGGGCTGTCTCCGCGATGTATATTTCGTCGATGCGGGAGGATATCAATGGCATAGTTCTGCAGGCGCCAATGATTGCTTTTGATCAGGCAGTATTGAGTTATATGCACAGCAATCACCCTTTTCTCTCGTTGTTTTTAAGTGATCAGGATATTCTGGATGCGGCCAGTATTGCGCTTGAGAAGGCGGACTTAACGGTCGAGGAAACAGATATAGGTCCATTTTTGCGGCGCTCCAAAACGCCGGTACTAATTCTGGCTTCAGAAAGCGATCCTGTTGCGCCTTACAGTGGCTTTACTCCTTTTGAATCTGATGTTGTTTCTGTAATGAAATTTTCCGATCGGAACCACCCGAGTATGGCGGTAATTGGTAATCGAGCCCATCAGCGCATAGCGCAATGGCTTGCCGGCAAGTAGAGGCCTATCAGGCGTTAGATTGACTGGTCAGACTAAATCGAACAATAGGGGAGTTTCGGGCACTAAAAGACAAACCCCGGCGCGTCACTCCTTGAATAACAGTTATTTTTCACCAGATCAAAAAGTGATAAAAGTCTATTTAGGCAGGGTAATTTGTCGGGTTCAAAGGTGTTAGTTTAAATTGAAATGCCGTCCAGAAACTCTATTGATTAAGCAATCAAATCGCCATAGACTGTCATTTAAATCAACATTCAGATTTTGAGCCTTTGGGGAGACTGGATGTGTCATCGCTGGAAGAAAACTTTCGACCAGTATAAGTCAGAATTAACCAAGCTGAGTGAATAGATAAATATGAATGCCAAAAATCTTTTGACCCCATCCAATATTTTTAAGGTCGTAGTAGTCCTTTTGGCCTTGATGGCAATTATCAATTCCTATTATATCGTGATTGAGGGGCATGTGGGTGTGGTAAAGCGGTTTGGGGAGGCCAAGGATCAGCAGAACCCGGGTCTGCATTTTAAGATTCCCTTTATCGAAACAGTGGAAATGATCGAGGTAAGAACCAGGAAAAACGCTGAGAAGATGGCATCCAGTACAAAAGAACAGATGCCCGTAACCGTGGAAGTATCGGTCAATTGGACGGTGAACAAAGAAGCGGCGCTGGATTTGTTTAAGAGATACGGTGGTCTGAATCAATTTGAGCAGAGGATTCTCGATCCGCGCTTTCGTTCCGCCACTAAGGATACGATTCCCCAGTTCGAGGCGGAGCAGCTGATCCAGGACCGGGCATCAGCGATTCAGGGAATAGAGCGCAGATTGACTGATGAAATGGAAGGCTTTCCGGTGGTTGTAGACAATATTCAAATTGAAAATATCTCACTGCCGCAGAAATATATCAATTCTATTGAGATCAAGCAGACTGAAAAGAATTTGGCGGCAGCCGAGGAACACAAGCTGGAGCGCCAGCGTCTGGAAGCGCTGCGGGCGGTGAACACCGCGGATGCCAAGGCCAAGGGCATTTTAAAAGTTGCAGAGGCGGAAGCACAGTCGATATTACTAAAAGGTAAGGCGGAAGCCGAGGCCATTGAAGCGAAGGCCAAGGCGCTTAAAAATAATCCTTTGATTGTAAAACTTACGGAAGCGCAAACCTGGGATGGCAAGTTGCCCTCTACTGTATTCGGCCAGGGTACCATGCCGATTATGGATATGCGCACCGCCAAAAACGAAAATTGAGAGGTCTATATAGGGTAATTTTCGATTTAAGACTAAAGCTAAAGTCTTAATTGCGGAGAATCTTGGTGGTGCAGCAGTGGGTGGATGCCGATTGTGAAATAAGGTATAGGCATTCGCCCGGCTCTCCGCCATTACCGTCAGTTGACTAAAGACTGTATCGCCGCAGTTTCAAGGGCAGAGTTTGGATTCCGGGAAATTGACCGGCAAGGTATTAATTTAGCTATTTAAGTGGGGTTTGGACGTGAGAGCAATCGTCTTTATTTTGATGCTAATGGTGGGTTTTGCTTATGCTGAAGAGTCCTGTGAGCTAAAGGATATTGGTTTAAATCGGGGGTCCCCCCTCATAGAAAAGTATTATTACCTGGGGACATGTCAGTTTCGCAATGAGGAATATGCCAAGGCAGCGCAAAACTGGACTGAGGTTGCCGAACAGACTGAAGTCAAACCAGGTTTCGTTGAGCTTCAGCTCAATGCCTTTAATAATCTTGGGTACCTGATGTTCTTTGGGTACGGTGTTGATAAAAACCAAGAGGAGGCTATTGAATATTGGACCAAAGCGATTGCACTTGGTCATGAAGAAGCTGAGTACCATCTATGTCATGCTTATGGCGATGAAAAGCAGAGCACCTATGATCCCAAAAAAGCCATTCCCCACTGTGAAAAGGCGAGATTTTTATATCAGGGAGATCAGTCAATCGATCAGACTAATGATTTTATTCTTAACCAAATCAAAGGTTATTTGGCTGAATTAAAAGCTGTTAATTAGAGGTAAGACTTATAAATTGGTGTCTGAGTTACTACAAATTAAAGCTCTGATGCCCACTTTCTACCAATCTTTTGGCAATCTGGGATCTTTTCTTCTTATATGCCTGTACTTTTCATTCCTGACTCTGCGCTCGACTTCCTCGCGTCTTTTTTCCACTAAACCCCTGTGCCACTTATCGCTGATTTTGCACTCCAGGCTTGTCCACATTCTATACAAACCGGTGACGCGTAAAAAAGATCGTAAACCAAAACCTAAGAAAAGCAGGAAACCAAGGTAGTAAAGAAATTTATCGGGCCATATAAAGGGTACGATAATCGTCAGGGCTATAAGAGCGTGGAATATGCCTCTTGCGACTGGGCCATATTCGAATTCAACTTCTTTCATCTCCTTCCCCGCCTAAGTTTTGCGCAAAAAACTATTGGTAGAATAGCAACGCGGTCAATTACCTGTATCGTTGCCCTTGAACACTACTGCGATTAGGTGATATCGCTTGTTGATCAGGGGTTCGCCGGGTTAAGAATACACTGTATTTAGTGTGTGGATTGCCAACTGTATAGGTCATCAGGTTTTATACCGCTATTATAACAGCTGCACTCTTCCCTTGATTCCCGTCGTCTGACCCGTTTCTCCGGCCTGCGCTGGGAGTTATCGATCCTGCCAAAGATTGGCATTAGACGCCACTCGACGGAAGTTACAGGTCAGTAGCGTTAATCCTGATTTTCGTCTCTTTAATCACTTCTGTGGCATAGGGTGCCGAGTTAACAATGTATCGGCTATTGGTAGATTAGGTCACTGTTTTTGGTCTATGACCGGCAGGGGGCTAGGGTCTATACTGCTTTGTGACCGAAATGTTACAGCGGTTCAAAAAATAATAAACAACAGACATTGGTGAGAATAAAATGAAAAACACACCTCTAGTGGCGCTACTCTGTGGCGTCCTGCTGTCAGCGCATGCCTGGTCGGCCCCCCAGTATATCGCCGATGTGGATATCGCTTCATTTGACGGTACCCTGCTGGACGCCAGCCTGTTTATTCCCGAATCACCCCCGCCGGCGGACGGCTACCCCACAGTGATTTTTACCAACAGCTGGGCCCTGGAGAAGAACCAGTACTATTTTCAGGCGAAGGAATTGGCGCAAAACGGCTATCTGGTGTTGAGTTACTCCACCCGGGGTTTTGGCTTTTCCGGCGGCCTGGTGGATGTGGCGGGCGACAATAGCATTGCGGATGTGGGGGTTCTGATCAACTGGCTGGAGGACCGCTACCCGGTGGGCAGGTTGGGTTTGTCGGGTATTTCCTATGGGGGCGGTATCTCCCTGTTGAGCGCGGCCCGCTATCCGCGGGTGAATGCGGTGGCGGCCCTGTCCGGGTGGGCGGACGTGATTGAGGCGCTCTACCCAAATGAAACGGTGAACCTGGTGTGGGGCAGCCTGCTGGTCAATACCGCCATGCGTAAGGAACCGGTGATAGATCAGATATGGGGTTCTTTGCGCAGTGGTCAAAATCTGCCCCAGGTATTGGCATTCGCGGCTCAGCGTTCGGCGCTCAGTTATGTGGATGAATTAAACCGGAATGGTACTGCGGTACTGGTATCAAATAATTTTGCCGATTACCTGTTTAAGCCCAACAGCATGACGGATTTTTATTCGCTGCTGGAAGGTCCGAAAAAGCTGCTGCTGAATCCGGGTACCCACGCCGTTACCGAGGTGCTGACCGGCAACGACGGCCATATCTGGTCCACCAGTTTCCGTTGGTTCGACCACCACCTGAAGGGTGAGGACAATGGTATGGACCGGGAACCGAAGGTGGATATGACGGTGCGTATCAGCAATAAGCTGGAGCGATACGAGGATTATCCGGTCACGGAGAAGAGCACCACCTGGTATCTGCGCCCGCGCCTGACCCTGTTCGACAGCGGCAGCCTCAAAGGCAGCCCTTACTGGGGCTGGGGCTGGACCAACTCGTTTAACGGCGGCTGGGATACCTTTGCCGGCACCGGCATTCCGCTGCTGTCCGATGCCCTGGAAGGGTTCGGCATTCCGGTTTACACCCCGATGCTAGCCATCAATGGCTACTATGCCATCGACTACGAATCCCCCTATCAGTGGCAGACCCTGAAGATTCGCGGGGCGCCCAGACTGGAAATGTGGGTTGAGCCCACCAAGGCGGAGGCGCAGTTGAATATTCATCTCTACGATGTGGGCCCCCTGGGCCTGGGCCGCCTGATTACCCATGCGCCGGTCACGGTGCACGGTGAGCCCTACAGGGCACAAAAAATCGACGTGGAGCTGTTTACCACCAGTTACGATGTGCCCTTCGGCCACTGGCTGGTTCTGGCGATCGATACGGAGGGCCTGTTGTACCAGAAGCCGGCAGATACCAATTACACTGTCCGGGTGCCTTACAGCAACAGTAAGTCCTCCAGCCTGACGGTACCGCACCTCTAGCAGCTTGTCGAAAAAGGCTACTGCCTGTTTCAAAACACGAAAAATGTGATTTTCATTTTTCTCTCAAAATCGACGACTTAGGGTCGTCGATTTTGCCGGAACCTCCATATTCCGGTAGCAGGCTAATGCAATTCTTCGAATTGCAACAGGCCCTAGCAGGTTGTTGAAAAAGGCATCCTGCCTTTTTCAAAACACGAAAAGCGAAAAATGTGATTTTCACTGCTCTCTCAAAATCGACGACTTAGGGTCGTCGATTTTGCCGGAACATCCATATTCCGGTAGCAGGCGCCGAAATTCTTAGAATTTCAACAGCCTGCTAGAACAGGTGGCTGTTAAAAGCGCAGTGAGACGCCGACACCGCCTTTATATTCATTGTGATAGCTGGCGGTAAAGGACAGGAAATCCGAGTACCAGTAATTGAATTCAATCACATACTCCGATTTGGAGAAGGAATCATATTCGTACTCGAAGCCGGCGAAAAATCTGTCGGTGATCATCACTTCCCGGTCGAGGGTGATGCGGCCGTTGCCGCGGTCATCCGCCCAGAGCAGGCTGTTTATTTTGAAGGGCAACAGGTAGTAAAAGCCGGCCACGGCGCGAGTGCGGTCCGGTGCCAGGCCGCTATCGGTATTTACCCCGACAAAACCGGAGAAGAAACGGTTGTGGTAGCGGTAGTAGCCCAGTGTTGCCTGATAATCGTCGTTCCAATCGCTCTCCCAGGTGAGGGCCAGGTCGTTGCGATTGTTGCGCGTTAGAATTGTGCCGGTATTCATATTGGTTTGCAGGCTGATATCGGCCCAGGCATACCTTAGGTCCTGCAGCGCCTTGTAGCGGATTGCCTGAATCTCCGGCGACACCTGGGTGCCCTCGTAATGCACGATGCGCGCCATCCCGGATTCCAGGTGATAGAGTATGTGGCAGTGGAAAAACCAGTCTTTCTCTTCATTGGCGGCGAATTCGATCATGGTGGTACTCATGGGTGCCACGTCCACCGTGTGTTTTAGCGGTGAATAATCCCCCTGGCCGTTGACCACCCGGAAAAAATGCCCGTGCAGGTGCATGGGGTGCCGCATCATGGTTTTGTTGATCATTACAAAGCGGACATTTTCCCCCTTTCTGATACGGATATAGGCATCCTGGTTGAGGGTCTTGCCATTCATGGACCAGACATAGCGTTTCATGTCGCCGGTCAGCGTCAGCTTTACCACGCGGGTGGGGGCATGCGCGGGCAGGGCGGTGGAGGCAGGCGAGCGCAGCTGCCGGTAGGGGGCTGGTGGGCGCTGTTCCACGTTGCCGCCGGTGAATACCGGACCCTCAATGGTGGTGATGGTGTCGGCATCCGGCATGTGCATCCCCTGCGGGTGCCTGCGCCGCATTTTGATGCCCTTGATCATCTGATCACTCATCCTGGCGGCGTATCTGTAGATGTTCGGCCTTTCGATATCCGGTGCATGGACTTTGGTGCCGTGCCCTATCCAGCTGGAGGTGTGGTTGGAGCCATCGAAGTTGGTGGCCCGAAATTCCAGACTCCTGCCGTGGGGGACCGTGACCAGTATGTCGTAGGTCTCCGCCACGGCAATCAAAAGGCGATCCAGTTTGACCGGCTCCAGGTCCTGGCCATCTGCGGCAATCACTTCCATGGGGCCGCCGGCGTAATTCAGGTAGAAATAGGAGGAGGCGCTGCCGTTGATAACCCTCAAGCGCACTTTGCGGCCCGCCGGTTGATCCAGGTACCACTCCGTTGCGCCATTGGTGATGACGGCGTCGTAGGCGATATCGGAGACCTCGGCATTTATCAGGGAATAAAGGTTGCGCCGGAAGACGCTGCCCATAGTGCCGGCCTCTATGGCTCCTGTCAGGGTCTGTGCATTTCCGGTGCGGATGGCAAAGCCTTCGTTACCGCGCTTGAGTTTCCTCATAGTCTCTTCGGGGCGCTCATCATTCCAGTCCGCCAGCATGATGATCTCATCCGCGGGTGTGTCCGTGGACGGCTGCCTGGGGTGGATAATGATGGGGCCGCTGAGGCCATACTGCTCCTGTAAACCAAAATGCGAGTGATACCAGTAGGTGCCGGCCTGCCGGATGGGAAACTCGTAGGTGAAGGAGTGGCCGGGCATTATGGGGGCATTGTTGACGTAGGGCACACCGTCCATATTGTCGGGCACCAGTAGGCCGTGCCAGTGGATGGTGATGGGCTTGGGCATGCGATTGACCACATGCATCACCGCGTAATCGCCTTCGATAAACTCCAGTGTCGGCCCCGGTAGCTGGCCGTTGATGGTGATGGCCTGCACTGGGTTTCCGGTGATGTTTCTGAGCTGGCGATCCACCACCAGGGTGTATTCCACACGCTCTGCTACTACCTGTGGTGACGCTAATATCGACAAAAACCAAATTATCGCCAGCGGCAGAGCTTTCATATCCCGCAATCAGTTGGTAACTACATACTTTTTTATAGACTATCGGGACTGCCGACCCGGTTGCGGGGTCAGGGCGGCGCGGGAATATTCGCTGAAAAGCCGGGACCGGCGGAAACTCCCGTTTTACGCGGCTGCGATGATATCACCAGGGAATCTCGGATGAATTCGGCTTGCTCGCGCCGGAAGATTTCCTGGCAGGCTGAAAAAAAGTGTTTTTCAGCAGCCAGCTGTTCCGAACAGGAATATCTGGGCCGCAAACCCGGGTTGGGGAAAGCCGGGGAGGGCTTTTTCAACAAGCTCCTAGCAGGGCCAACTCAGTTAGTGTCAACAGGCCCTGGCGAAAGTCTCCGCTTGCGTTTGCCGCGCGCGACCTCGGTGGCCAGGGCGTCCAGCTTGGGTTCCCAATGGCTGCGGAAGCGGTCGAGCCACTGGTCTATCTCCCGCAATGGCCCCGTCTCCACGGCATAGATGCGCTTGGCGCCTTCAGGCCGCACACTGGCAAACCCGTTTTCCCGCAATACGCGCAAATGCTGGGAAACCGCCGCTTGTGTGATGCCGAACTCGGCGTGGATGACTTCAACGACTTGGCCGGATGAATGTGCATTTTCGGCCAGAAGCTCCATAATTCTGCGCCGAACCGGGTCGCCGAGAATGTCGAGGGCGTGCATATGTGGTCTAGTCCTGTTGCGAGGTTTCGCCGGTGTAGAAGCCCGCAGTCCGTTTTGATGCAGCCTCTGCCTGGGCCGGGTCTTCGCCGCGTGCGATATCCGCCTCGCCCCAGGCCGACGCACTGTGTTGCATGAATGCCTTACCTTCGGGGGACTGCGCGAACACTTCCTCGTCGATTTTGGGTGTTTTGGGGTCGATCAGGTGCAGAGCGAGGCCGGCGAGGCCGAGTTCCCAGCCAATGCCGGTTGCCCCGGGTCCGTACTGATCCCAGAACGGATCGACAATGGCTGTATGGGTCAGGGTCAGGCGGGTCCGGTTGTCGCCTTGGGCCGCCAATTGGACATGGACCCAACTGACATTTCCCTGCCATATCCAGGTCACCGAGAGATACTTAGGCGGTTCACATTCGCTGATCTCGCCCCCGGCATTGCCTTTGAACTGGTACCGGCCGCCTAACCGCAGATCGCCCTCGATGGGCAGGAACCAGCGGGGAATGCGTTCCGCCGTGGTCAAGGCGTCCCAAAGATCGTCGATATCGGTGTCATAACTGCGCGAGAGTGTAACCGCGCGCGCAGGCTTTCCTTCTTTCTGCAGATCGGCGACCGAGCGCTCAACGCAGCCGAGATGATGCTCGATATCAAAGTTCATGCCTGCCCCCATAACTCTATACGAATATAAGCAAAAACTTATATCAGGGTGCAAAGGAATTCAAGTCAAGGCATCCCTGGATTTGATCGAACGAGAATGCCCTATGGTCAGGCCACAGAGGCCGCCCGCTGCGTTGCAGTCGATTGAAAGGCAAGCAGCATTCCTACGCGATTCCGTCGAAATCATGAAACGTGTGGAGGTTCCCGCGCCCACAATGGTCGCTGAAAAACAGCAGGTTTGGAATTTAGAAGGCGGGTCCGCGGAATGGCCCACCCGAGAGGATTCGAACCTCTGACCTCTGCCTCCGGAGGGCAGCGCTCTATCCAGCTGAGCTACGGGTGGGTAATATTGAAGGCTGTGGGCCGCTGGCCCTTTTACCGCCGGTCGGAAGACTCTGGCGGAGACAGTAGCCCCTTAACCCAACAGCGCTGCACCGCCTCTGGCGATCGCGCCGGCGGATTATACAGAAGGGCCGGAGTGCGGCAAAGCGGAGATTTGGCATTTGCCCCACTGGCGCCTTTCGCAGCGGGTCGCGCAAAGACTATAATGCGCCACCACCAATGGGGCGACTTTGAGGCGATCAGGCTGATCGCCGCCTGTGTAATAGCGGGCCGGCCGCCGGAACCATTGGTGCTTCAAGGGCTAGCGCCAGCCGGCCACGGCAGTTCCCGTGCCGCTGGTATCAACAGTAGTCGTATAAGTATGCGGCCCATTTGGAAGGTGTTGCTAGCGGAGGTCCAGAGGCGGCGCCGGCAGTTGTTAGGAGGATTGGGAATGAAAGCGGTTTTGAGTTTTGTAGTGGCGCTGGCCGTCGGTTCTGCCGTAGCCACAGCGCAGTCGGTGGATGAACAGATCGCCGAGCGTATCGCGCCGGTGGGCGAGACCTGTATGCAGGGCGACGAGTGCGCCGCGGCGGCACCGGCCGCGGCTGCCACTGCCGGTGGCGGTAGCCGCAGTGGTCAGGAGGTATACGATAGTTCCTGCCACACCTGCCATGCGGTGGGCGTTGCGGGGGCGCCGAAATTTGGCGACGCGGCATCCTGGCAGAAGCACATCGACAAGGGCCTGGAAACCCTGTACACCAATGCCATCAACGGTATCAATGCCATGCCCCCCAAGGGCCTGTGTATGGATTGCAGCGACGAAGAGATCAAGGTCGCCGTGGACTATATGGTGAATAACAGCCAGTAAGCCAGGGGTCCAGCGACCCAATCGGTGTCTGATACTCTTTGCAAAGCCGCTCCTGGAGCGGCTTTTTGCTTTTTTAGGGCGGCGGTCCACTGCTGCGCCCGCCGTCGGTTTCCACTCCCTGGCTCTGAAGGGGTAACCTGTGCTGATGGGCTTTCCCACCGATCAGTCAAACATGCTGAGCAGCGACCCCAGGGTTTCCTCCCCCTTGGCCTGATTCTGCTCCGGGGTGGTCTTGCCGAACCCCTCCAACACTACGTCCTCCTCCGGCAGTTCATCCAGAAAGCGGCTGGGTGTGGTGTCCTGGGTCTCCCCGAACTGTTTGCGCCGGCTGGCCAGGGTCATGGTGAGGGTGCGCTGGGCGCGGGTGATGCCCACATAGGCGAGGCGGCGCTCTTCTTCAATATTGTCGTCGTCGATGCTGTTGCGATGGGGCAGCAGGTTTTCCTCCATGCCGATCATAAACACATGGGGGAATTCGAGACCCTTGGCGGCGTGCAGGGTCATCAGGCTGACTTTGTCGATGGCCTCCTCTTCCTCCTGGCGGTCGAGCATATCCCGCAGGATCAGTTTGGCGATGGCCTGCTCCAGGCGCAGATCTTGCTCCAGCTCGTCGTCGGAACCCTGCATGGTCTTGTTGAGGCTTTCCAACAGCCAGTAGACATTCTCCATCCGCTTTTCCACCACCTTCTCACTGCTGGCGTTCTGGGCCAGCCAGCCCGGGTAGTCGATATCGTCCAGCATCTCCCGCAGGGCACTGTCGGCGCTGGACTCGCGGCAGTTGCGCTGCACACTCTGGAGCCAATGGGCGAAACGGTTGAGGCGCTCATAACCCTGCTCGTTGATATGTTCTTTGAAGCCCACCTCGGTGCAGGCGGCGAACATGGAGATTTCCCGGCCCTTGGCGTAGTGCCCCAGGGCTTCCAGGGTGCTGGTGCCTATCTGGCGGCGGGGCGTGTTGATAATACGCAGGAAGGCATTGTCATCGTCGGGATTGACCAGCAGGCGCAGATAGGCCATCACATCCTTGATCTCGGCGCGGGCGAAAAATGAGGTGCCGCCGGACATCTGGTAGGGGATCTGGTGCTCCTGCAGCTTCAATTCCACCAGGCGCGCCTGGTGGTTGCCCCGGTAGAGCACGGCGAAATCCATGAACTTGCAGCCGCGGCGACTCTTTTGCAGGTAGATCTCGTTGGCGATACGTTCCGCCTCCTCATTTTCGTTGGCCACCTTGAGAATGCGGATCTCCTCCCCCAGGCCGCGATCGGACCACAATGCCTTGTCGAACTCGTGGGGATTGTGGGCGATCAGGTGGTTGGCCACCTTGAGGATACGGCTGGTGGAGCGGTAGTTCTGCTCCAGCTTGATCAGGCGCAGGTTGGGGAAATCGGTCTTGAGGCCGCTCATATTCTCCGGTCGCGCGCCGCGCCAGGCGTAGATGGACTGGTCGTCGTCCCCCACCACTGTGAGGCCGCCACGGCCCCCCACCAGGAGCTTTACCAGCAGGTACTGGGAATTGTTGGTGTCCTGGTATTCGTCCACCAGCAGATAGCGGATCTTCTTGCGCCAGCGTTGCAGCAGTTCCGGGTCGCTTTCGAAAAGCTGCACCGGCAGCAGAATCAGATCGTCAAAGTCCACCGCATTGTAGGCCTTGAGAGCCTCGCAGTAGCGGTGGTAGGCGATGGCGATGCTCTGCTCACCGGGGCTCTGGGCCTGCTCCAGGGCGAGACGCGGGGTGAGCAGGTCGTTCTTCCAGTTGGAGATCTGGTGCTGCACCCGGTCCAGCAGATCTGTGTCCAGCTCGCCGTCCCGCAGCATCAACTCCTTGATCAGGGCGCGGGCATCCTCGGCATCGAAAATGGAGAAGCCGGGCTTGAAGCCGGCGGCGCGGTGCTCTTTGCGGAGGATATTCAGCCCCAGATTGTGAAAGGTGGACACGGTCAGGCCGTGGCTCGCCCTGGAACGCTTGCCACCCGGTCCCGCCAGCAGCCTGCCAACCCGCTCCTTCATCTCCCGCGCGGCCTTGTTGGTGAAGGTGAGGGCGGCGATATTGCGCGCGGCGTAGCCGCACTGCTCAATCAGGTAGGCAATCTTGCGGGTGATCACGCTGGTCTTGCCGGAGCCTGCGCCGGCCAGTACCAGACAGGGGCCGTCCACATATTTCACCGCCTCAGACTGGCGGGGGTTGAGCTGGGTCATGTTCGGGACTGCATCTTCGCATGGCGGGAAAGCGGGGGATTCTATCAGCCTTGGCTCGGATACTCCCAGCACCGGTGGGAAGCCATGGCCAGGCGTATACTTTGCGCTTAGGATTGGCTATAACTGCGCATCTTTTCCGGTTATCCCCATGCAGCAACCCATCACCGGTTATCACCTGGACCAGGAGCACCACTGGGTGGCCGAACTGGCCTGCGGCCACTTCCAGCATGTGCGCCACGATCCGCCCTGGACCTGCCGGACCTGGGTCATCACCGAGGCGGGTCGAAAGTCCATGCTGGGCCATCGGCTCAGTTGCGGCAAGTGCGATGAGGGTGCGCCGCCGGACAGACTCGAAAAGGCTGTACAACCATGACAAAACTCTGGGTCGATGCCGATGCCTGCCCGGTGGCTATCAAGGAAATCCTGTTCCGCGCCGCCGAGCGCACCGCCACTGAACTGACGCTGGTCGCCAACCAGGCGGTGCGGGTGCCCCGGTCCCGCTATATCCGCTCGCTGCAGGTAACCGCGGGTTTCGATGTGGCCGATAACGAAATCGTGCAGCGCTGCGACCCGGGGGACCTGGTGATTACCAGCGATATCCCCCTGGCGGCGGAAGTGATCGACAAGGGGGCCGAGGCCCTGAATCCCCGCGGCGAGCGCTACACCAAGGCCAATATCCGCGCGCGCCTGAATATGCGCGACTTTATGGATACACTGCGTTCCAGCGGTGTGCATACCGGTGGCCCGCCGGCACTCAGCCAGGCGGACCGCAAGGCCTTTGCCGATCAGCTGGACAGGTGGCTCGCAAAGCGTCGCCAACAGACCTGAGGGACTGACGGTGACGGGGATCAAGCTGGAGCCGATGGGGGAAGGGCAGATCACAACCCTGATGTCCTGGCTGTCGGACCGGCAGCAATGCCTGCAGTGGGGCGGTCCGAATTTTCGCTACCCTTTCGACAGGGCGTCCTTTTTAGAGGATTGTTACTGGCGGGAGTTGCAGGGTTATGTGATAAGCAATCCCGAAGGCGAGATGTTGGCTTTCGGGCAGTATCACGAGCGTCGGGGTCGCTGCCACCTGGGCCGCTTGATCGTCGCCCCGGAGCACCGCGGAGCCGGGCTGGGGAAAATTCTGGTAACCCTGCTCGCGCAAACCGGCAGCCGGGCCCTGAATGCCGCCGAGTGCTCGCTGTTTGTACTGCGCGCCAATTTGCCGGCGAGGGGGCTCTACGAAAAACTGGGCTTTGTTGAAACCGCCTGTCGCGAACAGAGCGAGCGGCCCCATCTGTGTGATTTTATGGTGGCTCCGGTTGAAGCTATATGCAATAACGAAAAACTGTTAACCGGGCAACTCAATAAGTTGCCGGGTTAACAGGGTACAAGGGTGTACCACCGTCGGACGGAGGCCGCCGCGAGTTCTTGAAAGGCCAGCGACTCCGCGTAATTACGCAGGTTTTTAATGAGGTCAATCCATTGGATGAGAGGGCTATCCACTGGATTGCCAGGTTAATGGCATCCAATGACTACTTTAATACAGCCAATCACTGAACGTCTGCAGTTGCGCCAGTGGCGCGAGGAAGACAAGCCCGCTTTCGCTGCGATGAATGCAGATCCCCGGGTAATGGAGTTTTTCCCCGCACCGCTTACACGAAAGGAAAGCGATGCAGGTGTCGACCGCGGCCGCAGCTATATTGAAAAGCATGGCTGGGGTTTCTGGGCGTTGGAGCTTAGGGAGACCGGCGAATTTCTCGGTTTAGTGGGTATAAAAAACGTAGGCGATGAGCTGCCGTTCGCCCCGGCCGTAGAGATTGGCTGGCGACTGGCCCACCCTTATTGGGGGAAGGGTTACGCTGTGGAAGCCGCACGCGCCTCTCTGGAGGTGGCTTTTGCGGTGTTGCGGCTTAGTGAGGTGGTGTCCTTTACGGCGTTGCAAAATAGTCGCTCCATGCGGGTAATGGAGCGGCTTGGTATGCAGCGCGATCCCCAAGTGTTCGAACATCCTCAAGTGCCGGTTGAAAGCCCTTTACTGCGCCATTGTTTGTACCGGTTGCGTGCAGATCAATGGTACAGGGATAACCCTGAAAAATAATCCGGCCGCTGTATCGGGTTGAGCCCCGATGGAAATTGGAAAAGCAAAACGAGACATTTAAATGCCTATTAAAATCCTCCCCGCTATAGCTCTGCTTGGAACAATTTCCGGGCTGGCTGGCGCGGAAGAACTGGGTCCCCTGCCGCAATTGGAAGCCTACCAGGTGCCCGAGTCCTGGCTACAGCCGGTTCCGCCGTTAAAGATAGCGGACAATAGCTGGCAGATTGGTACGGAAGCTATCACGTCCCTGTTGCTCAAAGACCCTGCAGGGGCCGTCCTAATCGACGGGGGCATGGCGCAGACCGCGGATCACCTGCTCGGAAATCTCAAGGCGTTGGGATTGCAGCCTTCGGACCTGAAATTGATTCTGCACAGCCATGCCCATGCGGACCACGTCGGCTCGCTCGCGGCTTTACAGCGCGCGACCGGCGCCCGGGTGGTGACAAATGCGGAGTCCGCGATGTTGCTGGCCAGCGGCGGTGCCGATGATATTCACTTCGGCGACAACCTTTTGTATCCCCCTGTACAGGCGGACCGCATTCTACACCATGGGGAACTGGTAACGCTGGGCAAACTCAGGCTGCAGGTGCATTTTATTCCCGGTCACACGCCCGGGAGCATGGCCTGGACCTGGCAGGATAAGGTGGATGGCAAAACCATGAATATCGCTTATGTGGACAGCCTCAGCGCGCCGGATTACCAATTGGTTGATAATCCCCGTTATCCGGATATTGTGCAGGATTATCGCCTTAGCTTTGAGCGGGTGGGCCAGCTGCCCTGCGATCTGTTGATCACTCCCCATGCCGGCGCAAGCGGTTGGCACTATAAGGCCCGGGCGGAACAGGAAAAGCCCATCGGTTGTCGCGCCTATGCGGAGCGGGCGCATAAAAAACTGGAGCGGCAAATCTCAGCACAAAAGGTAATGCAAAGTGCCAGGGGGCAGGCCGGGCCCTAAACTGGTGAGCGGTGGTAATAGAATTCAGGGAGAGGGTATACGGTCCTGCTAATCCGGTAATCCAGCGGCATTATTCTGCGATGAGCAGCCTGTAGCCAGCTTCCGATTAGCACCCTCGACAATCACCTGCCAGTCGTCGTCACCCTGTTGATGCAATTGTATATCTGCTCCCAATATGTCCCGGATTACCTGGATATTGGTGAGTAGGTGCTGGCTGGGCTTCAGAGTCCGAAAACAGCCACCAGAGCCCAGGACCATCGGCAGTAACAGCTGGTCAGCGAGGTGCTCACCCACCGGAACCCCCGCATGGCGGTAGCGCTGCATCTGCCCGATGGCCCTTCGGGCCACATTTTCCGCGGTTACACCCAGTTCGGCCATCGCGTCGAAGACTTCGCTCAGATGTTCCCAATGCAGCCGCAGGGAAAGGACATTGCCGGGGCCTGCAGAGGAAACAGACTGCTGGTGCAGACACTCCGGTGCCCAATCGCATTTCTTCCGCACCTGGGCCAGTTCCCGTTGGGCAATATGGCCCGGAATGTTGGCGCTAGTGGCGACGGCTTCAAAATCCAACAAGGTACCGCGCTCACTCAAATCGAGTGAAGACAACCGGGGCAGGGGCTGGATATGCGCAAAGATGCTGCCACCACCAGCTGGGTAGAAGCCATACTCGTGCAACTCCACGGATACCTTGGCACCCATACGCGCCAGCAGCGGTAGATAGGCGCGGGCGATAAAGTCGAAGCTGGGTGCTTTTTTATTGTGCGTGCCGCCTTCGAAGTGAATCTCGCTGACACCATCAGCATAGAGCAACGGCAGCAGCACCGTCTGAAATACCAGACTGGTGCTGCCGGCGGAGCCCACCGCAAAATGGTATTTGCCGGACTCGACCTTCCCCGGCATAAAAACCACCTCGCGAGAGCCCAACTGCTCGCCGCTGACTTGGGCGTGACTGATGGCCTTGGCAGCCCTCAGGCAGGCCAGGTGCTGGCGCAATAGCCCGGGCTTTTGCCGACCCGCACGAATATTTTTTATCCTTACCGGCTCTTCCAGGCATAGGGACAGGGTCAGGGCGGTCCGCAGGATCTGCCCGCCACCCTCACCCTGGGCACCATCTATCTCAATCATGGGTCAATTCCCTTATACAAATACACAAATTTGCGGCATGCCGCACAGCTCATTTGCCAGAGCCCAGGTTCACCAGGTTATTCAGCACACTATCGAGTCCGCCGTATACGGAAATCTTGTCGATGCGCGTACTGACCCGCTCCAATGCCTCCAGTTCCTTCAGGCGCAAGAGCACCGGGTTGTTGTCCATCATCTTGGCTGTGTTGTGCAGGGCGCGCATAGCCTGGGTTTCCTCCCGGCGTTTGATAAGGTTGGCCTCCGATTCCTTTTGTGCCTCCACCACCTGATTCAGGATCAGCTTCATATCACCGGGCAGGATAATATCCTTCAATCCAACACTGGCAACCTCGATACCGTATTGCGCCAGTTTGTCGCGGATACCCGTAGCGATGGCAATATTCAGGTGGTCCTTGCCCGCAAGTAAGCTATCCAGGGTATGAGTGCCGACTGTTTCGCGTAAATGCAGTTGTAACCCCCGATAGATAAACGCCTTGCTGTCATTGAGCTTTAAAGACACCGTTTGCGGATCGGTAATTCTATAGGTTCCGGTCAAATTGATGCGCAGGCTGACTCGGTCCTTGGTCAGGATCTCCTGGTCATTTACCTCGACAGTGTGCAGCCGCAGGTCCAGCAATTTTACGGTCACAGAGCGGTTGTATTTCCAGTAGCCGTAACAGCCCGGCTGGAGCAGTTGTTCCAGTTTGCCGTTGACCGTGAGCAAACCAACATGTTCATCGGGGACTTCGTTATAACTGATGGCGTAGGCGGCCGTGCGAATCTTTCCGATCGCTAAACCCCGGCCGAGGAGGCCCAGCAGTTTTTTGTCGATCGTGTAGTCCTGGGTAATATCCACTATGTCCACACGCACTGAGTCACCGCCTTTCCAAATAGCGCGGAAACTTCCGGGCGGCCAAATATCCACCAGGTGATTGTCCCGGTAAAAAAGCCCGACTTGATGGTCGGACAGTTCGTAGGCGTGCAGGTGATCGGCAAAGAGGTCCCCATAGGTTTTTACCAGAAATTTTGCCATGGCTTCATCGAAGGCACCTTGGGTGATATCGTGGGTCTGCACCCGCACAGGACCGCCGAACAGTGGAATCCTACTGCGCCCTGGGCCCAATACTTTTTCGAAGCGGTTGCGGCGAAAGACCAGCGCCCGCTCGTGATCCGCCACATCGACGGTTTTCCAGAGTTTGAATAAAGACTTCATAACAGAGTTCTTTTTTAGTAATTATATGTTCGGGTGGGGCCCGGCCGGCTACAGTGTGGCCTATCGCTTGTACAGGATGGAACCTGGAAACAGCGGTTTTAGAGGGACTCCCGCTCGGCTCGTCCTGAGCCCGGGAGTTGCTATCCCTGGCCTCAGGAGTCCCTTCTTAAAACGTATCGCCAGGTCGCATCGTGCAAACCCACGAAAGGCGACACTGCAGCCAGCTGGCCGCTTCATATGGGCCGCCAACCTGTGAAGGTTGGGTTTCCAATACTGAAAACGGCATCCGGGCCCCGGTTAGATTTCAACAAGATATTTCAGCTTGTGGGGATTCGAACCCCAGGCTCTCGCCTTTACCAGGGAGTCGTTTTTGAGACGACGGTACTTTGGCAGGAATTGAACCTGCGACAGATCGATCCAAGTCGATTGCTCTACCCAACTGAGCTACAAAGTTGATGTTTGAGGACTTATCCCATCGGTACACCCGCTGTCAGTGACAGTGGTGCCGGGCCGGTATACAGAGCCGGTTCCGCTGACTGAACAAGGCCGCCCAAACGCTGTTGTGGGAGCGGTAACCCTAGCAGGCTGTTGAAATTCGAAGAATTTCGACGCCTGCTACCGGAATATGAATGTTCCGGCAAAATCGGCGACGTCTAAGTCGTTGATTTTGGGAGAAAAGTGAAAATCACATTTTTCGCTTTTCGTGTTTTGAAACAGGCAGGATGCCTTTTTCAACAACCTGCTAGTGACTGCCCGCTCCCCCATTCCTGCTGTCTATGCCCCTGTGCCAACAGGCGGGGGGTGGATTAACCTTTGACGCAAACCACCTGCTTTAGGGTGTAAACGATTTCCACCAGATCCCTCTGTGCCGCCATAACTTTCTCGATGGGCTTGTAGGCTGAAGGGGTCTCGTCGATCACGCCGGCGTCCTTGCGGCATTCCACATCGGCGGTGGCGGCGAGGTGTTCTTCCAGTGACACCAGTTTTTTTGCCTTGGTGCGGGACATGACCCGCCCGGCACCGTGACTACAGCTACAAAAGCTCTCTTCGTTGCCCAGCCCGCGCACAATAAAAGATCTTGCGCCCATGCTACCGGGAATAATGCCCATTTCACCGGCGCGCGCCCGCACCGCGCCCTTGCGGGTCACCAGTACGTCTTTGCCGTAGTGGTGCTCTCGGGACACATAGTTGTGGTGGCAATTCACCGCTTCCTGTCGCGCGTCGAACTGCATACCCAATGCCTGGGTCACGGCACCAATCACCCGTGCCATCATTACTTCGCGGTTGATGCGGGCGAAGTTTTGCGCCCACTCCACTGCCTGCACATACTCGTCGAAGTGCTCTGTGCCCTCGGGGAAATACGCCAGGTCTCTGTCCGGCAGCTGAATATGCCAGCGCTCCATATCCCGCTTGGCCTGTTCGATAAAGTAGGTGCCGATACGGTTGCCTACGCCACGGGAACCGCTGTGCAACATCAGCCATACACTGCCGTGCTCATCCAGGCACATCTCGATAAAGTGATTGCCGGTGCCGAGCGTGCCCAGATGGTTGATGTTGTTGGTATTTTTCAACACCGGGTGCCGCTCCTTCAGCGCTTCAAACCGGGCCGCCAGGGGTGCCCAGCCAGCTGACACATCTTCCGGCACATCGGCCCAGGCGCCCTTGTCCCGCCCTCTTTTTCCCCGCAGGCCCGCGCTGCGGCCGTGGGGCACGGCGCGCTCAATCGCACTGCGCACCCCGGCCAGGTTGTCCGGCAGCTGTGCCGCGCTGAGACTGGTGCGGACCGCCATCATGCCGCAGCCGATATCCACGCCCACCGCGGCGGGGATCACCGCACCCAGGGTCGGTACCACGCTGCCGATAGTGGCGCCCTTGCCCAGATGCACGTCAGGCATAGCCGCCACCCATTTGTGAATAAACGGCATGCGTGAGATGTTGCACAGCTGCGCCTTCGCCTCCTCCTCGAAGGGCACACCCAGGGTCCAGGACTTAATGGGTACCCCACCCGCCTGCATGACCTCATACGACATGGGTGTCATGGTGTCTCTCCTTTTGATAATGCTCTGCTTGTTCATAGGTTTGGTTTGTCACTGATATAGCGAAAAGGATGCCAACCTGCGCAGTTATTTTCTGATTGACCATAACTATATGTTTTTTATGGATATTTTTTTCATATGAAATTACGTAGAGCAATTTGTAGACAGGTGATAAGTCCTATAAATATATCTTTTTTGATAGATGTCTTATATTCTGGATAGCATGAAAACAATAGCTATCAGTATTCTCGGCACCAGTAAGGACCGGCGCGGTAAGGGCGACAAGCGCTGGGACAAGTGGCGACCCAATATTTCCATGTGCCAGCACGATGACCTGTTGATCAATCGGCTGGAACTCCTGTTCGACAACCACGCTCAGGGCCTGGCAAACCAGGTTACTGAAGATATAGCGCGGGTCTCCCCGGAAACGGAGGTGGTCCACCACCGGGTGAACTTCCGCGACCCCTGGGATTTTGAAAGCGTTTATAGCAACTTACTGGATTTCGCCCGCGCCTATACCTTCGAGCCCGAATACGAGCAATACCTGGTGCATATCACCACTGGCACCCATGTGGCTCAAATCTGCCTGTACCTGCTCACGGAAGCCGGCTATTTTCCCGGGCGTTTGTTGCAGACTGCGCCGGCGCGCAATAACAGTAATCTGCCTGGGCAATACCAGGTGATCGACCTGGATTTGTCCAAGTACGACCAGATCGCCTCCCGTTTCCAAAAGGAGCACCGTGAGGGCACCAGCTACCTGAAAGGTGGAATCGAGACCAATAACCCGGCTTTTAACCGCATGATCGAACAGGTGGAGCAAGTGTCCATCCGTTCCGATGCGCCCATCCTGATCACCGGCCCCACCGGTGCGGGCAAGTCCCAGCTGGCGCGGCGAATCTTTGAGCTGCGCAAACAGCGCGGGCAGCTGGAGGGCGGTCTGGTGGCGGTTAACTGCGCTACGCTGCGGGGTGAAAATGCCATGTCGGCCCTGTTTGGCCATCGCAAGGGTGCCTTTACCGGCGCCACCACCCAGCGCCCCGGTTTGCTGATGGAAGCCGATAAAGGCTTACTGTTTCTCGATGAGATCGGCGAAATGGGGTTGGATGAGCAGGCGATGTTGCTCCGTGCACTGGAGCACAAGTGCTTTATGCCTTTTGGCGCAGACCGGGAAGTGACAAGTAACTTTCAGCTTATTGCCGGCACCAACCGGGACCTGGCCCAGCTCAGTTGCGAGGGGAAATTCCGTGCGGACCTGTTGGCACGTATCGACTTATGGACCTACCGGTTACCCTCCCTGCGCGAACGTATCGAAGACCTGGAGCCCAATATCGAGTTTGAGTTGGAGACCTTCGCAAGAAAATCCGGTTATGCTGTGTCCTTCAGCAAGGAGGCGCGGGCAGCTTACCTGCGCTTTGGTTGCTCGCCGGAAGCCACCTGGCCCGCCAATTTTCGCGATCTCAATGCCAGTATTGTCCGTATGGGCACCCTGGCTGACGGCGGTCGCATCACTACCGCCGTAGTGGAGGAGGAGATTCAGCGGCTGCGGCACAAGTGGCGAAGGCGCGATCAGTCCCCGGCGGATTTGCGGCAATGCATCGAGAGTTTGCTCGGTCCCGGGTGCTGCGAGACTATGGATTATTATGACCAGATCAAGCTCGCCGGTGTTATCCAGGTATGCCAGGCGTCCAACTCCATGGCGGAGGCCGGAAGAAAACTCTTCGGGGTGAGCCGGATTGCGAAGAAATCCAGTAACGACTCCCACCGGGTGCGTCAGTTATTGGAGAAATACGGGCTCAGGTTTGAACAGCTGTCAAAAGCCAAAACTGATGGCTGAGTGGGTTTGCGTCGGCATTCGCCCGGCAGCGGTACATCTTTGTAGCAGGTTAAGCCGATAACTTATGTAGCAAGTCAATATTGGGGAAGTTCTGAAATGACCAACTATGGTAGCGCTGGCGATTTTTATCCGCTATAGTTGCAGCGATTTTTTGGAGGAAGTTAGTGAGAAATTTACGTACGCATATAAATTCAGGTGTTGACACCGCCCCGGCCGGGCAGCGGTGGCACCTGATATGTGTGGAGATAAATCCGCGTTAACTGCCTTCTGTAACTCGGGAGGCTGCGAGCCTTTTGGAGTTGGTAGTAAAAACCCCCGCAGGTTCGCCTCCGGGGGTTTTTGTTTGTTAAGGTCCGATAGCTCATCGGGTAAGAGCGCCCGCCTCATAAGCGGGGGGAAGCAGTTCGAGTCTGCTGCGGACCACCAATTTTTAAGGACACAATGCCGACGAAAATATCCAAAACGGGACAAACCTGAGCGCATGAATCAGCGCCGCAACTGGCCCCGAGCCCAATTTTCAAGATGCTGGATACGGTAGGTTATTATTCGGCTTGCAAATGATTAACTTGTTGAAAAATATATATTTTTTATAGAAAACTGTTGTTCGGTGGAATTTCTGTGTTAACGTAAAAATAGAAATCGGAGACTATAGGTTCAGCGATTTGAAAATGAAGCCGAGGCCGAAAAGAAAAAGTGCTTTAAAAGCCTCGCAGCAACTTACATTGAGAAAGTTAATGAGAAGTTTATCTGTGCATATAAATTCAGGTGCTCGAACCGCCTCGTCCGGGCAGCGGTGCTGTCTGAGATGCGTGGAGATAAATCCGCGTTAACTGCCTTCTGTAATTCGGGAGGCTGCGAGCCTTCTGGAGTTGGTACTAAAAACCCCCGCAGGTTCGCCTCCGGGGGTTTTTGTTTGTTGAGGTCCGATAGCTCATCTGGTAAGAGCGCCCGCCTCATAAGCGGGGGGAAGCAGTTCGAGTCTGCTGCGGACCACCAATTTTTAAGGACACAATGTCGACGAAAATATTGAAAACGGGACAAACCTGAGCGCATGAATCAGCGCCGCAACTGGCCCCGAGCCCAATTTTTCGAGATACCGGATACGGTGGGGTAGCACTCGCTTGTAAATAGTTAAATTGTTGAAAAATATAAATTTTTTTATAGAAAAACTGTTACCAGGCAAAATTTTTGTGGTAACTTAAAAAGCAATTGACAGCAAGTGGTTGGCTTGCTGGAGTAAAGTTGAAGCCGATATCGGCAGCGCGAGTTTTTAAGGTGACAGCAGTGTTTAACAGACATCAGAAATTATGCGGTAAGACCCGGGGCCTGGGGCTAAACTCCTGTACCCGTTTGCTGCCCAATCGTTTTATACATTGGCCATCTAATCCTGGGAAAGGGATCAGGATTCAGAATGGTTTTCACATAGAAGTGTAGCTTGGCCTGTCCGGTCGGCTATACGCCAACCGGATAAGATCGCAAAAAACGATTGAACCCGGTTGGCTCCCCGCCATCCGGGTTTTTTGTTGGCGGGCTAAAAGTGCGCTGGCACTGACACCCAGCTGTTTTTTTACAATTTGGTCGCTTTTTTAGTATGGGGCATTGGCCTGTTATGCCCGGTTCGCGTAGAGGCTTTTCGCATCTACCCGTCGAACAGGATACCGCGGGTTCGAATCCCGCGCCGGGCATCATTTTAGAGCGCAGCGTAGGAGGTTGGCCGATCGGCGCTAGGCACCGGAGTTTTAATCCGGCACAGGCGGGTTCGATTCCCGTGCCTCCTACAGTGTGATTTAAATTACGTCGGTAGTTCAATTGGCGGAGCGGCGGTTTCCAAAACCGCAGGTTGCAGGTTCGAGACCTGCCCGACGTGCCAATTGTTGGCGAGTAGCAGAGTGGTAATGCGTCCGGCTGTTAACCGGGAGATCGGCGGTTCGATCCCGTCCTCGCCAGCCAGTTTTGTGGTGACCTTGGCCGAATGGTTAGGCGCGGGATTGTGGCTCCCGTATACATCGGTTCGATTCCGGTAGGTCACCCCATATTTTCGTTTGATCTCGTGGCCAAACGGCAAGGCACCAGCGTGCGAAGCTGGAGATTGCAGGTTCGACTCCTGCCGGGATCGCCAGATTAGCAGCGAAGTGCTTCTCCCGAAATTGTTGCCCGGGGGATTGCTGATGAGCAGAAATCGTTTTTCGCATTGGTGGGGCGAGGGCAAAATCTACACGAATAGTGGAGCTGGGAGGTCCGCTGGATCCTTTACGGATACAGTAATTTAGAGCATATAGGTTTCATTGAATGGTGGATAGGTCTATGAGGCTGACTCAAGCCTACTATTTTGGGACAAATTTCCCCGCGCAAACAATTTAACAGCCCCGGTGGTGGAATTGGCAGACACGGCGGTCTTAGAAACCGTTATTTGAGGGTTCGACTCCCTCCTGGGGCACCAGACAACTGTTTGTTGTCCCGAACAGGGATGTTCGGGCCGCAAATCAAGCGTGTAACCGCATGATTTGTCGTGGAGGGTTTGCGGACATGTGCCGCAAACCTGGGTTGAGAAAGCCAGGGAAGGCTTTTTCAATAACCTGTAATGGGCAACACACGAGGCTTTGACCCTCGAATTTCCGGTTCAAGTCCGGAACCGCCAGCCAATTTCCTGTCCGGTTGGGTGAGAGGCATAGCCGATGGACTGCAAATCCATTCTACGTCGGTTCAAATCCGGCACCGGACTCCAATATTTGGACTTGTCGTGTTTTCAACAGAATGCCTGCTTTGAAGGCAGGAGGTCGCGAGTGCGACTGCCTCGGCCCCAATTATTTTCGGTGCATAGCGCAGCCGGGTAGTGCGTCGGCCCTGGGAACGGAAGGTCGGAGGTTCAAGCCCAGCTGCACCGATCAATAATTACGCTCTTGTTCCAGTAGCTGAAGTGACTGGCTTTAAGTAAATTCGATTCTCTAGCAGGTTGTTGAAAAAGGCATCCTGCCTATTTCAAAACATGAAAAGTGAAAAATGTGATTTTCACTTTTCTCCCAAAATCAACGACTTAGGCATCGCCGATTTTGCCGGAACATCCATATTCCGGTACCAGGCGTCGAAATTCTTCGAGTTTCAGCAACCTGCTAGGTTCACTTGAATCTATTTGTGGCTCGGCGTGGTGGCAATATGTCATTCCTGTTAGCCCTACGATCGTCCCCTTTTCTATACGCCCATGTAGCTCAATTGGCAGAGCGCCTGATTTGTAATCAGGAAAATGCGGGTTCGAATCCTCGCCCTGGGCTCCAATTTTTATAGCCCCGTACCTCAATTGG
Source organism: Microbulbifer sp. TYP-18 (assembly GCF_040932045.1). Lineage (NCBI taxonomy): Bacteria > Pseudomonadati > Pseudomonadota > Gammaproteobacteria > Cellvibrionales > Microbulbiferaceae > Microbulbifer > Microbulbifer sp. TYP-18. The sequence continues at coordinate 33,708 of NZ_JBFRBC010000014.1, forward strand.
TAGAGACCTTGGCTTCGAACCAGGTGGTTGGGAGTTCGAGTCTCCCCGGGGCCGCCATTCCAGATCTCGTGGAGGATTTGTCATGCGTCTTGTGATCACTTCTTACTGCGACGGCAGTGAGCTTCAGGTTACCAATTATGTAACCGCAAAGCAGTTATTGAAAGAGCGACCAATTTCGGTGGTGCAAATCCTGCAGCCGCTAACCTGTCGGGAGAACCTGGTGGAATTTCTATCCTGGGCGAATGGTCAGCATCGATTGCCCCGTCAGGTCATTCTCAACCAGGTCTCGCCAGCAGAGCGGAGACTGGCGGCACTGTACCTACTTAACCAGGGATACCACAGCGTGGACCAGGTGACCTTCTTAAAACTCCCGTAGCGCAATTGGCAGCGCAGCGGCCTTCTAAGCCGTCGGTTGCAGGTTCGAGTCCTGTCGGGAATGCCAAGCAACAATCGCATTAAGAATAATTGACAGGGCCAAGGTGATGGAACAAGTACTCTATCTAGACGCCGCTGGAATGCCACAGTCGTGGATGAGGCTCGAAGAGGCTGCCCGCCTGTACGCCAAGGATCAGGTTTTGTGGGAACTGGGCACCTTCACTACCGTACTGCGCGGTGGTACTCGCCGCTGTGGCACCCGTTCGGAGTTGGCCGTTGCGTCAGTGATTGCCGGTCGCGGAATCCAGGGCCGCAGTTTCCGCAAAACACCGACACTGACCAACGCCAATCTTTTCGCAAGGGATCAGTATTTGTGTCTCTATTGTGGTGACAAATTCCCAGCCAGGGCATTGACCCGCGATCATATCATCCCCACTTCGCGCGGGGGTGCCAACAGCTGGGAAAATACATGTGCTGCCTGCCGTCGGTGCAACAATGTAAAGGCTGCGAGAACACCGGAAGAAGCTAAGATGGAACTGCTGGCATTGCCCTTTACGCCCAACAGGTTTGAGGCATTACTGTTGCAGGGTCGAAATATCATTGTGGACCAGATGGAGTATTTGCGTGCTGGCCTCAGTGACAATCGCAACTGGCTGGCCAGCTGACCCTTCCATCGCACTATGAAGTGTTGTCACAACAGGGCCCAAACAGCTGTGGCTACCTAGCAGGTTGTTTGGGCCCTGTCCAGATTCCGGTAGGCCAGTGCCTCTGCAATCTGCTCGGTGCCGATATTTTTCATATTGATGAGATCCGCCAGGGTGCGGGCGACTTTAAGCACCCGGTGGTAGCTGCGGGCAGACAGTCCCAGTTGCTCCAGCGAACGGCTTAGCAATGCCCGCTCTCTGGGCCCCAGTGGGCAGTACTTATCCAGTTCGGCGCCGGCCAGTTGGGCGTTGATTTTCCCCTGCCGTTCCAGTTGCCGTGTCCTCGCTCGCGCGACCCGCTCCCCTACGCTTGCGGAGGGCTCACCGGGTGGCGCCTGCTGCAATTCACTGGCGGGTAAGCTGGTGACTTCGACATGCATGTCGATGCGGTCCAACAAGGGCCCTGAGAGTTTGCCGCGATAGCGCTGTATCTGGTCCGGTGTGCAGCGGCAGCGGGCTTCACCCAAATATCCGCAGGGGCAGGGGTTCATGGCCGCCACCAGTTGGAAATCTGCGGGGAAGGTGACCTGGGCCCGCGCCCGGGAAATCCGTACTTCGCCACTCTCCAGCGGTTCCCGCAGTATCTCCAATGCGTGACGGGGAAACTCCGGTAATTCGTCCAGAAATAATACGCCCCGGTGGGCCAGGGAAATTTCTCCGGGTCGCGGGTCGCTGCCGCCACCAACCAGGGCGGCGGGTGAGGCACTGTGATGGGGCGCGCGAAAGGGCCGCTGGCGGAGCTCCGCCAGTCCCGCACTGGAATAGACCGCCGCGACTTCGGTCAGCTCGCGGCGGCGCAGGGGCGGCAGTATGCCCGGAAGACGGCTGGCGAGCATGGTTTTGCCGGTACCCGGCGGACCGAAAAACAACAGGTTGTGACCGCCCGCGGCGGCCACTTCAAGGGCGCGCCGGGCGCGCAACTGGCCCCGGACCTCGGCCAGGTCAGCACATTGGGGTACAGCTTGAGTGTCGCGCGCCGCCGCAGCGGGGAGGGCTTCGCGCCCATGTAGCTGTGCGCAAACCTGCAACAGGGATTGGGCGGTACGGCATTCACCTTCAGCGAGGGCGGCTTCCGCACCGGATTCCTCTGGGACGATCAGGGTTCGCCCGGTTTGGGCGCACGCAATGGCAGCGGGCAGTGCGCCGGGCACGGTGCGCAGAATACCGGTCAGGGCGAGTTCACCGATAAATTCGCATTCCTGTAGCTGTTCGCCGGGCACCTGCCCGGAGGCCGCGAGAATTCCGAGTGCTATGGCCAGGTCGTAGCGGCCACCCTCTTTGGGCAGGTCAGCCGGGGCCAGATTGACAATAATGCGGCGCTGGGGAAATTCGAACTGGCTGTTGACGATGGCGCTGCGCACCCGGTCGCGGCTCTCGCGTACTGCCGCTTCGGGCAGGCCGACGATATTAAAGGTGGGCAGGCCATTGGCGAGGTGGGTTTCCACGGTCACCAGTGGGGCGGAAACCCCGTGCTGTGCGCGGGCGTAGGTTATGGAGAGACTCAAAATGTCTTTCCCGAGTGTTGCCGGGCAGCGGCCCGTACCGGTTAGGTTTTGGGCGACGACTCCTGCCGCTGGTCGGCCAACGCCTGCTCAAGGGTTTTCAGCTCTTCTTCCATTCGCGTCAGCTTTTCCCGCGTTCGCTCCAGTATGGCCACCTGGGTGTCGAACTCCTGCTGTGATACCAGCGGCAATTTTCCCAGTGCCACGGAAAGTGCGTCGCGCAGGTCGCCGCTGACCACTGTGCCCTGCCGGCGCAATTCGTCGAGTAGTTGTTGCAATTTGTCTGTAGGCACTGGTGGATCCCGGGCAATAGAAACAGAGATGTCGCTGTGGGCGATGAGACGCTGTGATTGTAGCCCAGGGAGGCGGTGGCACAAAGAGATGCGGCCAGATTGGGGCGCGCCCGAGGCAATGCCGCACTCTATGGCCGCTCTGCAACGCGACTGCCTGAGGTGCCTGAACCCAGCGCTCCCCTTTTTGGGGCGGCAGTCGAATCCTTATCACGATTTTGGTGCGTTTGTCCCACCGTCACTTTTTCCCGTTGCCCCTCCTGTTGCCAAATCGAAATTCAACTTATTGATTTTTATCAACTTTGCGGAATTGGCATCAAGTCTGCAACTACACCAGTGCAGGCGGCTTTCAGCGACCGGGCATTGCCGGTTCACACGGAAAGAGCTTTCGGTAGGGCGATATGCCCGTGGCCGACCCCCGAGCTGAAGCCGGCTGTAAACGTAAAAAAGTTACCGCAATCTCAGAGATGGAGGAGAACCAAAGTGGCACACACGATAAAAAAAGCCGCTGTTGCACTGGCGGCAGCGATCCTGACTACAGGGGTATCCGCCACTGCAACCGCTGCCGAAAGCGGTATTTCCGTCAGCGCCAATCTGGGGCTGGTGACGGATTACAAGTTCCGTGGTGTATCGCAGACCGATGGCGGTGCGGCCATTCAGGGCGGTGCCGACCTGGAGCTGGAAAACGGCTTCTACCTGGGTACCTGGGCCTCCCAGGTGGATTTCGCCTGGGGCGGGGATGAGACCGACTATGAGCAGGATTTTTACGGTGGTTACACCGGTGAATTCAGCACGGGTGTGGGCTACGACCTGGGTTATATCTACTACGCCTATCACGGCAGTGACCGGGACGAGGATTACCAGGAAGTCTACGGCAGTATCGCTATTTCCAACCTGACACTGGGCGCTGCCTACTCCGATGACTACTGGGCCGGTACCGGCAAGTTTTTATACGCCTACGGCGAATTTGGCTTTGAGCTGCCTGCTGCCTTGAGCCTGGATTTCCATCTGGGGGCCAATCTGTTCGAAGAAGAAGGGTTCCTGTTCGGGGCGGATTCTTATGTGGATTATTCCTTAACGCTGAGTCGGGCCTTCGGCGGCCTGAGCCTGAGCGCGTCACTGGTTGGAACCGATATCAGCGACCGTGAGTGTTATGGACTGGACTGGTGCGAACCATCGGTCCTCGCCGGCGCCACCTATAGCTGGTGACTGCTGGGGAGTTGAGCGGCGGTCAAACACCTGGGGGAATACTGATGAAACTGGTTACGGCAATTATAAAGCCTTTCAAGCTCGGCGCTGTGCGCGATGCCCTGGCCGAGGCGGGGGTCAAGGGTATCACCGTGGGCGAGGTGAAGGGGTTTGGGCGGCAGAAAGGGCACACGGAACTCTACCGGGGCGCCGAGTATGTAGTGGATTTCCTACCCAAAACCCTGTTGCAGATAGCCGTGCAGGAGTCACAGCTGGACACAGTGCTGGACGCTGTCAGCCGGGGGGCGCACAGCGGCAGGATCGGCGACGGCAAGGTTTTCGTCACTACCCTGGAGCAGGTGGTACGAATCCGTACCGGCGAAACCGGTGCGGACGCTATTTAAGCTTTCCATCCGGCCCTGTAAGCGGGCCGGCCAACAAGGGTTCAATAATTTTTTACCACTCTGGGGACTGAACGGAGCAAAAGATGGAAAATCAAATTTTTCAATTGCAGTACGCAATTGATACGTTTTATTTCCTGGTGTGCGGCGCACTCGTTATGTGGATGGCAGCCGGTTTTGCCATGCTGGAGGCCGGCCTGGTGCGCTCGAAGAACACCACTGAAATTCTAACTAAAAACGTGGCTCTGTTCGCCATTGCCTGCATTATGTACCTGTTGAGTGGATACGCGATCATGTACGATGGCGGCTGGTTGCTGGCCGGTATCGAGACCTTTGATATTGAAGAGGTGCTGACGGAATCCGCCAAAAATGGTTTTTCGGGGGACTCGGTTTACTCGGGCGCTGCCGATTTCTTTTTTCAGACGGTTTTTGTGGCGACCGCCATGTCCATCGTGTCCGGAGCGGTGGCGGAGCGGATGAAGCTGTGGAGCTTTCTGGCCTTCGCCGTGGTCCTGACTGGTTTTATCTATCCGCTGGAGGGTTCCTGGACCTGGGGAGACCGGGATGTGTTCGGCCTCTACAACCTCGGCGAGCTGGGTTTTTCGGACTTTGCCGGCTCCGGCATTGTGCATATGGCCGGCGCCGCCGCTGCCCTGGCCGGGGTGCTGCTGCTGGGCCCCCGCAACGGCAAGTACGGTCGCAACGGGGAGGTCTATGCGATCCCCGGTGCCAATTTACCGCTGGCCACTCTGGGCACTTTTATCCTGTGGATGGGATGGTTCGGCTTCAATGGCGGATCCGTGCTGAAGCTGGGCGATGCCTCCAGCGCTCATTCCGTCGCCAGGGTATTTCTCAACACCAATGCCGCTGCCTGCGGCGGCGCCATAGCCGCGCTATTTACCGCGCGCATCCTGTTCGGCAAGGCGGACCTGACCATGCTGTTGAATGGCGCCCTGGCCGGGCTGGTGGCGATCACCGCCGAGCCGGCCACCCCGACCCCAGTACAGGCGACCCTGTTCGGAGCCTTGGGCGGTGTGCTGGTGGTGCTTTCCATTGTCGCCCTGGACAAACGCAAAATCGACGACCCGGTGGGTGCCATCTCGGTGCATGGGGTGGTGGGTTTGCTGGGGCTGATGCTGGTACCTGTTACCAATGACAGTGCTTCGTTTGCCGCCCAGTTAATCGGCGCCGCCACTATTTTCGGCTGGGTATTTACCGCCTCCTGGGCGGTGTGGCTGCTGCTCAAAACCGTCACCGGTATCCGCGTTGGCGAGGACGAGGAGCAAGAAGGTGTTGACTTGCTGGAATGTGGAATGGAAGCTTATCCGGAGTTTATGGGCAAGTAGTCCGCCTGGGGCAGTGCGCTGGCCGGCCCGGTCGGACAAATCCTCCATTGGCGACAAGGGCGTCGCCGGGTGCGGCAAAACCAACGGGGTTCGAGAGCGAGAGCCCGGAGCAGGGGAAAGATACGCAATGAAATTGATTACTGCGGTAGTTAAACCTTTCAAGCTGGACGATGTGCGCACTGCACTCTCGGAGGTGGGAGTGCAGGGTATGACCGTGACGGAAGTGAAGGGCTTTGGCCGCCAGAAGGGGCACACCGAGCTCTACCGGGGCGCCGAGTATGTGGTGGATTTTCTGCCTAAGGTGAAACTGGAACTGGCAGTTGACGACAATATGGTGGACAGCGCGGTGGAGGCGATCACCAAGGCGGCACAAACCGGAAAGATCGGTGACGGCAAAATCTTTATCACCGCACTGGAGGAAGTGATCCGGATTCGCACCGGCGAAACCGGCAGCGAAGCGGTGTAGACACCAAACTTCAAAGCTGACTGGCTGGGCGTGTATTGACACGCCAAATTTCCCAAAGCCCCGTCCGGGGTTTTTTCATTTCGGAATAATCTTTCCCACCACAGCTGCGATTGATGGAGTTGTTTTCTCTGTCTATGGGCAGTGGCCTCCGCAGGCATAACCAAGCGCGATAAGCGTCGCGGCAATCAATGAAAAAAGCTCTACGCCAGACGCGGCGAGTCGCTGGCGCTACCGGCTGAATCCGCCTATATATTATTCGCCGTGCGGGGTGACACAGTGCAACTCCATTGCACAGACGGCGCGTGGCATTGAGGTACCTCCCCAAAGGCGGGAGCGGTAGTGACAAGGTATCAGTGATGAAAGATGGTAATGATGATCAGAGCAGTAACCCACGCAACAACAAAGGTGGCGATGATTCGGCTGAAGAGCGCAGCGTCACTTCCCGCAAGCGGGCCCGACACAGGTTGAGTGAGGATGTGGAACAATTCCTTGCCAGTGGTGGCGCCATCCGCGAAATCGACCCGGATGTGACCGCCGATCCGCCCCGCAAACCCCAGCCAAAATACGGTAGCCGCCCGATTTGAGACTCGCAGTGGAGCAGCGATAACCACCTTACTGCGGTCGGATAGCTGCTCCCCGGCTCGCTGTGTGGTTGCCGCGGGTAATCCCGGAGGACTTCAACGGCGACAGGGTAATCACAAGATCCGTGGACTGGGCGGTGCGGGGACAGTTTTAGCGCGACGCCGGGGTCAGCAATTGTGGCAGCAGTCGCTCCAACACCTCTCCGATATAGGTGAGAAACAGGGTGCCGAGGCTGCTGCGGTAGTGTTGTGGATCCTTCGATCCCACCGCCAGGACGCCCAGCTGGTTGGCCAGGGGCACCACTGCGGCGGAGGCGATCCAGTCGGCATCTCTGGCAAACAGGAACTCCGTTTCCGTCGGGCGCAGCACGCCGCAGACGGTGCGTCCGTTGCGCAGTATGGAGCCGATGGCACTCTCGGCAGCGGTGCGCGAGCTGGAGACTACCTCGCCGATGGGGCCGTGCCCCGCCGGCAGGGGGGTAAAGATTGTGAGGGCAACGGCCTCCACGCCGAAATCCTGGCGAAAGCTCCGGTAAAGCGCCTCTCCCGCTGAGGCCACACTGTCGGCTTCCAACAGTTGCAACACCAGATGGCGAATATGCAGAAATAGCTGATCATTCTCCCGCGCATTGTGCAGCAACTGGTCGAGACGCTGGCGCATCTCGATATTGCGTTCGCGCAGCAGATTGGTCTGGTGGGTCATCAGCGATACAGTTTTGCCATTTTCCCGCGGCAGCTGGATGGTTTCCAGCAATTCCATATGTTCTGCGAAAAACTCCGGATTCTGCGCCAGGTAGCGAGCCACCCGCCGCGCCAGCAATTTCTTGTCGCGCTGGCTTTCGCTGCCGTCGTCTGGGGTGAGGGTATCCCGGTTTTGGGTGGCGTCGCTTTGTTCTGTCATTGCCGCAGTGCTGTCGCCCTTGATCAGAGATTGATATGCCCGTGGTACACGGTGGTTGCGGGCCCCGCCATGGTAACCGCCTGGCCGGGTCCGCTCCAGTGAATTGTCAGGGCACCGCCGGGCAGGCGGACCTTGACCTCTTCGTCCACCAGATCGCACAGGCGCGCGAACACCACGGCCGCGCAGGCGCCGGTACCGCAGGCGCGGGTTTCGCCAACACCCCGCTCGAATACGCGCAGGCGCACTTGGTCAGGGGATTCAATCTGCAAAAAACCCACGTTTACGCGTTGGGGGAAATGCGTATGCCGCTCTATTTTCGGGCCCAGGGTTTCGACCGGTGCCCTTTCCACGTCGTCGACCAGCAGTACCGCGTGGGGGTTGCCCATGGATATGGCACCGATGGTGAACACCTCTCCGTCTACTTCCAGGGGGTAGGTATCGGCGCGATGCTCGGCCGCGAAGGGGATATCGGCCGGCTCTAGAACAGGCGCGCCCATGTTGACGCTGACACTGTTGTCATCCAGGAGGGTGAGGTGCAGCAGGCCCGCGGCGGTTTCCACGCCCAGCCGGTCTTTGCCGGTCAGGCGCCGCTCGCGCACGAAGCGCGCAAAACAGCGCGCGCCATTGCCGCAGTTTTCCACTTCACCGCCATCGGCGTTATAGATGCGATAGCGGAAATCCGCATCCGGGTTGCGCGGCGCCTCCACCACCAGTACCTGGTCACAACCGATACCGGCACGGCGGTCGGCCAGGCGGCGGATCTTATCGCGCGATAAATTGATGCGCTGGCTGATGCCGTCGAGTAATACGAAGTCATTGCCGAGGCCGTGCATCTTGCTGAATTTCAGGCGCATGGGGTTTCCTGGGGTCTAGCCGAAAAAGCGTCACTGCTCATTAGCCAACGCTTGTTTGTAGCAACCAAATCTCTTTCCCCTTGTCTCGATTGGCACTTCTTGTATCACAACAGGGCCAGCTGAGTGAGTGCGAACAGGCCCCGATTTGCTGTCAGGTTTTTTCCGGTGCTGCGCTCTCCCCGCGCACCAGGTCCGCCAGTGTCTCCCGCGCGCGCACCTGATAAAAGCGATCGCCGTCCACCAGGATTTCCGCTGCGCGGGGACGGGAATTGTAGTTTGAACTCATGGTAAATCCATAGGCGCCGGCGGACAGCACCGCCAGCAGTTGTCCCGTCTCCAGCGCCAGTTCGCGGCGCTTGCCGAGGAAGTCGCCGGTTTCGCACACGGGTCCGACAATGTCCCAGGATGCCTCCTCTCCATTGCCCGGGCACACCGGGACGATATTCTGCCAGGCCTGATACAGGGCCGGGCGCAGATTGTCATTCATGGCCGCATCGACGATGGCGAAGTCGTGTTCCTCGGTGCGCTTGAGGTACTCGACCCGGGTCAACAGGAGTCCGCCGTTGGCGGCGATGGAGCGGCCCGGTTCGATGATCAGCGCCAGCTCACGGCTGCTGAGGCGGCTCTTGACCGCGGCCAGATAGTCGCTCTCCAGAGGTGGTTCCTCATTGCGGTAGCGCACGCCCAGGCCGCCGCCCAGATCCAGGTGGCGCAATACAATGCCTTCCTCCGCCAGCTGGTCAATCAGTGCCAGCAGTCGTTCCAGGGCGTCCAGAAAGGGGGAGAGTTCGGTCAGTTGCGAGCCGATATGACAGTCGACTCCGATCACATCGAGGTGCTCAGAAGCGGCGGCCAGCCGGTAGACATCGATGGCACCGGCGATGGCGATACCAAATTTGTTTTCCTTCAGACCGGTGGAGATATAGGGGTGGGTTCCGGCGTCCACATCCGGATTGACCCGCAGCGAGACAGGGGCGCGCACACCGGCCTCGGCGGCGACAGCCTCCAGCCTTTCCAGCTCCGCGCGGGACTCGACGTTGAAGCAGTGCACCCCGACCTCCAGTCCGCGACGCATTTCCGCCGCTGTTTTGCCAACACCGGAAAACACCACCCGCGCGGGATCGCCACCGGCCATCAGCACGCGCTCCAGCTCGCCGCCGGAAACTATGTCGAAGCCGGCCCCCAGCTGAGCCAGCAGCGATAATATGCCCAGGTTGCTGTTGGCCTTGACGGCATAGCAAACGAGGCCCGGATGATCGCCAAGGGCGTCCGCATAGGCCCGATAGCGGGCTTCGAAGTGTGCGCGGCTGTACACATAGGTGGGGGTGCCGTACCGGGTGGCAATCTCTTCCAATGGCACCTGTTCGGCCCACAGACTGCCGTGGTTATAGTGAAACTCACTCATTTTTCTATCACTGGCTCACGGTCTTCGGCGCTTTGTTGGGTATCCTCCGCATCGGTTTCGTCCTGGGTCGGCTGCTGTTCCCCGCCGGGTTTTGGCGCGCTCGCTGCGGGGGCTCCCAGCGATGGCGAGCTGCCGGCCGGCTGCGCCGGTACGGCGGCGTCCTGGGGCAGATAGAGGGGACCTTTCTGTCCGCAGGCGCTGAGCGCGGCGGTGACAAGTATCACGGCTAGAGCGGAAGAGACTGGGTGTGGCATCGGCGTAGTCCCGCAGCTTGGTGGGTGGAAAAGCCTGCTAGTATAGCGGTCTACCGGACGTCGCACAGTACACCGTAACAGAAGCAACAAATTATGAGTCAAAGCGAATTCGACACTGCCATCGAACAGACCCTGATCGCGATTGAGGATGCAATCGATGAGTGCCGTTGGGATATCGATTACGAGCGCAGCGATGCGGTGCTCACACTCACATTGGAGGAGAATGGCAGCCAGGTAATTCTCTCGCGCCAGTCCGCCAACCGCGAACTCTGGGTGGCGGCCAGGTCCGGCGGCTACCACCTGGCCTTCTGCGCCTCCGGTACCGGCTGGAAGTGCACGTCCACGGGTGAGGACCTGCCGACCCTGCTGCAGCGGGTGCTGACAGAACAGCAGGGGGAGCCGGTTGTTCTGAATATTCAGTGAGCCCCCTGACCCCCGCCGGGTTGTATCAGCGGGCGGCGATCAGCGCCCGGGCGCGCTCACAGGCGGCGCGCACCTGGCTGGGGGCGGTGCCGCCAATATGGTCCCGTGCCGCTACAGACCCCTCCAGGGTCAGCACGTCGAAAACATCCGCGTCTATGGCGGTGGAAAACTGTTGCAGCTGCGCCAGGCTGAGTTCCGCCAGATCCTTTTGCTGTGCGATAGCAAAGGCCACCGACTGGCCGACGATTTCGTGGGCATCGCGAAAGGCGATACCCTTGCGCACCAGGTAGTCGGCGAGGTCTGTGGCGGTGGCAAAACCCCTGGCGGCGGCGGCCAGCATATTTTCTTTTTTGGCGCGCAGTGATGGCACCATGTCGGCAAAGGCGCGCAGGCAGTCCAGTGCCGTGTCGGCGGAGTCGAACAGCGGCTCCTTGTCCTCCTGGTTGTCTTTGTTGTAGGCCAGCGGCTGGCTTTTCATCAGGGTCAGGAGTGCGATCAGGTGGCCGTTGACGCGTCCGGTCTTGCCGCGCACCAGCTCCGGCACGTCCGGATTTTTCTTTTGCGGCATAATCGATGAGCCGGTGCAGAAGCGGTCCGGCAGGTCGATAAAGTCGAACTGGCTCGAAGCCCAGAGTACCAGCTCCTCGCCGGCGCGGGATAAGTGTGTGAGCAGCAGGGCGCTAAAGGCACAGAATTCGATGGCGAAATCCCGGTCGCTGACCGAGTCCAGGGAATTTTCCGTGGGCGCGTCGAAACCCAGCAGCTCCGCGGTGCGGGCGCGCTCGATCGGGTAGCTGGTGCCGGCCAGGGCGGCGGCACCCAGGGGCGAGCGGTTGAGCCGCTTGCGACAGTCCTGCAGCCGCTCGTAATCCCGCTGCAGCATTTCGTTCCAGGCCAGCAGGTGGTGGCCGAAAGTTACCGGCTGTGCCGATTGCAGGTGAGTGAAGCCGGGCATGATGGTGGCCGCTTCACGCTGTGCCAGTCCCACCAGGCCGCTCTGCAGGCGGGTCAGCTCCGCGGCGATTTCGTCGATGCGCCCGCGCAGCCACAAGCGTATGTCGGTGGCCACCTGATCGTTGCGGGAACGCCCTGTGTGCAGTTTCTTGCCGGTGGCTCCGATGCGCTCCGTGAGGCGCGCCTCGATATTCATATGAACATCTTCCAGTGCCAGCTCCCAGGGGAAGTCGCCGGCGGCGATTTCGCCGGCAATGTCATGCAGGCCGGCAGCTATGCGCTGGTATTCATCGGTGGTGAGCACGCCCACTTCGGACAGCATCCGCGCGTGTGCCAGTGAGCCCTGTATATCCTCCAGCGCCATGCGCTGGTCGAAAGTCACTGAAGCGGTGAAGCGCTCTACGAACGCATCGGTGGCCTCGGTAAAGCGGCCGCCCCACAGTTTGGGGGCGGGTTTGGCACTGGAGGAATCGTCGTTACTCATACTGTGCTTCCCGGTTGCAGGGTGGATAAGGGCGATGGATGGCGGTATTGTCGCAGACAGCTTTCGAGGGCCGGTTAAAACAGATAACAAACCAAATTAAGACTGGACGCGGTATGACGTACCCGGAACCCGCTCGGTCGGCGGGCATTATAAAGCAGCAGGTTGGCAATGGTGGCGGTCCCGGCAAAAAAACTGTACCGGCCCAGTTTCTGCCGGATCTCTGCAGTGTGTCCGCCCTGGCGGTGCTGGTATTGACCGGGGAACTGCTGGCGCTGGTGCTGGTGCTGGCGATGGGGGGGTTGCGGGACTTCAGCTGGCAGCGCCTGGGGGCCGTGTCGCTCACGGTCCAGTGGGTGGTGCTGCCGGGGGCGGCGCTGCTGTGCCAACTGCGCCCACTGCTGGCGCGATTGCCCCACAAGGCGGCGGGCGGGCTGAGTTTTGCGGTGACGCTGCTGGTACTGGTGACGGTACTGTCGGCCCAGGAGTGGTGGCGGGCGAGTATCAGCCGCCAACCCTTCGACAGCTGGAGTCTGGCAGCCAATGTACTGCTGGGGGCAATCTGTGCCGGGGTGGTACTGCGCTACGCCTATCTGCAACAGCTGCTGCACAATCAACAGCGCGCGGAGCTGGAGGCGCGTATCAATGCGTTGCAGTCGCGCATTCGCCCACACTTTCTGTTTAACAGCATGAACAGCCTCGCCAGCCTGATCGCCGTCGACCCGCAGCGGGCCGAGCGACTGGTGGAAGATCTGTCGTCGCTGTTTCGCGCCAGTCTGGCAGACGCGGGTCTGGTGCCGGTACAGCAGGAGGTGGCACTGGCCAGGCGATATCTGCAAATCGAGTCCCTGCGCCTCGGCGCCCGGCTGCGACAAAGCTGGCGCCTGGACGACGACCTCGACGGCCTGCGGATGCCGTCCATGATGCTGCAGCCACTGTTGGAGAACGCTGTGCTGCACGGTGTGGCGCGCCTGCACGAGGGAGGGGAGATCTCGGTCACGATATCCCGCGACGGTGGGCGGTTGCGGCTCAGGGTTGAAAATCCGATTCCACCCGCCGGGGTTGCCCGGCCGCAACGGCCGGAGGCCAACGGCATTGCCACCGAGAATATCCGCCACCGTCTGGCGGCGCATTACGGCAACCGCTTTCGGTTTAGCGCTCTGGTCGACGGCGACCGCTATCGGGTGGAACTGCTGTTCCCCGGGGATATGGGCGCGGTGGAGAAAACCGCGGAGGCGGAATTGTGATGCCACTGGGTGTTTTGGTTGTCGACGACGAACCACTGGCCCGGGCGCGCCTGATCCGCCAGCTGCAGTCCGTGCCGCAGTGCCGGCTGCTGGGGGAGGCGGCGGATGCACGGGAGGCCATGGCACTGGCGGTGTCGCTGGCCCCGGACCTTATCCTGCTGGACATAGAGATGCCGGGGGACAGCGGCCTGGATCTGGCGCACCAGCTTTCTACATTCGATCCGCCCCCGGCGATTGTCTTCTGCACTGCCCACGACCAGTTCGCCCTGCCGGCCTTTGCCACGGCCGCGGCCGGCTACCTGCTGAAGCCTGTGTCTGGGGAACAGTTGTGCGCCACCATAGACAGGGTGCAACAGCTTAACCGGCCCCAGCGGCGCCTGGTGGAGCCGGCCCGGGAGGGCCCTTGTGGGCGCAGCCGAATCCAGGTGGTCAGCCGCCGGCGGGTGGAGTTACTGGATGTGGCGCAAATCCGCTGTTTCGTCGCCGACAGTAAATATGTGGTCGCCCACCATCCGGGAGGCGAAACGATCCTGAGTGAATCGCTGAAAGAGCTGGAAACGGAGTTCGGCCGGCAGCTGCTGCGGGTGCACCGCAATGCCCTGGTGGCGGTGGACTTTATCCTCGGTTTGCACCGGGATGGCGCCCACTACCGGGTGGAGCTGGACGGGGTCGACTGGCGGCCGCTGGTCAGCCGCCGTCTGCTGCCGTCGGTCAAGGCGTTGATCGCGGGCATGGCTTGAGTCCACCCAAGTGGTTGATAGGGTGGAGACATAAGCGGGAGGACCCCTCTATCCGTGTGCCGCTGCCAGGCACTCCCAAAGTGCCGCCACTATGCGGGACGGCTTTGGCGATAACCGCTGGATGGCGACAAAGTCACACTGGTAGTGGTATTCCTGTGGGCTCACCGGGCGGATTTCCCCCTTGTTCACAAAGGCTTGGGCGTAGTGGTCCGGCAGATAACCCAGATAGCGGCCCGACTGCAGGCAGTGGACTATGGCCTCCTGGTCGTTGACAGTGATATCCCGTTCCAGCCCCAGGCGATTGCCCACCTCCATATTCGGCGAGTGATAGCCGAGACCGGCGTACTTGCAGCGGCGGACCTGGTCGTGGGTAATTGCGCTGCAGCCAAACAGCGGGTGGCGGTGGCCACAGTAGAGATACATCTGCTCGTAGAAGAGGTGCCGGTAGTCCAGGCTGGGTGAGGTGCGGTGGGCGGGGATCACCCCCAGCGCAAAGCGGCCTTCCATCACCCCGCGCTCAATCTCGTTGATAGGCTCGATATGGATATCCAGGCTCACTTCCGGTGCCAGGTCGTCGAATCTGCGCAATGCCTCGCCGATGCGCGCGGCCGGGTTGGTGGCGGTCTTGTCGAACAGGGCGATGGCGATATGCCCGGTCATGCGCCGGTGCACATCCGCCACCCGGCCGCGGAAGCTGTCCAGCGCCGCCAGCAACTGCAGTGTCGCCGCGTAAATCTGCCGCCCTTCGTCAGTGAGGGAGAATCCGCCGCGGCCGCGCTGGCACAGGGTCACGCCCAGGCGCACTTCCAGATCCTTGATATGCCGGCTGATGGTGGAGCGGCCCACATTCAGTTCCAGCTCGGCGGCGGAGAAGCCGCCGGCCTCCGCCACCGCCCGGAAGACCTTGAGCAGGCGCAGGTCGATATCGCTCAGCTGGCCAAGCAGCGCGGCTTGTTTGCGCCCCATCGTTGAATCACTCCCACCGGCTCCAGCCCCAGGTATCCGGTATAGGTAAGTTGTGGTTTTATGAAACTGAAGATCGATAAACTGCAGTTTATGCAACTTTAATGCCGACCTAAAGTGCTTCCTTTCAGCGCAAACCCGGGTTCTCTGGGGAAATCTGAAGGGGAATGGGAATGAACGACAAGTTCGCGGGGCTCACCCAGGCACAACTGGACGCCCACTGGATGGCCTATACGGGCAACCGGCAGTTCAAGAGGGATCCGCGCATCGTCACCGCGGCCGAAGGGTGCTACTACACCAGTGCCGACGGCCGCCGTATCTTCGATGGCCTGTCCGGTCTTTGGACCTGCGGCGCCGGTCACAACCGTGTCGAGATCGCCGAAGCGGTGGGCCAACAGCTGCGCAGCCTGGATTACGCGCCGGCATTCCAAGTCGGCCACCCCGGGGCATTTGAGCTGGCTGAGCGCATCACCCAGTTTATGCCGGAGGGGCTGGACCGTGTTTTCTTCACCGGTTCCGGCTCCGAGTCGGCGGAGACTTCACTGAAGATCGCCCGCGCCTACTGGCGCAAGCGGGGCATGCCCACCAAGACCAAACTGATCGGCCGCATCAAGGGTTACCACGGGGTCAATTTCGGGGGCATCAGCGTCGGCGGTATTGCCGCCAACCGCGCGCTCTACGGCAATGCCGTGGAGGCTGATCACCTGGCCCATACCCTGCTGCCGGAAAACCGTTTCAGCAAAGGCATGCCGGAAGAGGGGGCACACCTGGCGGAGGAGCTGCTGGAGCTGGTGGCTCTGCACGATGCTTCCAATATCGCCGCTGTGATTGTGGAACCCATGGCCGGCTCCGCCGGTGTGCTGCCGCCACCCAGGGGCTATCTGCAACGCCTGCGCGAAATCTGCGATGAGCAGGGGATACTGTTGATCTTCGATGAGGTGATCACTGCCTTTGGCCGTATGGGCGCGGCTACCGGTGCCGAGGCTTTCGGGGTGACACCGGACATCCTCAACACCGCCAAGCAGCTGACCAATGGCGCCGTGCCCATGGGGGCGGTGGTCGCCAGGCGGGAGATCTACGACACCTTTATGGAGCAGGGCGGTCGCGAGTATTTACTGGAGCTGCCCCACGGTTATACCTATTCGGCACATCCAGTGGCCTGTGCGGCGGCACTGGCCACGCTGGATATTCTGCAGCGGGAAAACCTGTTCGCCCGCGCCGCACAACTGGCGGTGGTACTGGAGGAATGTGTGCACCAGCTGCGGGGCGCCCCCCTGGTCGCCGACATCCGCAACTGTGGCCTGGCGGCCGGCCTGACCATTGAGGCGGCACCGGGCGAGCCGCTGCTGCGTCCATTTCAGATCGCCATGAAAATGTGGGAAAAAGGTTTTTACGTGCGCTACGGTGGTGACACGGTGCAGTTGGGCGTGCCCTTCGTGGCGCAACCGGAAGAGATAGATACGCTGGTGAGCGCACTGGCTGACACCATTGCCGATGTCGCCACCGGCTGAGTCCCTCGGCATTGCCGATGCGCCCGGGGGAGTGCGGGGAAAAGCTGCACAAGAAATTTTCAATCAGTTTTTATCAGTTTAAAGAACGGAGAGATCCGACCATGAAGATTGTGGGACACCATATCAACGGCCAACTCAGCGAAGCCGCCGAGCGCACTCAGGACCTGTTCAACCCGGCTACCGGAGAGGTCATCAGACAGGTGGCCATCGCCGGCGAGGAAACGGTAGAGGAAGCTATTACCGCCGCCCGGGCCGCCTTCCCCGCCTGGCGCAGCACGCCCCCTGCCAGGCGCGCCAGGGTCATGTTTCGCTTCAAGCAACTGCTGGAGGAGAACGCCGGGCAGATCTGCGCGATGATCGGTGAGGAGCACGGTAAGATTTCTCACGACGCCATGGGTGAACTGACCCGTGGGATCGAGAATGTTGAATACGCCTGCTGTGGGCCACAACTTCTGAAGGGCGAGCACAGCCGCAACGTGGGTCCCAACATCGACTCCTGGAGCGAAATGCAGCCGCTGGGGGTTGTGGCGGGAATCACGCCTTTCAATTTTCCCGCCATGGTGCCGCTGTGGATGTTTCCGCTGGCGATTGTTTGCGGCAATACCTTTGTGTTGAAGCCGTCCGAACGCAACCCGTCCGTGGCCCTGTACCTGGCGCAGCTGATGCAGGAGGCGGGACTGCCGGACGGTGTGTTGAATGTTGTGAACGGTGACAAGGTGGCGGTGGATACCCTGCTGACCGCGGTGGATGTGGAAGCGGTGAGTTTCGTCGGCTCTACGCCTATAGCATCCCATGTCTATACCACAGCCAGCGCCCACGGCAAGCGCTGCCAGGCCCTGGGTGGGGCAAAAAATCACGCTATCCTCCTGCCCGATGCGGATATGGACAATGCCGTGGCGGCGCTGACCGGTGCCGCCTTCGGTTCTTCCGGTGAGCGCTGCATGGCGCTCTCGGTGGCGGTGTGTGTCGGCGACAGGGTCGCGGATGCGCTGATTGAGAAAATGTGCGGCGAAATGCGCAAGCTGAAAGTGGGCGCCTACACGGACAGCAGCAATGACTTCGGCCCACTGATCACCGCTGCGCACAGAGATAAAGTGAACGATTATATTGCCAGTGCCGCCGAGCAGGGTGCCACCATCGTGGTGGATGGCCGCAACCCCAAATTGCCGGGTGGTGAAAAAGGTTTTTTCGTCGGCGGTACTCTGATCGACAATGTGAAGCCCGGCATGACCTGTTACGAAGAGGAGATTTTCGGCCCGGTGCTGCTGGTGGTGCGCGTCGACAGCATGGCCGAGGCCATGCAGATGATCGACAGGCATGAGTATGGCAACGGGACCTGTATCTTCACCCGCGACGGTGAGGCAGCGCGCTACTTCAGCGACAATATACGGGTGGGCATGGTCGGCATCAATGTGCCCCTGCCGGTGCCTGTGTCCTACCACAGTTTTGGCGGCTGGAAGCGCTCTCTGTTTGGCTGCCTGTCCGCTTATGGCCCGGACGGTGTGCGCTTCTACACCAACCGCAAGACCATCACCCAGCGCTGGCCGTCCAGCGGCGTGCGCGAGGGTGCCCAGTTCTCCTTTCCCAGCAACTGATGTGATGGACTTGGCGTCGCGTGTTATAAACGCTGCAGAGCAAGCGTTAATAACGATGTATGGGAGGGCGCGTGGATTTCCATATCAGTAATTTTTTACCGGTTTCGGAGATGATCGCCACCTCGGGACAGCCGGAAGAAAATGATTTCGGCGATATCGCAGAACAGGGATATCAGGCGGTGGTCAACCTGGCCATGAGCAGTTCTGAGGGCGCCCTGCCCAACGAGGGGGATATAGTTACCAGCCTGGGTATGGGCTATGTCCATATCCCGGTACCTTTCGACCGGCCAACCCCACAGCACTTTGAGCTGTTCGCGGCAGTAATGGCCCACTACCAAAACAGGCCGGTCTGGCTGCACTGCGCGCTGAATATGCGCGTATCCGCTTTCGTTTATTTGTACAACCGTATTTACCGCGCCCTGCCGGACAGTGATGCCGGGCCACTACTGGCCGCCATCTGGCGGCCGGACAGTACTTGGCGCGCATTGATTGAGGAGATTCTTAGCAGCCATGGACTCACTTTGCGTTGATACTTTGCAGGTCGGCCTGGTCGCCAGCGATGGGGAATTGGAGGCGGCGGCCGATGTATTGCTGCAACTGCGCAGTTTTCTGACCCGGGGGCAGATACTGATACGGATCAGACAGCAGATGAGCGCCGGTTACCAGCTCGCTATCGCGACACGGAATAATCGGGTAATAGCTGTTGCCGGTTTCGTTGTCGTCCGCAAGCTGGCCTGGGGGAAACACATCTATGTGGACGACCTGGTCACCAGCGCAGACTGCCGTTCAGGCGGCGCCGGCAAAGCCCTGATCGACTGGTTAAAAGCCTTCGGCAGAGAGCAGGGCTGCGAACAATTGCACCTGGATTCCGGGGTGGAGCGCTTTGCTGCACATCGCTTCTATCTGCGTGAGGGCTTCGCGATCACCAGTCACCATTTCGCCCTTTCGCTGTAATGAACACCGCGGCTCAAGCGCGGCAACCGGTCGCAATGCCGGGATAAATGCCCTTACCCCAGACGGCAAACATGTTATAAGTGGCGGTTTGCAAGCCCGGCACTGT
This sequence comes from Microbulbifer sp. TYP-18, assembly GCF_040932045.1. Classification (NCBI taxonomy): domain Bacteria; kingdom Pseudomonadati; phylum Pseudomonadota; class Gammaproteobacteria; order Cellvibrionales; family Microbulbiferaceae; genus Microbulbifer; species Microbulbifer sp. TYP-18. The sequence continues at coordinate 52,949 of NZ_JBFRBC010000014.1, forward strand.
GTGCTGCCGGGCCGGCAACACGTCTGCCACTAAAATTTCATGGGTCTAATAAGCAATTCGCTTGGGGGGGATATGAACAGAAGCGGGAAATTTACTGCGGTGCTGCTGTGCAGCGCGATTCTCGTGGCTTGCGGCCAGGATACAGACCAGGAGTTGGTCGCGCCGGGCGCTGGCCAGGAAACGGTCGTTCGCGCGCAGGTACCCGGCCTGTCCGAGGACTACGCCAAGCTGCGCAAACAGCAGGTGGCGTCCGTGGACTACCGGCTGTCGGTCACCCTGGATGCAGAGCGGGATCACTTTTCCGGCCAGGTGATCGCGGATACCAGGTTAAACGGCAAGCCGACCCAGCCCCTTACCGTGGATTTCAGTGGTGGCAGCGTGGACTCGGTCCGCGTGAACGACAGGGAAGTGCCCTTCACTTACAACGATTATTTCATCAGCATCGCGCCGGAGTACCTGCGGGCAGGGGAGAACGCCATTGCCATCCGCTACCAGCACCCCTATTCCACTGACGGTTCCGGGCTGCACCGGTTTAGGGATCCGGAGGATGGCAATGTCTATATGTATACCGACTTCGAGCCCTACGATGCCAACCGCCTGTTTCCGCACTTTGACCAGCCCAACCTGAAAGCGCACTACACCCTGGATGTGACAGCGCCGAAAGACTGGACCATCATCACTTCTGTGCGCGAGCAGAAAGTGGAGGAAAAGGGTGACAAGAAGCTCTGGCAGTTTCCCCAATCGGCCAAGTTTTCCTCCTACATTTTTTCCCTGCACGCGGGGCCCTTCAGGGTCTGGGAAGACGAGACGGACGGTATTCCGCTACGTCTGATGGCCCGCCGGACGCTCGCGGAGTATGTGAAGCCGGAGGACTGGTTTAAATTTACCAAGCAGTCGTTCGAATTCTTTCAGCCCTATTTCGACATCGATTATCCGTTCGTCAAGTACGACCAGGTGATTGTGCCTGACTTCAACGCCGGCGCCATGGAAAATGTGGCCGCGGTAACCTTTAACGAGGCCTATGTGTCCCGCGGGGAGAAAACCGAGGCCCAGCGTATGCGCCTAGCCAATGTTATCGCCCACGAGATGGCCCATATGTGGTTCGGCGATCTGGTCACCATGAACTGGTGGGATGACCTGTGGCTGAATGAGAGCTTTGCCACCTATATGGCCAACCTGTCGCTGGCCAGAAACAGTGAATTCAAAAATGCCTGGGAAAACTTCTACCTGGGTACCAAGCAGTGGGCCTACCGGGCCGATCAGTTGCCGACCACCCACGCGATTCAACTGCCGGTGCACAATACCGACGAAGCGTTTGCCAACTTCGACGGTATCACCTATGGCAAGGGTGGTTCCATTCTCAAGCAGCTGCCTTACTATCTGGGGGAGGAGAAATTCCGCCTGGGGGTGAGCAATTATCTGAAGGACCTGTCCTACAGCAATTCCACACTGGATGATTTTATGGGCCACCTGGGCAAGGCTGCCGATAAGGATTTACAGCAGTGGCAGCAGCAGTGGTTGTACCAGCCGGGCCTGAACACATTGAGCGCACAGTTCCAGTGTGACAACGGCAAGGTGGCCGGCCTCACCCTGATCCAGACGGGGCCGGAAGAGTATCCGACCCTGCGCGAGCAGCGCACTCAACTCGGCTTCTACAACCTGGAAGGCGGGAGTATGGTGTTGAAGGAGGTACTGCCGGTGATGTATAGCGGTGCCAGCACTAACGTCGCTGCCGCCAAAGGTCTCGATTGCCCGCAGATTCTCAATCCCAACGAGGGCGACTGGGCGTTCGTGAAAGTAAATCTGGACTCCACTTCGGTGGACAATATGAAACGGCACATCAACGATATTGAAAAGCCGTTCACCCGCCTGATGCTGTGGCAGAACCTGTACGACAGCTTTTACGATGGGAAACTGCCGCTGAATCAGTACCTGCATTTTGTGCTGGAAAACGCCGGTACAGAGCGCGATATCAATGTTATCCGCCTGGTGGCCCGCCATCTGGGTTCCACCTTCAGATACCTGAATCAGGTGGACATGAACGAGAGCCGCCGCGAGGAACTGCAGCTGGCGATTGAAACCTTCGTCTGGCAGCAGTTGCAGCAATCCGAGGCGGGCAGCGACGCCCAGAAAACCTGGTTTGGTACCTTCACCGACGTAGCGAAAAGCGACGGGGCACTGGCCAACGCCCGGGACCTGCTGTTGGGCGAGCGAAAGTTGGACGGTTTAACGCTGGACCCGGACCGGCGCTGGGACCTGATTTATCTGCAGAATGCACACCTGTATTCCGACTACCAGCAGGCGATAGATCGCGAGCTGGCCCGGGATAATTCCGACCGCGCGCAGCTGAAGGCAATTGCCTCGGAGGCCGTGCGCCCCCTGCCGGAAGCCAAGGCCAAATGGCTGCAGAATATCCTGGAGCACCGTGAGGATTTCAAGCTGAGTCAGCTGAGGTATGCAGCCGACAATTTGTTCCCCGCTTCCCAGGTCACACTGTACGATGACAATGCCGAGCAGATCATCTCCGCTATTGGCGCCGTCAATGCCACCGCCAGCCCGGAATATATCGGCACCTTTACCGATCTGTTTCCTCTCAACTGTAGTGAGGCGGGTGTGCAACAGCTGACGGCTATTCTGGAAGGTGGCGAGCAACTCAATCCGTTGATGGAGAAATCCCTCAAGAACCGCCGCTACGACAACCAGCGCTGTGTCGATATGGGCCAGCTGCTGACCCATGCCAGCGCAGATTAAAATGCGGCTGCTAGGGCCAACTCAGTTAGTGTGAACAGGCCCTAATCCGACAATCCAATCGTTGGCTCCCCACCGATTGGATCGTCGCCCTAGCTGCCGGTGCTTTTCACTTGTTTGTGTACCAGTCGGGCAGATGCTTTAGCTTCCTGTCGATGACCCTGCTGTGCCCGCATCTCTGCCAGCATGGCTTTGATCTGCCGGTGGGATTCCTCGTCTTTCAGCTCCAGCAATAAAGGTTGTGCAACGGTGGTAAAATACTCGGCGTCTTTCTTTTCGTAAAGCTCCCGTGCCAGCCACTCGGCGATGTAAATTTGTCGCGGTGCGCGAAAATAAGCCTGCTCCAGCATCTCTACGTATTTGTCCCGGGGATAACCCAGCATATCCATTGCCAGCGCAAGGCCATACCAGTGGGATGCGTTGTCGGAGTCATTGTTGACCAGATAGACGAACTCATCCCGCGCTCGTTTCAGCGACTCGCGATCGCGTGATTTTTCCGGTGTGTGTATCTGACGGGTGAGTTCGAGCCAGGCGTCTACGCCCTGATACCAAAATTGTTTGCGCTGCTGGGGCGGAATAGTCTCCAACAGCCGCTGCGCCTGGTCAAAGTTGCCGAGACGGGTTTCGGCGTCGGCCTGAACAGCAGTCAGTTGATGGCTGTAGATACCCTTCTTGTGCGCATAGTGCAACAAGTCGTCCAAGCCACCGACGTTGTAACCGGACATCACCAGAAAGCCGGCTATCTCGGTAACGGCGCTCTGCTGGGAAAGCAGCTGCACCTGCGGCTGCGCCTCGCGGAAACCTGCTGGGATATCGCCGGTTACCATGGCGAAATTGCCGTGTTCGAACAATTGCTTGTAGCGCTGCTTCACATCGGCCAGCTTTACTCCCAGGGCAGTCTCCAGTGTTTTGACCGGATCTGCTCCGCGGTTGTAGCCGCGCACATAGTCTTTGAATTCTTCCGTCTTGCCACTTTCCATGATCAGCCAGTGGGCCAGCATCCAGCCGCTGGCGTACAGGCGCGCCTTGTCGTCATTGGAGGTGTTGTAGATAGTGGCGGTTAACAGCCGCTCCAGCGGCATAGGGGCCATATAGTAGAGGGTCGCGGCGCGCTCCGACGGGACTGCGCCCAGTTGATAGCGACCCGGTGCGGGGAAGGTCATGGTGGACATGAATTCCGCGAAACCTTCACTGTACCAGTAGGGGTAGTAGGTGGTATTGCGGTGATAGCTGAGAAAATGTGTGTATTCGTGAAATAGAAACTCCCGCGCACGCTGCTGCGAACCGCCCTCATCGCTCTCCAGGTTCACAAGGGCATAGCTACCCTGGGCGGTGGTGTCGAACAGGCCATTGGTAACGTCGGCCAGTTCATCCCCCACCAGACTGGCGTAACTGTCGCGGTCAGCGGTGGCATAGATTGTCAGCTTCTGTCCGTCGCCGTTGGCACCCAGTAACTGCAGGGCGACAGTCCGGTAGCGTTCCAGGTCCTGAACAAGGACTCTTACCCTGGCCGCATCGCCATTGGTAACAACGCGGAAATTGGCACTGTCGATCTGGTGCCAGCTATCCCGGCCGGGATTGTGGGATGCTGCCACAGCAGACAGCGAGAAACTGAACAACGAAACCAATAGGGCGAGTGTGCGAGCGAGCATAGTTTTACCACTGCGTCAGCGACCGCTGACCCTCCATAGAGGAATAAATCAGACGCCACACTACAGGGTTTTGCTGTACAAAAAAAGAACAGCTAGAGGCCGTGTATGGAGACCTGGGAGAATCCTGTTGACACATATCCGGCCTTTCGCCGAATAATTTCCGCATTGAAATTTCCCCAGCGCAATTCCATCCAGTGAATTTCGTTTTCTATTGGGATGGGGTTTCAAAGCGGTTTTACGTGACTGTCGCGACATTTTATGACTGATTGGTCATCCCAAGGCTGACCTTATGGGCACAGAGGGGAGCGGGTGGATGATTCCGTTAGGGAGCCTCTGATTAAGTCAGTACTGTCTCAGCGGAGCCTGTGGCACCGCTTGGCAAGGCGCTGCGCGAAGGTCAAGGCTGGTTGTCTTTGATGAGCGCAGCAACAAAGTCCAAGTGGCGCCACAGGCCCGCCCTGCGGGGCTTTGCGTCGAGTCCGCCCGCTGCGTTGCAGCCCCTACAAAGGTAGCCAGCATTCCTGCGCAACTGCGCCTAACTGGCAAACTCGACGCAAAGCCTGAGATTGCACTGACTTAATCAGAGGTTCCTTAGGATATCCGTCGGTATATAGACCCGAGCCGGCGGTAAAAGGGCGGCAACAACCGTTACAATAAGCCTTTTGCCACGCGACGATCCACTATGACCAATCATCCTCTGCTCTTCCTGCTGGCGATTCTTGTGCCCATGCTGACCGCCTGCGGCCCGGCTGAAAATACCGGCAATGGCCCCGCACCTGCCGCCACTGCCGATGCTGCGGCGCCCCCGGGCCGGCTGCCCGCCGGGGTGACCCCCCTGTTCTATCACCTGGATCTTTTGCTCGACCCGCGTCGCGACGACTTTTCCGGCAGTGTGGCAATCGATATTCAGCTGGATGATCCGGCACAGCAGATCTGGCTGCATGGCAAAGACCTGCGCGTAAATAGCGTCGTCGCAACCGTTGCCGATGGCCGCCGGATCACCGGAAAATATGAACAAGTACTGGACAGCGGTGTTGCCGAGGTGAGCTTTGCGGAGACACTGCCCGCGGGAAGGTTCAAGCTGCGAATGGACTATGAAGGGGACTTCGATCGCAATCTGGCGGGCCTGTTCAAGGTAGAGGAGCAGGGCGACGCCTACGCCCTGGCAAAGTCGGAATCCATTCAGGCGCGCCGGTATCTGCCGGGATTCGATGAGCCGGGACTCAAGGCGCCGTTTGCTATCGGTCTCACCGTGCCCGAGGGCTATGCGGCCATCAGCAACGGCCGCGAGATCAAGCGGGAGTCCATTGGGAACGGGCTTGAAAAGATCACCTTTGCCACCACGCGTCCCATGTCCACTTACCTGCTCTCCCTGTCGGTGGGTCCTTTTGACAGGGTCGAACGGCCGGCCATACCCGCCAGTGAGTTCCGTCAGGAACCAATTCCACTGACTGGATATGCCCGCCGGGGCCGGGGTGCGGACTTGAACTATATCCTCGACATAACGCCGCGCATGGTGGAGATTTTCGAATCCCAACTGCGGCGCCCCTACCCCTTCGAAAAACTGGATATCGTCGCTGCACCCCAGTGGCCCAGCGGTGCCACAGAGCTGTCCGCCGCGATTACCTATCGCGAACAGCGGATACTGGTAGAGGGGCAGGAGCCCGCCCCCGGGGCGCGCCTGGCACTGCTGGGAGTTCACGCCCACGAGATTGCCCATATGTGGTTCGGCAACCTGGTCACGCCGCCCTGGTGGGACGATCTGTGGCTCAAGGAGGGTTTTGCCACCTGGGGCACGCCACTGGCGCTGACGCTGTTTGAGCCGCAAGGCGGTCACGACCTGAATGCAAGGGTGCGGGCTATCGGCGCCATGCAACTGGATTCGCTCGCCAGTACCCGCGCCATCCGCGAGCCAATCGAAGATAATAACCAGATTCGCAATGCCTATGACGCGATCACCTATGCCAAAAGCCTGGGGGTCATCGGCATGGTCGACCAGTATTTTGGTGCGTCGCGCTTTCGTCCCGCCCTGGGGCGTTACATCGAAGCCTTTGCCGATGGGGTGGCCGCATCGCCGGATTTCTATAGCGTCATCGGTGAGGAGACCAATACCCCGGAACTGACCGAGACTTTTCGCAGTTTCGTGGAGCAAAAAGGGGTACCGCAACTGGAGCTGGCACTGGACTGCAACCGGGAGGAGGCCGTAGTGGCAATCAGTCAGGCCCGCTACAAACCGCTGGGCTCTCCCATTGGCGACGCCCCTGTGCAGTGGAGTATTCCGCTGTGTCTGCGCAGCGAGGCCGGCACTCAGTGCCTGATGCTGACTGAACCGCAGCAGACGGTTGCACTGAAAAACGGGCAGTGTCCCAACTGGCTGCTCCCCAACGCCGATGGCAGTGGTTACTACCGCTGGAATTTGGCGGCTCCGCAGTGGCTGGCACTGCTGGATCACTTTTCCGAGTTGACCCCGGCCGAGACACTATCGGTTATCGACAGCGCTTTTGCCGCTTTTGAAGCTGGCACCCTGGCAGAGGACACGTTGCTGGATGTGGTGCGAAAGTCCGCCGCCAGCGACAAGCGCCAGGTGGTTGTGGCGCCGCTAACCTATTTGCACAAGTACCGCAGCAACTATGTCAGCGGCGCTTCCGCAGCCGCCTTTCGTCAGTTCGCCAGTGCGCTTTACCAGCCGGTGCTGGACAGAACCGCCGGTAGTGCAGACAACGAGGATAAATTGCTGTACAGCGAGCTGCTGAGTTTTATGGCACTCAGTGCAGGGGATCGGGCAGCGCGCCGGCAGTTGACCGAAAAAGCGGCCGCCTTTACCGGCTTTCAACGCGACCGCGAGCCTTCGGCGCTCGATTCGGATCTTTACCAGGCGGCCCTCAGCGTCGCGGTGCAGGATGCCGGTCAGGAGTTTCTGCCGCATCTGCTCAGGATGCGCAGCCAACTGGATGACCCGCGCTTTGACAACGCCAGTGCCAATGCCATCGGCGCTGCTGACAAACCTGCGCAGCTGGACACAATCCACCAGTTGGCACTCGGCGATGCCGTGGGTGCGAGGGAGGCCTTTGGATTGATAGCCCGGGCGATGGCGGAGCCCACACTGCGACAACAGCACTGGCGGTGGCTGAGAGACAATTTCCCCGCGGTTCTCAACAAGATCCCCGTGCAGTGGCGCCGGCAGGCCCCCGCCTTCGCCCGCAGCTTCTGCGACCGCCAGGCACTGGAGGAATTGCGGCAACTGTTCGAGCAATATGGCGACCTGGCCCCTGGATATCAGCGCAGCCTCGCGCAAACGGAGGAGAGAATCCGCCTGTGTATGGCCCAGAGGGAGCAGGGGGCAGCTCTGGTTGCAGCGCTGTGATCAAGCGATCAATCCAGTTGATGGCCCTTTATCGATTGGATTATCACCCTTGAGAACCTGCGCAATTGCGCGGAGGTAGGGGCTTGCCCTGGCCTCCGCCCGGCGGGGCACGCCTTTGTGTCACATTAACCCGGTAATTTATTTAGTTGCCGGGTTAGCAACCGCCGGCGAATAACCCGGCGCGGTTATTAGGGCGGATACCCGTCGGGATTCTGGGATTGCCAGCGCCAGGTATCCGCCACCATCCGCTGCAGGTCATACTCAGCCCGCCATCCCAGTTCCCGCGCAGCCGCCGAAGGGTCGGCGAAGCTGGCGGCGACATCCCCGGGGCGGCGCGGCAAAATAGCGCAGGGTATTTTACGGCCGATAACCCGCTCGAAGGCGCGCACCACCTGCATCACTGAGCTTCCGCTTCCGGTGCCCAGGTTATAGGTGTAGCAGCCGGCAGGGGTCCCGGGTTGGCTGAGCTTGCGCAGCGCCGCCAGATGGCCGCGGGCCAGGTCCACCACGTGAATGTAATCCCGCACGCCAGTGCCATCCAGAGTGTCATAGTCGTCGCCAAAGACGCGTAGTTCCGGCAACCGGCCCACCGCCACCTGGGCGACGTAGGGCAAGAGGTTATTGGGGGTGCCGCGTGGATCCTCACCGATAGTGCCGCTTTCGTGGGCGCCGATGGGGTTGAAGTAGCGCAACAGGCTTACCTTCCAGGGATTGTCCGGCGTTGCACATAGGTCCCGCAGAATATTCTCCACCACCAGTTTGCCGGCCCCATAGGGGTTGGTGGCGCCGGTGGGAAATTGCTCATCCACTGGCACCGAGGCGGGATCCCCATAAACCGTCGCCGAAGAACTGAAAATCAATTGCCGTACACCGAATGCCTGCATGGTTTCAAACAGGGCGAGACTGCCGGCAACATTGTTGTAGTAATAGCGCAAAGGTTGCGCCACTGACTCGCCAACGGCCTTGAACCCGGCGAAATGCATCACTGCCTCTATGGGGTAGCGGGAAAAAACCTCTCCCAGAGCCGCCCTGTCCCCGATATCCACCCGGTGAAACGCCACCGGTTGCCCGGCGATGGCCGCGACCCGTCTTAGTGATGTCGCGTTGCTGTTACTCAGGTTGTCCACCACCACTGGCTCCATGCCTGCAGCCAGCAGCTCCACGCAAATATGGCTGCCGATATAGCCGGCACCCCCGGTGACCAGAATTTTCATTTGCGTCCGCCAAATCGATCCGGGTTTCTGTAGAGGCCATCAGTAGAGCGTAAAAGTGCCACTTAATTCAACCCGTTGTCAGGGTCCGGCGGCGCCTGAATCTTAGGGAAAGCTATGCTGATTAAGCGGGATAAATGTATCTGTGCCCAACCCAGGACTGCACAGCGGCCCGCTGCAACTGGTGATAAAGATAGTATTTTGCGCGCAGGCGCAGCCCGGCAGGCGCACTCGCTGTCCGGCGGAGCTGCGCTAATGTCGGCGACCGGTCGAAGTGAATGCCATTTACGTTGCAGGGCATTTACTGCAAAGCGTCGCCAGACACGCCACAGGGAGCCGTGCACCATGACGATTTTCAATCATTATCTGGAGAGATACGAGGCCATTAGAGAGGAGGAGCTGGGTATCCAGGATTATCTGGAGCTGTGCAGATCCGATCCCAGCGCCTATGCCTGGCCGGCCGAGCGGATGCTGATGGCTATTGGCGAGGCACAATTGGTGGATACTTCCCGCGATCCCCGCCTGTCGCGTATTTTTTCCAACAAAGTGATCAAGCGCTATGAAGCCTTCAGCGAATTTTTCGGTATGGAGGAGGCGATTGAGCAAATAGTGTCCTTTTTTCGTCACGCCGCCCAGGGGCTGGAGGAAAAGAAGCAGATTCTATACCTGTTGGGCCCTGTAGGCGGTGGCAAGTCCTCCCTGGCCGAACGCCTCAAGGCGCTAATGGAGAAAGTGCCCATCTACGCCATCAAAGGTTCGCCGGTGTTTGAATCGCCTTTGAGTCTGTTTTCACCTGACGAAGACAGCCGGATATTGCAGGAGGACTACGGCATAGCGCCGCGCTATATCAACACCATCATGTCACCCTGGGCCGTCAAGCGCCTGCACGAGTACCGGGGCGACATCAGCCGGTTCCGGGTGGTCAAGCTCCGGCCATCTATTCTGGACCAGATCGCCATTTCCAAAACTGAGCCCGGCGATGAAAACAACCAGGATATTTCATCGCTGGTGGGCAAGATAGATATTCGCAAACTGGAGGATTTTCCCCAGAATGACCCGGATGCCTACAGTTTCTGCGGCAGCCTCTGCCGGGCCAACCAGGGCCTGTTGGAGTTTGTCGAAATGTTCAAAGCACCTATCAAGGTGCTGCACCCGCTGTTGACTGCCACACAGGAAGGTAATTACAACAGCACCGAGGGCCTGGGCTCCATTCCCTTTACCGGCACAATACTCGCTCATTCCAATGAGTCGGAGTGGCAGTCTTTTCGCAACAACCGCAACAACGAGGCGTTTCTGGACCGCATTTATATCGTCAAGGTTCCCTACTGTACCCGCGTCCAGGAAGAAATAAAGATCTACAAGAAGCTGCTGGAAAACAGTTCCCTGGCCAAAGCGTCCTGTGCTCCTGACACGTTGCGCATGCTGGCACAGTTCTCGGTTTTGTCCCGGATCAAGGATCCGGATAATTCCAGCGTTTATTCCAAAATGCGTATCTATGACGGAGAAAATCTCAAGGACACAGATCCAAAGGCAAAAACCATCCAGGAGTACCGTGATAATGCCGGTGTCGATGAGGGTATGAGTGGGCTTTCCACCCGTTTCGCCTTCAAAATACTGTCCAAAGTATTTAATTTCGATGCAACCGAAGTGGCGGCCAACCCGGTCCACCTGCTTTATGTGCTGGAACAGCAGATTGAACAGGAACAGCTGGCTCCGGAGGTGCAGGAGAAATACCTGGGATTTATCAAGGAATACCTGGCCCCACGCTATGTGGAATTTATCGGAAAGGAAATCCAGACCGCATATCTGGAATCCTACGCTGAATACGGGCAGAACCTGTTTGATCGCTACGTCACCTATGCGGATTTCTGGATCCAGGACCAGGAATACCGGGATCCGGAGACTGGAGAAATTCTCGACCGCGGTGCCCTGAATGAGGAATTGGAAAAGACGGAGAAGCCCGCGGGAATTTCCAACCCGAAGGACTTCCGCAATGAGATTGTCAATTTTGTATTGCGCGCCAGAGCCAACAATCAAGGTCGCAACCCGGACTGGCGCTCCTATGAAAAACTGCGTGCGGTGATAGAGAAGAAGATGTTCTCCAATACGGAAGATCTATTGCCGGTCATCTCCTTTAATACCAAAGCATCGGCGGACGACAAGAAAAAACATGCGGATTTTGTCGCCCGTATGGTGGAACGCGGCTATACCGAGAAGCAGGTCCGCCTGCTGTCGGAATGGTACCTGCGCGTGCGCAAGTCCCAGTAGGGCGTTAAGCCAAGGCAGTACAGCGATGAGCTATATCATAGACCGCCGCCTGAACGGCAAGAATAAGAGCACCGTAAACCGACAGCGTTTTCTGCGACGTTATCGGGCGCATATCAAGAAGGCGGTTGGAGAGGCGATGAACAGCCGTTCAATCACCGATATGGACAAGGGCGAGCAGATAGGTATTCCCACGCGGGATCTGGGCGAGCCGGTATTCGCCCACGGCTCAGGTGGCCATTTGGAACGTGTGCTGGCGGGCAACCGGGAGTTTGTCACCGGTGACTGTATCCCGCGACCGGAACAGCAGGCGGGCGGTGGCGGAGCTGGCAGCGATGCCAGTGACAGCGGGGAAGGAGTCGATGACTTCGTATTCCAGATTTCCCAGGAGGAGTTCCTCGATTTTATGTTCGAGGGCCTGCAGCTGCCGAATCTTATCAAGCGCAAACTGACTGGTAATGAGGCGTTTCAGGTGGTGCGCGCCGGTATCAGCAACGAAGGGACACCGGGGCGTATCAACGTCATTCGCTCACTGAGGGCTGCCAATGCGCGACGTATCGCCCTGAGCAGCGGCAAGAAGCGCAACATTCGCGCGATGGAGCAGCAATTGGCGGCGGAGGAGGAAAAAGATCCGGTACTGCGCGACCAGCGCGCGGTTGAAACCCTGAAGCGCAAAATCGCCGACCTGCACGGCCGCATCGAGCGAATTCCGTTTCTGGATGATTTTGACCTCAAATACAATCTTTTGCTGCGGCAGCCCAAGCCCCGCTCCAAAGCCGTCATGTTCTGCCTGATGGATGTATCCGGTTCCATGAACCAGGTCACCAAGGACATGGCCAAACGGTTTTTCCTGTTGCTCTACCTGTTTCTCCAGCGCAGTTATGAATATACCGAGGTGGTGTTTATCCGCCACCACACCAGTGCCAAGGAAGTGGACGAAGAGGAATTCTTCTACTCACGGGAAACGGGCGGCACTATTGTTTCCAGCGCTCTGAAACTTATGCGCCGCACCATGGCGGAACGTTACCCCGCCAGCGAGTGGAATATCTATGGAGCACAGGCATCCGACGGCGACAACTGGAACGACGACTCCAGTACCTGTCACAAAATCCTGATCGACGAAATCATGCCCCAGGTGCAGTATTTTTCCTATGTGGAAATCACCCCCCGGGACCACCAGGCCCTGTGGGAGGAATACGAGAGTGTGCGCACCCTGTTTCCGGACCATTTCGCCATGGAGCAGATTGTTGATGCGCAGGATATCTATCCCGTATTCAGGCAGTTGTTCAGCCGCAAGGTGGCCAACTGATGCCCGGTCTATCCCCTTCATCGCAGCAAACAGCCAAGCCCAGCGGCCCCATCTCCACCAGTTCCGAGTGGACGTTTGATTTGATCCGGGACTATGACCAGGCGATCTCCGAACTGGCCGATGCATTTGGACTGGATACCTACCCCAACCAGATAGAAGTCATCAGTTCCGAACAGATGATGGACGCCTACTCTTCAGTTGGCATGCCGGTCGGCTATCACCACTGGTCATTTGGCAAGCAATTTATCAGCGTGGAGAACAACTATCAGCGGGGGCTGATGGGCCTGGCCTACGAAATCGTCATCAATTCCAATCCCTGCATCGCTTACCTGATGGAGGAGAACACCATGGCCATGCAGGCGCTGGTGATAGCGCACGCCTGTTACGGCCACAATTCCTTCTTTAAAGGCAACTATCTGTTTCGCAGCCTGACCGATGCCGGCAGTATCATCGACTATCTTATTTTCGCCAAGAATTACATTGCACGTTGCGAAGAGCGTTACGGGATCGATGAAGTTGAGGCCCTGCTCGATTCCTGCCACGCGCTCATGAACTACGGTGTGGACCGCTATAAGCGGCCCTATCCCATATCTGCGCTGGAGGAGGAGCGCCGACAGAAAGAGCGCGAGGAGTATCGTCAGCGACAGCTCAACGACCTGTGGCGCACCATTCCCAAGCCGGCCGCCGGCCAGCAGCGGGATTCCGAAACGCGTTTTCCCGAGGAGCCGCAGGAGAACCTGCTTTATTTCATCGAAAAAAACGCACCCCTGCTACATAACTGGCAGCGGGAACTGGTGCGTATAGTGCGCAAACTCGCGCAGTATTTTTATCCCCAGCGCCAGACCCAGGTGATGAACGAGGGCTGGGCCACCTTCTGGCATTACACCCTAATGGGTGAATTGTACCGGTGTGGTCGTGTGACCGAGGGTTTTATGCTGGAGTTTTTGCAGAGCCACACCAACGTAATTTATCAGCCACCGTTCGACAGTCGCAGCTACAGTGGCATCAACCCCTACACTCTGGGGTTTGGTATTTTCTCCGACCTGCGCAGGATCTGTGACCAGCCGACCGCCGAGGACCGGCAGTGGTTTCCGGATATTGCCGGCAGCAACTGGCGGGAGACACTGCAATTCGCCATGCGGGATTTCAAGGATGAGAGCTTCATTCAGCAGTTTCTGTCGCCCAAGGTCATACGGGACATGAAGCTGTTCAGTGTCTGCGACGATGATCGCGAAAAGGAGATCCGGGTCAGTGCCATTCACGACGAGGAAGGGTATCGGGAGCTGCGCGCTAATCTCGCCGGGCAATACAATCTGGGCGACCAGGAGCCCAATATACAGGTGTACTCAGTGGACACCCGAGGCGACCGCTCCCTCACTTTGCATCACACCCAGCACCGGCGCCGCCCTCTCGGCAGGGACACCAGTGAGGTGCTGAAACACTTGCACCGGTTGTGGGGCTTCGACGTTCATCTGCACAGTCTGCACGGTGGAGAAATCAGCGCCAGCTACCATTGTCCAGATCAGGGCCCGGGCATCCGCGACCAGGAAGAGGAATCGATGTTGGTGCCCAAGCCAATCTGACCTTGTGTGCCGCTGCTGGCTTTACTGTGTTTCCAGCAGCAACTTCACTTTGCCGGCGAGTTCATTACTGTCCACCGGACTCGCCACCGCGGCATCCGCACCGGCCTTCAGCCAGCGCTGCAGGTCGTTCTCACCAGCCGGGGCAATCAGCAGGATACGCACGCTGGAACTGTCGCTGCTGGAGCGCAGGTGGTCGAGAATCTGGAAGCCGTTTACACCCGCCACATTCGTGTCCAGTAACACCAGCGCCGGCTTGCAACCCGCCAGGAGTGTCCCGGCGACAAAGCTGTCGCCCGCCACTTCGACCTCGCAGCCCGCCTGCTGCAGGGCCTGGCGCGCTGCTCCCGTCAGCTCCGGGTCCTGGGCCACCATCAGGACCTTGCGACTGGCCGAAGCCAGTTCGCCCGGTACCGGCATGGCGTTGTTGCGCAGAAAACCGACAAAATCCTCGACGCATATACGGTGATCGCCGCGCCCGGGCAGCTTGTACGCCTTGAGCTGTCCCCGCTCGATCCAGCGGATAACCGTGCGGAAATTGACTCCACAGTACCTGGCGGCCTCGCCAGTGGTGAGTACATGCAACTGATTCATTCTCTTTGATTCCCCCAAACAATCCATGGTTTGTGCAGACATGCCGGTGAAATCCAGTGCTCGCGCGAATCGCTGGCAATGACAGCTTTCCGAGAGAAACCCTAAAATTTCCCGCCACCCTTACTAATTATCCTGCCTGCACCTGTAAACCCAGGTTGAAACTCGGCACTAATAGCCTGTTAACGAACGAGGGGGAAACTACCTCAAAAAAACAAAAGCAACAATTGACATCTTAGGCAGTTTGAGTAGTATGGCGACTATTGAAGACCTTTCAGACGCACCTGCCAGCCGCACCTGAGCGCCTGGCGGTGATCGAGAATCTTTGTAACGGCGAGTGGTTATTTTCCAGCCACACTAATACCCTAAGACCCTGGGCCCCCTTGTCTTTTTGGGGCCCTTTTTTTATCTTGTCAAAACTCCTTTAACCTGCCGCGGAGCGGAAAGCGACGGCGTGGACATATTTGCGGCCGCAGTCAGCTTCGACCGGTATCTCGTCCCGCAACGAGCGGTGGTGTCGTCGTGAAAGTCTATCTGGTCGGCGGTGCCGTGCGGGACAAACTGCTGCGTCGCCCCGTCTGTGAGCGGGACTGGGTGGTTGTCGGTGCCGACGAAGAACAGATGCGGCGGCAGGGCTTCAAGCCGGTAGGGCGTGACTTCCCGGTATTTCTACACCCGGACACCGGCGACGAGTACGCCCTGGCCCGCACTGAGCGCAAGCGGGGGCATGGCTACGGCGGCTTTGACGTGCAGGCTGTACCGGAAGTCACCCTGGAGCAGGATCTGCTGCGCCGCGACCTCACCATCAATGCCATGGCCGAATCCGGCGATGGCGAACTGATCGACCCTTACGGTGGCCGGGCAGACCTGCAGGCCCGTATCCTGCGTCACGTATCCCCCGCGTTCGCCGAAGATCCGCTCCGTATACTGCGCGTGGCGCGTTTTGCCGCCCGCTACCATCATCTGGGATTCACCATTGCCACCGAGACCATGGCCCTGATGCGCCAGATGGTGCGGGCCGGCGAGGTGGAGTATCTGGTGGCAGAGCGCGTATGGAAAGAGGTCAGTCGCGCCCTGGTCGAAGCGGACCCGGATGTTTTCGTGCGGGTATTGCGCGAGTGCGGGGCCCTGAGCGTTCTGTTGCCGGAACTGGACCGGCTGTTCGGTGTGCCGCAGCCGCGGCAACACCACCCGGAGATAGACACGGGGGAGCATGTCCTGTTGGCCCTGAGCGCCGCCCCTGCGGAGCTGCCGGTGCGCTTTGCCGTGTTGCTGCACGACCTGGGCAAGGGAGTGACGCCGCCGGAGATGCTCCCGGCCCATCGCGGCCACGAGGTGGCAGGCCTGCCTCTGGTGCGGGCCGTGTGTGAGCGCTGGCGCACTCCCAGGGAGCTGACAACTCTGGCCCTGGGAGTTTGCCAGTACCACTTGCACTGCCACCGCGCCCTCACCCTGCGCCCCCAGACCCTGATGAAGCTGTTGCGCGGCCTGGATGCCCTGCGGCGCTCCCAGCGATTCGAGAACTTTCTGCAGGCCTGCGAGGCGGATGCCCGCGGGCGCCGGGGGCTCGGGGAGCGGGATTATCCACAGGTGGACTTCCTGCGCCGCGTGCGACAGGCTGCTGCCGAAGTGACCGCCGATGCCCTGATTGCGCAGGGCTGCCAGGGCGCGGAGTTGGGCAGGGCCCTGGATAGGGAGCGGGTGCGGGCTATTGCCAAAATGAAGGAAGCCTATCTTGCGTAATGTACTGATTACCGGCGCCGCCGCGCGCCTTGGCAGTGCCATGGCCCGCGAAATGCACCGGGACCACCGCATAGTGATTCACTATCGCAGCTCCGGTGACGCCGCCAAAAGACTGGAGCAGGCGCTGAACGCCATACGCCCGGACTCCGCCGCGGCCGTGCAAAGCAACCTGGACACTGCTGACGACTGCACACAGCTCGCCAGGCGCGCCGAAGAGGTGTGGGGCGGGATCGATGTGCTGGTCAACAATGCCTCGGCTTTTCACCCCACCCCGGTCGGCAGTGCAACGGAGGCAGACTGGGACCAATTGGTGGGCAGCAATCTAAAGGCGCCTTTTTTTCTCAGCCAGGCACTGGCGGAATCACTGGCGCACAACGGCGGTTGTATTGTCAATATGGCCGATATCCATGCCGAGCGTCCCATGCCTGGGCACACCATCTACTCTGCAGCCAAAGCCGGTCTGGTGATGCTGACCAAGAGCCTCGCCCTGGAGCTGGCCCCGGGGGTGCGGGTCAACGCCATAGCCCCGGGTGCCATCCTGTGGCCCCAGGGGGGGGCCGGCGACGAGCAAAACAGGGCGCAAATCCTACGGCGCATACCCCTGGGCCGCACCGGCTGTGCAAGCGACATCGCCAGTACCCTGCGCTTTCTCGCCTGCGACGCCCCTTATATCAATGGGCAGGTGATCGCGGTCGACGGTGGCCGCAACCTCACCACCTGACTGCTATCCCCTCTGTTTCGCCACCTTGGAGGGCTGTTGAAAAAGCCTCCCCCTGGCTTCCCTCAACCCGGATTTGCGGCACAGGCCCGCATCCCCTCAAGGACAAATCAAACAGCTACATGCCCGATTTGCGGCCCGAACATCCCTGTTCGAGACAGCAGGCAGCTGAAAAATACTTTTTTCAACAGCCTGTTAAGGCCTGGTGACAGCAGCTTCACTTCAATTTCACCACCGGGATGGCAGAATGGTCCGCATTTGCGCAACCATAAGATTTACGACGGTGCACCCGCTGAAAATTCTTCTGATTGAGGACAACCCCGCGATCGCCCGCCAGATTGCCGAGTTTCTGCAAATACAGGGCTGGCAGGTCGATTTCGCCCATTGCGGCGCTCTGGGGGTGCAGCTGGCGGTACAGCAGATTTTCGACCTGGTTATCCTCGACCTGGGGCTTCCAGACCTGGATGGCCTGCAGGTATGTGAATCCATCAAAACCCAGGCCAGCGTGAATATGCCCGTACTGATGTTGACGGCGCGGGATGCCATAGCGGATAAGGAACTGGGTTTTGGTATCGGTGCCGATGACTATCTGTGCAAGCCCTTCGACCCGCGGGAACTGGTTCTGCGTTGCGGCGCGCTGGCCCGCCGCCACCAGTTGCATCGATGCGATTTGATTCGGGTGGGCAGTCTGCAGATAAGCCACCGCAACCGGCAGGTTCACAGAAACGGGCAGCCACTGCGTCTCACTGCCATCGGATTTCGTATTCTCAGCACTCTCGCCCAGGCATCTCCCGCCCCCGTGAGTCGCTCCGCCCTTATCCACCAAATCTGGGGCGACGAGCCCCCGGGAACCGACGCGCTGAAGTCCCATATTTACAGCCTGCGCCAGGCTGTGGACAAACCCTTCGACACCCCCATGTTGAAGACTATCACCAACCTGGGGTATCAGCTGGAGCCCGGCGATGAGGGCTAATAGCAAATTACAGCGGCGCGTGTTTGCGGTTTTTGGTGGCTTTACCCTGCTACTCTGCCTGATATTTTTTGCTATCTGCCTGCTGGCAGCCTATGTGATTGAGGACCAGTTGCTGGACAACCTGCTGGAGGGGGAGGTGCGCTATATAGAGCAGCAGCTGCAGTTGCACGGCCGCCTGCCCGAGCCGCGGCTGCCCTATCTGACCCTATACACCGATCCGGAGGCAGTGCCTGCCGGCCTGCTCGGCGCACTTCCGGGCGATACCGTCAGGGCCGAGTGGTTCAGTGACGCTGAACATCACTTCCATCTGCGCAGGATTTTGCAGCCGGACGGCGGGAGGGCAATACTGGCGGCCGAGGTGAGTGGGCTGCTTACTGTTACACGACAGTCGACCAAACTGCTGTGGTTGTTTGGCGCTGCGTGTATCGTCACCATGCTATTGGCGCTCTGGTGTGCCTACCGCATTTCCTGCAAAACCATAGCCCCGGTCATTGCCCTGGCCGAGGCTATCCGGCGGCAGAAGTCCCTGGGCAGCCAGGTGCACCTGCCCCACAGTGGCGACGACGATGAAGTCGGCTATCTGGCCGCAACTCTCGAGCAAACCATCAACCAGTTAAAACAGGCTCTGCAGCGGGAAACGGAATTTACCCGCGATACCAGCCACGAGCTGCGCACGGCGCTGACGGTTTTACGCGGCACACTGACACTCTGCCAGCAGCGGGAAATGACAGCCGCTGAGAGAGAAGAACTGCTGCAGACAGTCGCCGACATGGAAGAGACGGTGGCGACTTTGCTGGCATTGGCCAGATCGGAATCCCTGCAGCGGCAGGCCTTCGAGGTTCGCCCATTGCTGGAGGAGCGTCTGCTGGCACGGCACCGGGAGATTACCGGGGTAAATTTCAGGGTGTGCCTGAGCCTGGGGAGGGATGTGAGGATTGTTGCCAATCGCCATTTGGTGTCGCTGCTTTTCGACAACCTTATCGGCAATGCCCTGCAACATGCATCCACGCCCAAACTGCGTATTTGTTCCGCAGGGGATTCACTGCTGTTTGAAAATTCGATCGCTGATGGCTTCGACGCCAGTTCGTCCCTGTTGCCCGGTCACAGGGGAAGCGGCAGTCGCGGTATTGGCCAGGGGTTGTTTCTGGCAAAAAGAATCTGCTGCGCATTGGACTGGGAAATTACTGTCCGGTGCCACCGGGGGATTTATCAATGCCGGATTTCCCGCCTTAACCCGCCCGCCACAGATCGCTCCCAGCAAGAGAATCTCACCTGGATTTCACCTGCAGGCCATTAATCTCTCCAGTGAAAAGCCGGGCATCTGCCTTGTCTTCAGAAAATCACTGTTGCGGAGATTGTCATGTTAAAAAAATCCTTTATTGCACTGCTTATGGTGAGCGGCCTGTGTTTGGGATTATTTCTTTGGCTCAAGAGTCTGATCCCCCAGCCTGATCAGGATTTTTCCCAGATACAGCCCGGCGAGCTGCGTTACTTAAAACAGAAGCCCAGTCAGTCTCGCGGGAAGGTGCTGGTAGTGGTGACCAGTACCGGGACCATGGGTGCATCTGGCAAAGCGGCCGGCTATGAGTTGACCGAACTGGCCCGCCCCTATTATGTATTTCTGGCCAACGGGTTTGGCGTCGATATCGCCAGTCCTCAGGGCGGCCAGCCACCGGTGGTGATCGACCGGGACGATCTGGGGCCTTTCGACTATGCCTTTCTCAATGATCCCCAAGCCCAGTACAAGGTCAACTACAGCATTCCCATAGCGCAGGCATCCGCCAAGGACTACCAGGCGATTTTTTTTGTCGGGGGTAAGGGCACCATGTTTGATTTTCCCAACAATACCAGTATTCAAGTATTAGTCCGGGATTTTTATCGCAGCGGCAAAGTGATTGGCGCTGTCTGTCATGGACCTGCTGCACTGGTCCATGTTCGCATGGAAACTGGTGAACCGCTGATTGCCGGCCGCCGGATCAGCGCTTTTACCAATGAGGAGGAGCTGTTCCTCATTCCCGACGCTGAGCAACAGTTGCCCTTCCTGCTTGAAGACCGCCTGCGTGCCCAGGGCGCTATTATGCAGCCTGGTCCCGCCTACCTGGAACAGGTCAGTGTGGATGGACAATTGATTACTGGGCAAAACCCCTGGTCTACCTGGCAGACCGTCGAGCGGATGGTGGAGGCAATGGGTTACACCCCGGTACCGCGCCAGGTTACGCCGGCGGAGTATACCGTAGAGCTGCTCTTGGCCTATGAACAGGGTGGCTTCGCGCAGGCGGCGCAAAAGTTACAGCAGTTGAACAGTGATCAGAGCACTGAAATCGATCGTCGCTTGTTGGCCATGCACGGCATAGTCGCCGCCATGCGCTGGGAGCTGGGTAAAACCCTGGATCTGCTCAGGCTTTTGCGGCGCAGCAAAAAGTAGCCGGACGATTCAACCGGTCCGGTCCAGCGGCTGGCCATTGGCGACCGTTAACAGTATATTCCGGATGGTCAGGGCGTCTTCCTGCGCGCTCTGGGCCTTCCCTTTCGTTCCAGCGCAGCTTCCCCACCCGCATAAAAAATAAAGCCCTCCCTGGATTTCCTTGGCCCGGTTTTGCGGCGCATTTTCGCAAATTATCCACGACAAATCCGGCAGTTATACGCTTGATTTGCACCCTGAAAATTGGGGCTGCAGGCAAAGGCTTTTCCTTTGCCTGCTGGTAAATCAAAGACCTGGGGTTTCAGAAATTAAAAAAGCTGCTTGGCTGCTATATAAATGTCTTTGCCAAGCCGGCTATCAAGGCCAAATAAACTCCACCGGCCACAGCTTTTGTGAAGCCTGGTCGTACTCGCTCCACAACTGGTGATAGGTCTTGTTCTCGACAGGGTGCACCGCATCCGGTGCCAGTTCCGCCAGAGGCTGTAACACAAAGGCATTCTTGGTGATTTCCCGTCGCGGTAGCCTTACTCCGTCGACAGTACCGGTGAGGTCGTTATAGACCAGAATGTCGATATCCAGGGTACGCGCACTGAACTTAGGGCCAGCCCGCAGGCGGCCGTTTGCGTCCTCGATCCCACGCAGCTGGAAAGCCAGCCGTCCTACCGGCAGGTCCGTGCGCAGTCCTACCACCAGGTTGTAAAAATTATCCCCCTGAAACCCCACTGCCTCGCTCTCGAACACACGGGAAACCTGCAGTTCACCGAATTGCGCGGCCAGGGCGTCCAGCGCCGCGCGAATGTGTTGCCCTCGATCGATATTGCTGCCGAGGCTCAGATACACCTGTGCCACTGTCATAGCTCCGCGGCGGCGCCACGCTGCGGGCGCTCACCGCGCTCGATGATCACACCCACGTCCCGGGAACCCCGCACGGCTCCGGGTTTGGACAGCCGCAGGCGCAGCCAGGGCACCTTGAATTCCTGCCGCACTATACCGGCGGTCTGCTCTGCCATGGTTTCCACCAGCAGAAACTCGCTGTTTTCGATAAAGGCGATCAGGCGCTTCGCCACCGCCTTGTAATTGAGGGTATGCTCGATATCATCCGTGCGCGCCGCTTCACTGATATCGAAAGCCATTTCCAGGTCGAGGCTCACCGTCTGGCGAACCTCCCGCTCCCAGTCGTAGATACCAATGATGGTATCCACCTTCAGATCCCTTATGTAAACAATATCCACCGTCAGTCCAAAAGCTCAGTTAGATGCCGCTAGCGGCCAGCGCGGCCGCACTTCAACCGCCAGATCCTCACATTCCCCCGCCGTTAAGCGCAGGCAGCCGGCATAGGCGATCATGGCCCCGTTGTCGGTACAGAATTCATGCCGGGGGTAGAAAACGCTGGCGCCCTCCCTGCCCAGGCTGGATTCCATCTGTGCGCGCAACCGTTTGTTGGCCGAAACGCCGCCCGCCACTACCAGGGTTTTGTGGCCGGACGCCCGTATGGCGCGGCGGCACTTGATCACCAGTGTGTCCACTACCGCCTCCTGAAAGGCTGCGGCAATATCCGCGCAGGTCTGCTGGTCCGGCAGG
Organism: Microbulbifer sp. TYP-18; assembly: GCF_040932045.1. Taxonomy (NCBI): domain Bacteria; kingdom Pseudomonadati; phylum Pseudomonadota; class Gammaproteobacteria; order Cellvibrionales; family Microbulbiferaceae; genus Microbulbifer; species Microbulbifer sp. TYP-18. Next base: position 75,106 of record NZ_JBFRBC010000014.1, read on the forward strand.
CCGTCGTCCCCGGCATGCTTGCGCACTGTGGTCAGGGTATAGGTTTTGAGGCCGGAAAAGCTGAAATCGAGGCCCGGCCTGTCGGTCATGGGGCGCGGAAAGGAAAACCGCCCGGGGTCGCCGCTCTCTGCCAGTGCCGCCAGGCGCGGGCCCCCAGGATATTCCAGGTCGAGCATCTTGGCCGCCTTGTCGAACGCCTCTCCGGCGGCATCATCCAGCGACTCCCCCATCAATACATAGTCTCCCAGACCTCTCACCTCCACCAGCTGGGTGTGGCCACCGGAGACCAGTAGGGCCACAAAGGGAAAGGCCGGGGGGCTGTCCTCCAGCATTGGCGCCAGCAGGTGACCCTCCATATGGTGCACAGCCACTGCCGGGACACCCCAGCCGTAGGCCAGGGCGCGGCCGGCACAGGCGCCCACCATCAGTGCACCGATCAGGCCCGGCCCGGCGGTATAGGCCACACCACCCAGGTCTTGTGGACTGGTATGGGTCTGCGCCATTACCTGCCGCACCAGCGGTAGCAATTTACGCACATGGTCCCGACTGGCCAGTTCCGGCACCACACCGCCATAGTCGGCATGCAGGTCGACCTGGCTATAGAGGGCGTGACCCAGCAGCCCCGCACGGTTGTCATACAGCGCGACGCCGGTTTCATCACAGGAGGTTTCTATGCCGAGGACGCGCACTTCGATTCTCTTGGAACAGCTCCGGGGGGCGCTATGATACCTGAAAAGAGGCTTGCGATTGCAGCTCCTACTGTTTAGAATCTGCGCCCTCGCTGTAAACCGGCCGCCGGAATCTGCGAGAGCAATTGCCGGAATGGCCGAGAGAAACAAATTTTTACAGGTAACCTATGCCCTCTGTACGGATTAAAGACAACGAGCCCTTCGATATCGCCCTGCGCCGCTTCAAGCGCTCCTGTGAGAAGGCAGGCGTGCTGTCTGAGGTGCGTCGTCGCGAGTTCTACGAGAAGCCCACTACAGTGCGCAAGCGCAAGGCTGCCGCGGCGGTGAAGCGCCATGCCAAAAAACTGCAGCGCGAAAACCGCAAATTCCAGCGCCTCTACTAATCGCCTGAAACGGCGACCTCATCAGGGGTGAAGGTCCCGGACAGCCAGGCTGGCTCCGGTGGCGCCAAGAGCGGCGTGCGAGTGTAACTCGTGCGCCGTTTTTCGTTCTACAGCCGCATTTTCCGCAGGGGTCGGACGCGCTATGCTTAGCAGCCCAAACCCGTCATCAACGCAACCCCGGAACCCCCACTATGAGCACCCTCAAGGAAACACTGGCTCAGGCCACCAAGGACACCATGAAAGCGAAGGACAGAGCGCGTTTGGCGACGATGCGGCTGATCAACGCTGAAATCAAGCGGGTCGAAGTGGACGAGCGTATCGACCTGGATGACGCCCGCATCCTGGCGCTACTGGACAAAATGACCAAGCAGCGCCGCGATTCCATTGCCCAATATGAAAAGGCCGGGCGCGCCGAACTGGCTGCCGTGGAACAGGCGGAGATCGAGGTTATCCAGGAGTTTCTACCGGAGCAGCTCAGCGATAGCGAACTCACCGAAATCGTTGCCGCGGCGGTGAGAGACACCGGGGCCGGCGGTATGGCGGACATGGGCAAGGTGATCGCCCAGGTCAGGCCGCAGGTACAGGGCCGCGCGGATATGGGCGCTGTGAGCAAACTGGTCAAGGCACAGCTGGGCTGATTGCCGCCACCAGCGCCATGTCCAGCAAAATACCCCAGCACTTTATCGACGACCTGCTCGCCCGGGCGGATATCGTCGAGCTGGTGGACAGCCGGGTAAAGCTGCGCAAAACGGGCAAAAACTACTCCGCCTGCTGCCCCTTTCACGACGAGAAAACCCCGTCCTTCACCGTTAGCCCCGACAAGCAGTTCTACTACTGTTTTGGCTGCGGTGCCAACGGCAATGCCATCGGCTTTCTGATGGAGTATGACCGCCTCGGTTTTCCCGAGGCAGTGGAGAAGCTGGCCGCGACCCGCGGCCTGGAAGTGCCGCGCGAGCAGCTGGCACCTGGGCAGGAGAAGCGCCAGCGGGAGAGCCAGCCCCTCTACCAATTCACGGAACAGGCGGCCGACTTTTACCGCGCTCAGTTGCGCAGCCATCCCACCGCCGGCCACGCCGTGGCCTACCTGCGCAATCGCGGATTGTCCGGGGAGGTTGCCCGGGCTTTTGGCATCGGCCTGGCACCGCCGGGTTGGGACAACCTGCTGAACGCCCTGGCGGATACCCCGGGCAAAGCCGAACAGCTCGAACTGGCGGGTCTCGCCATCCGCCGCCGGGATAGTGACGGTAATGCCAGGCCCGGTATTTCCAGGCACTATGACCGCTTCCGCAACCGCATCATATTCCCGATCCGGGACCAGCGCGGCCGCACCATCGCTTTTGGCGGCCGGGTACTGGGGGACGAGAAGCCCAAATACCTGAATTCCCCGGAAACGCCTATCTTCCACAAGAGCCGTGAACTCTATGGCCTCTGGGAAGCGCGCCAGGCCAATCGCGAGCTGCAGCGCCTGATTGTGGTGGAAGGTTATATGGATGTGGTGGCGCTGGCGCAGTTCGGCATCCGTTGCGCCGTGGCCACTCTGGGCACCGCCTGCGGCGAAGAGCATATCCAGTTGGCCTTCCGTCACACTGCGGAGATTGTTTTCTGTTTCGATGGCGACCGGGCGGGTCGCGCCGCCGCGCGCCGCGCTCTGGAGTCCGCATTACCGCAGATGCAGGACGGCCGCAGCGTGCGTTTTCTGCCGCTGCCGGAAGGTGAAGATCCCGACACCCTGGTGCGCCAGCTGGGTGGCGAGCGCTTCGAACAGTTGGTCGACCAACAGGCGCGCCCCCTGGAGGACTTCCTGTTCGACCTGCTCGGGGAAGGTATCAACCTGCGTACCATGGACGGCCGCGCGCGGCTGTCCAAACTGGTGGCGCCGCTGCTGGACCTGTTACCCGCCGGTGTCTACCGCCAGCTGATGTTCCAGCAGCTCGCCGCCCGCACCGGACTGGAACAGGCCACACTGGAAGAGGTTATCAGTGCCGAGCGGGCCCGCGCTGCCACTGCCGCCTCCCAATCCGGCGCTCAGTCTGCACCCGCTCCAGTAGCCGGGGATGCACATCAAAGCGTCGGCGATTCTATCCCCTCTGGACAGCCGTCGCCCTATGATCCGCAAGTTCCCAGTGGCGACCCCGCGCCCCCAGACACTACGTCGGTGCCGGTCAGGCGGCGCGGCAGTTATCGCCTGCCCAACGAGCGGATGCTGGTCGCCCTGTTATTACACCATCCGCAGCTGGCGGCACAGATTGCCGACTGCACGCCCTACCTCAACCACAGCGACCCGGATCTGCGCCTGTTTGGCGAAGTACTGGAAGTCATGCAACAGCGGCCCGACTGTAACCGCAATCAGTTTTTTGGTTTCTGGATGGCGCATAAGGACAAAGCATCTCTGGAAGTTCTCTCCCGACTGGCGGGGAGCCACCCGGTGGCCGGAGTACAGGGTCAAAGGGTGGAATACGACCCCGAAGCGGAGTTCGCCGGCTGCCTGGAGCGACTGGAAAACCGGGCCGAAAAGCAGCGTAATCGCCACCTCCTGGCGCAACTGCGCGACTCAGATGGCCAGTTGAGTCCCGAACAGCTCGCGCTTCTGGCCAACTGGCGCCGCGAGCCCTAGCGGCTGTGACACCAGTTGGTGGCAACGGCAGGGTACTCGCGACCTTCAGCTTTGCAGCCCTTGACTTTCCTCCGCCCGCCTCCATATTCTGCTCCGGGTGATGTGGACAGGGGGCCCTCGACCTGTACCTGTCACGAGCCCCGTGTCTCCGCAGATGCAGTGGTTACTGGCATCGCAAGTGCGCTATAATCTCCCGTCTTTGTCCCGTTTTTTTCCACTTTTCAGGGTTGTGCATGACTGACAAAACCCAGCAACAGACCTCCCGTATTAAGGAACTGATCGCCCGCGGCAAAGAGCAGGGCTATCTGACCTATGCCGAGGTGAACGACCACCTGCCGGAAGATATTTCCGATCCCGATCAGGTGGAGGACATCATCGGCATGATCAACGACATGGGCATCAAGGTGTTCGAAAGCGCGCCAGATGCCGAAGAGTTGTTGATGGCCGAAGGCGATAGTTCCGCCGATGAAATTGCCGCTGCCGAAGCCGCCGCCGCGCTGGCTGCAGTGGAATCCGATGTGGGGCGCACCACCGATCCGGTACGCATGTACATGCGTGAGATGGGCACTGTCGAGCTGCTCACCCGCGAAGGCGAGATCGCCATTGCCAAGCGTATCGAAGAGGGGCTGCGCGAGTTGATGGCCGCGCTCGCATACTGGCCCGGCGCTGTGCAGCACGTGATTGACGAGTATCGTCTGATCGAAGGGGGCGAGCGCCGGATACCCGATGTGGTCGCCGGCTGGCTGGACCCGGCCGAGGATGTCCCCCCCGGCGCACAGGCAGGTCAAGCCAGCGCTGCTGGCGAGGACACCAAGGGTAAAGACAGCGAGGGCGGCGACAGCGACTCCGATGAGGAGGAAGAGGAAAATGTCGGCGGAATAGATCCGGAAGAACTGGCCGAGCGGATGGACAAACTGATTGCGGCGCAGAAGAAAGCTGACGCCGCGATCAAAAAGCACGGCCGGGATTCGAAAGAGGCCGGTGCAGCAATGGAGGCAGTGGGGGATGTATTCCGCTACTTCAAGCTGGCGCCGCGGCAGTTCGACCCCCTCTATATCGAAGTCCGCAGCATTCTGGACGATGTGCGCGCCCAGGAGCGCAGCATCATGAATCTGTGTATCCGTCGGGCGCGCATGCCCCGCAAGACTTTCATCAAGGAGTTCCCCGGCAACGAGATCAACGAAAGCTGGATTCCCGCAATCATCAAGAAAAAGCGCGACTACTCCGACAAGCTGCGCCAGGTTGCAGAGGATATTATTCGCGCGCAACGTAAACTGGCGCTGTGCCAGGAGCGCGCCGGCCTGGATGTGGGCCAGATCAAGGAAATCAACCGCCGCATGTCTATCGGCGAGGCCCGTTCGCGCCGCGCCAAGAAAGAGATGGTAGAGGCCAATCTGCGCCTGGTGATTTCCATCGCCAAGAAATATACCAACCGCGGCCTACAGTTTTTGGACCTGATCCAGGAAGGCAATATTGGTCTGATGAAAGCCGTAGACAAATTCGAATACCGCCGCGGCTACAAATTCTCAACCTATGCCACCTGGTGGATTCGCCAGGCGATTACCCGCTCCATCGCCGACCAGGCACGCACCATCCGCATACCGGTGCATATGATTGAGACTATCAACAAGCTCAATCGCATCAGCCGCCAGATGCTGCAGGAAATGGGCCGCGAGCCCACCCCGGAAGAGCTTGGTGAGCGCATGGATATGCCGGAAGACAAGGTGCGCAAAGTCCTCAAGATCGCCAAGGAACCCATCTCCATGGAGACGCCCATCGGCGATGACGAGGACTCCCACCTGGGGGATTTTATCGAGGACCAAAATCAGTCCTCACCGGTGGATACCGCTACCCAGACCGGTTTGGATGAAGCCACCCGCTCGGTGCTCTCGGGTCTCACCGCGCGAGAGGCCAAGGTGCTGCGTATGCGTTTCGGTATCGACATGAATACCGACCATACACTGGAAGAGGTGGGTAAGCAGTTCGACGTGACCCGCGAGCGTATCCGCCAGATCGAGGCCAAGGCACTGCGCAAGCTGCGCCACCCATCCCGCTCTGAGCATCTGCGCAGTTTTCTCGACGAGTGAGCGACAAAGACTACCCGGCTTAGCCGGGTTTCTTTTGCCCTGTATCACGGCCGCCGCGGATCACCTGTGCAGCGCAAACACCTATAGGGAAATAAATCCATGGGGGACCAATTCGTCAACAAGCCAGGGAAAACCGGTATCTCACGGCTTATCGATGCCACCAGCTACTCCTGGCAGGGGCTGCTGGCCACCTGGCGTAACGAAGCGGCCTTCCGCCAGGAAGTCACTCTGGCTATTTTCCTTGTTCCCGCCGCCATCTGGCTTGGTGAATCCGGTGTGGAGCGCGCACTTCTGATCGGCGTCACTTTTCTCGTGATGATTGTCGAGCTGCTCAATAGCGCGGTGGAAGCCGCCATTGACCGCATCGGGCCTGAACATCATCCGCTGTCCAAAGTCGCCAAGGACACAGGTTCTGCAGCTGTTTCAATTTCTCTATTGTTGTGGCTGTTCACCTGGATTTGCGTTCTGCTGCCGCGCTGGCTTCCCTAGCAGGTTGTTGAAAAAGGCATCCTGCCTGTTTCAAAACATGAAAAGCGAAAAATGTGATTTTCACTTTCTTCCAAAATCAACGACTTAGACGTCGTCGATTTTGCCGGAACATCCATATTCCGGTACCAGGCGTCGAAATTCTTAGAATTTCAACAGCCTGCTAGCAGATTGTTGAAAAAGTCCTCACTGACCTTCCTCAACCCGGGCTTGCGGCACAGGCTGTAGGAAAGCAAGCGCTTCCGCCTAATTACGCAGGTTTTCATGGGCGACGATCCAATCGGGAGAGGTTTTCTATTGGGTGGCCGGGTGAATAAATCCCACAGGCTGGTGAATAGTCATCCCTGCGCTGGTGATAGTCCAACACCATTGGCGGTGTCAAAACCCGCAACATCTGGCGGCAGAGTTTGTGCAACGCAGCATACAACCGACTTCCCCGTCTAAACTTTGCATCTCGACGACCAATTAATAAACCGGGGATCTGTTTATGTCGCCACCGAGTATTGTCGCCGCGCAAACGCTGTCAGCCCTCTGGCTACTGGTATATTTGTCGGTCCCTGTTGCCCGCGCCGGGACCGCCGAACCGCCCGTGTCTGTTGGGCTGATAGCCCCTGCGCAAATCAAGGCGCTGGCCCAGCAAATCTCCCTGCAGGAAGTCAGCGGCTACCAACAGCGGCGGGGGGAACAGCGAATCGGTTACAGTGGCATCAGCAGCGGTAGTGCGCACATCTTTCACCGTGCATTGAACCTGGGTTGGCGCGGGACTGTGGAAAGCCAATTCGATGGCCGGTTGAGCGGCCTCCAGCTAAACAGGAATTTTTATGCCAGCCCAACCTGCCGGGGATCCCAGGAGCTAGGCCTGTTCGCCGGTACCAGTAAGGCCCGTGGTGATACTTTCGGTGGTATACCCAAGGGGGCGGATTTCGACGGCGGCCGCATTGAGCTGACCAGTTACTATGGCGGCGTTTACTTCAGCGACTATCGTCACGATCTCAGTTATTTGGATGTGGTGGCAAAAGTTGGCTATGTCACAGCCTCCATGCAGCCCCCTTCTGCAAGTCGCAGCCGCGTTACCGGCCCCCAGCTCACCCTGTCGGCAGAGCGCGGTTTCGTACTATCGTTCTCGCCTACGTGGAAACTCGAGCCCCAGGCCCAGTTAGTTGCGAATTACACCGGCTTTGGCACGGTTCAGGCCCTCACCGGGCCCGTGGGTATCGATAAAACCCCTGAAGTGAGCTTTCGGGGCGGCTTGCGCGGTTATCCATCCCAGAGTGCCTTTGAACTGTACCTGTTTGCCAATCTATGGCATACATTGAGGGGTAAGGATGACCTCAAATTGCAGGAGGGGCCCAGGGAAAGAATCGAACGGGGTGTTACCTGGGGCGAATTTGGTGGCGGCGTGACTCTGCTGGACAGCGCAGTTGGCAGTGTGTTCCTGAATGCCAGCTACCGCCGATCCGGGAATCGTGAAAACTGGAGCGGTGGGGGTGCCAACCTGGGCTTTAACTGGCGCTGGTAACTCATGTGAAATCCCGAAAGCCATTGATTCAAAAGGCAACATTGATTAGCATACCACCCGCTCGCAGCACCTCGGGGAAGCCGCAGGAACTCCCCACTCGGCAGAGTGGCACCAGCCCAACGATTGAGGGACGCCATAGGACCTCCATGGAGGTGTTTGCTGCTTTAGCAGGGTGTTGAAATTCGCAGAATTTCGACGCTTGGTACCGGAATATGGATGTTCCGGCAAAATCGACGACGCCAAAGTCGTTTATTTTGGGAGAAAAGTGAAAATTACATTTTTCGCTTTTCGTGTTTTGAAACAGGCAGGATGCCTTTTTAAACAACCTGTTAGGGGCCTTTAGCTCAGTTGGTTAGAGCATCCGACTCATAATCGGCAGGTCGCTGGTTCAAGTCCAGCAAGGCCCACCATCTTTATTAGCCACGCGAATCTGTGCGTGGTTAATATTATATGGCTCCCTAGCGCTCGACCGTCTCTTTTCTAGGGTGAAAAGTCCAGTTCAGCCTGAACTTCTCAATTGGTTTCATGCTCTGGCCTGCCATTCCGTGGGGGCCTCCCTTAAATGCTAATGCGAACCCTTAGGGGAACATTCGCAATCGAGTCTGCCGATAAAAAACCATGTAAAAGCGGCCAAGTTATTATTTATGCCCGTTTGTACTTCCTCCGGGGAGCTGAAGTGACTGGCCTTTACTTGCAAAAAACAAAGTATAAAAGGGTCTAATTCGGCGGGGTATCACCCTTTCCCGGCACTTGTTCTTCCAACTCATTCAAGTTGTGCTTGATAGCATCAACCTGGCTTTTGTCAAACAAGACCGCTAAATCCAACGCTTTTTTAAAAACTGAAATTGCTTTATGGCTATCGCCATTACTCGCATAGGCCTTTGCCAGTTGTCTGTAGGCAATTATAGAGTTTGGCCTGTATTCCACCCATCTCAGCGCCACGGCAATGGCCTCCTGAGATCTATTTTCTCTTAATAGCATAGTTGTTATGTAACTCAGCTTGTTTACGCTCCTCCAGCGCGTCGCTCTTGGTAGAATAGAAAAGCCGTATTCACCTGATAACGCTGTGTAAAAATTATCAATATTTTGCATAGCGTCGCCGGGCTGGGCTACTAAATCCCTATATTGAGGAGACCATTTCCTCTTTGGATAAATAAGCTCAAGAGCCGATAGCATGGCTTTGATAAAGGCATCATAGTGACCTTCATTCTCGATAACTTCGATCTTCAGTTTGAAATTATGCTCTGTATACGGCTTTAGCAGTATCCTTGCTTTGTTCAATAGTGTTGAGTATCTTTCATTTTTAGCGATGTCGCTATCTGCGATACCGAGATAAAAATTGGCATTCCTTGTGGGATTTTTCTGCATACTGTATGCAATTTTGTCGATAAAGCGCTTATCGGGAGACAAACCCATTCCCAACATATCCGCGGCGGCTAGGAAAACATGAGATTGAAAAAGTTCTGGGGTATGAAAAAATGTATACAAAGGGAATAAGCTACTGGTGGAAATACCAATAATCATTCTGTTATCCAAAGCCCTATATTCTCTTTCGAGGTAAGGAAATAACTCGTCTTTTAAAAAGTTGATGTATGCCGAAGAATCTCCTTCAGATTCGAATTTGTCAACATCTGTATGCGCCCACATGCCATTCAAGTATATGTCAGGCATGGGTCCACCGTCATTTAAACTTACAACAATGCTTTCAGGCATTCTTTCCACACTACTCAAATGCTTTACTATTCCTGTCAAAGTAAGAAAGAATTCACGTCCGTGGATGCCATTAATAAAAATAACAGGATATCTTTGATGCTTCGAAGCCTCATAAAAATTTCCAGGAAGATATATGTTCAAGGAAATATCTGAATCGAGAAAAGCAGAGTTAAAATTGACTTCCTGCGCATAACTTAGGGCTTTCTTGGCAGTGATAGTGGGAACATCTGAAGCTATTGCTTGCGCAACATCTGCAACTGATGAAATTAGAAATAAAGATAGAGATAGTAGTTTATATGCTTTCATTATTAGTTTTACTGTAATTGGTTGAATACATTAGTAAGCTGAATTGGTCAATAAAACTTAGATTGCCTGAGTTAAGATGGTTGACAGGGAGTCAACAGTCCCAGGCATTTATAAGATACTAAATTCTATCTATAGTAATTAAAAGTTTGTATTGAAACTTTTCATTCTTTCGGGCAAAAGCCCGGGGCATCAACACTCTCAAAATATATGTGCCACCGGTTTCGATAATGATAGGTTTATTATTTTCCATCACAGTATTAACAGGAGAATATATAATGACATCAAGCCTGTCTATGTCTATGCTAGTGGTGAGTTGATCATTTTCCGACAGGCTCAGTGAATACTCATCGTAGCTATAGCCCGCAATTTCTCCGGTATGCACCTCCCGGTGTATCCATTTATCCGGGTTTGACATACATCCGCTAAGTAAGAACCAGATTAACACAAGAGGAGTCAGTTTCATCTGGAATTGATCCTATACTAAAAGTCCATTACAGAATAGCGTCTCTGGTATAACCGAAGAGTTTCGACCCTGATCTGGAGCCTCTAACAGGCTGTTGAAATTCGAAGAATTTCGACGCCTGGTACCGGAATATGGATGTTCCGGCAAAATCAACGACGCCTAAGTCGTTGATTTTGGGAGAAAAGTGAAAATCACATTTTTCGCTTTTCGTGTTTTGAAACAGGCAGGATGCCTTTTTCAACAACCTGCTAATGTTATATTGATTCATACCTCGATTTTACTCTTACTTATGCTCCTCTTGGGTCGGGTAACCCAGTCGACTCTCGGAAGCCGGCACTGAGTTTGGTTAGCCAAAGTAGTTTCTGTGTCCAGGCCACAAGTCACGCCCACGGGAAGAGAAACCGAATTTATCGTCAACTATATATGGCGTTGAAATTATCCATAACTAACTACACTTGCTTGGGTGGTCATAAATCAGGCAATAAGATTTGATTGGATAATCCCAGAAGAGTCATCAAGTGCCAAAGTAACATGCTAGCGACTTTGGGCCGAAAAGAATCTAATACTCTATTTGAGGACAAGCTAAGTTTAATGACGAAATTGAGCAGGGCTAATATGAAAGAAAAATGTCAGGCTGGGCGTGGATTTATTTAGAGGCAGCTAACCTAGGTCATATATTAGAGGCTATCTATTTGTCGCAAAAAGGCAAATTGCTGAATTTCAGCAGCGGACCAGGGATTTTTCTTCGAGATTATTTGATAGATCGGCTAATGCAATAGTGCCACAAGTTTTTAAAAAAATCCCTTAGGCAGAAACCCTGTAGGTTTGATTCCTGGTCAAAAATTGTTGTGGCATTAGAGCACCGCCGGACAGCTAAGCTGCACCTGTCAGCTTCTATTGCTTGGAAGGAATTGCCAGACTTGCTCACTGTACACGGATAAGCTGCATCTATTTCGAGGATTCTGTCATAAATCTGAAACTACTGTAAAAATTTTCATTCCGAACAGCCTGTAGCCCTCATACGGGAAAATAAATGGTGATCAAGGGTGCCATTGTGGTCGTGTGAAATTGACTAGGAGCGCAAACTCCTGTAGAAATTGCACCGACATTGTGCTCTCACAATCTCGAAATTGAATTTGTACGCTGGATAATCAAATTAGTACTCAAAGCGCAGCGTACACTCAGAGAGGTGGGAAGGAATAATCAAAAAAACTGTAGGGCATTTGTGGTATGGTAGGAGAGAGTTTTTCTTGGTGGCAAAGGCGAAGTCGCGCCATTAGGGGAGCTATCCCTCGCAAACCCAACCGGTTACCTATGGTAGAAGGCAACTGCAGTGGTTGTAATTCAGGAAAGTCGGCCTGCGTGGCCGCAGTGGTCATTGACTATTCCCATAGTGCCTCAACCAATTACGACTATGAACATGGACCACTCCGTTTCAATAGCAAAAGCTCTGCCGATGAATCCAGTTCGCAGGTTGCCGCTGCAAGCCTGAGTCACAATAGGGCGGATATCTACTTGCAGTTGATGCCCGGCTGTGCCTTAGCGGGTGGCGCTAACTCCAAGCAGCTGAATAAACGTACGATCATTCAGCAGCACCCTATGGCATCAATTTATAACTTAGAGAAAGTCCTCATAAGTAGTGGATCTGTTACGGGCATAAAACCAGCTTGCTATGGGAGCAATCTAATGCTTCGTTACAGAAATAGATTCAGCTGCGGCAGCACGGGGTCATCCCAAAGGTCTTTAGATCCCAATATAAATAGCGCTAGTTCAGCCGGATTAGAGTATGCGCTTTCTGAGTTGTTGCAATCTGAACCAATTGACAAGTAAAGCATTAATGTCCGATGGGAGGTATTTTTAAATGTATCAATATGACATAGCGCTTCAAGTATTTGGTCCTCTGACTTGTAAACACGAATGTATATCATTACATATGGACGCTGAATTCTCCGATGGCTAAGCAGGACTCCAATGAGTTTGGCCGCGATAGGCTTCAGCTGAAAAGATTGGTAATTCCGAGCTGACTCAGCAGGAGTGATTGGTGTAAAACCAGCTTTGAACATAATGACATAAAGGGATGCTTAGTGCTTTTAACAGGAGGGAGTCTGTCAACGATATTTTTGGGGTGATTGAGGTATGGGGCGGTGGTATCTGCTGGGCTGCAAGCGACAACTCGAACAGCAAGCAGCAAATTTCTTAGAAAATCAAAATCACAAGATTTACTTGCCGATGATTAGTGTCAATAGATCAAAAACATTGACACCAAAAATGAAAAAGGAGCCTCTATTTCCAGGATATATGTTCATTTGGCTTAATAGTGACGAGGTCAACTGGACTGCGATTCGGTCAACTAGAGGAGTGCGGGATTTTGTCCGCTTTGGTCAATCATTGGCCACTGTGGGCATTGAAGTCGTAGAAAATATCAAGCAGCGGATCATGGTTGACAGTGCGTCAAAGCCTATGACGGCGAAGGACTTGAAAGCGGGAGATAAGGTTGCCATAGCAACTGGAAGCTTTGAGGGTGTCGATGCAATATTCCAGTGCAGCCGCGGCAATGATAGGGTCATTGTGCTTATCAATATGATAGGCAGTCTGCACCAGGTCAATGTAAGTGTTGACTCACTACGGCTATCAACCGCTTGACTACTTCACTCATATGTTGAGTCGATTATGACAGGCCATTAATTACTTAATTGCCATCAATGTATAATGCTCATTACTTGAAGCACAGCTGTCGGTTGGTATGGAAAGCTTCCTGTGCAATCAAAATTGCAGTTTTGCTTGAAGAAAGTAAGAAGTACGTTGTACTATGGCACTGATAAGCCGTGCCTAGTTGCTGGGGAGCCAAGCCCCCCCCGGCGGAAGCGTTGCCTTCAATAAAAATAGTGTAGAGCTGTGTCCTGTTGCATCACTAGATTCCACTGACCGCGAAAATCACCATTTTCGCTCTTCCAAACAATTGCCGCTTTAAGTGTCGCCTCATGAGAAAAACCAATGAAAGCAAAAGGCGGCATTCTAAGCTTTGAGCTCTAAATCACTAGCGATTCTTCTACAGGAATACCTGAGTAATTTTAGTGGTGTTTTTGAAACAGTGTCACTTTAGAACAAATAAAATTTCCAGTTAAGTTTAGTTGAAACCCTATGGAGAGGTTTAGGTTATGAATGAATTAGTGCAGCGCCTGTGCAAAGGTGAACACCCAATTGCCGCCGAGCGAAGTGAGTCCGCTATTGAACTGAAAGAACAAATTGATAGAGGGTTTGTTCTGCTGAAGTTCACAGAGACAAAGGGTGGAACAGAACTCGGAAGCCAGTTGGACAAGGAGTCCTGCAAGCTGGAGGAGGCCGACTTCGAAAACAGTACTGGACAGGTGCATTTGGTTGGGGATTTGATTCTTAACTATGACCGCGTTCGTTTGATTGCTGATGTTGATCTAAAGACTTTGAAAGGCAAGGGGCGCCTGGAGTTAGTGGAAAGTGAAGAGGAGATACTGGCTCGTGAGGCATCTAAAGGGGCAACTTCCCATTAACCGAACCCTAAGTCTTGCCCTGGTTGTGCGAATGCTGTAATAGAATTAATTGTTACATGGTAATAGTTTGAATACCTAAAAAGGGGATCTTATGTTTGGTGATGACGACGAAAGCAGAATTTTTAAAGTGGTGATGAATCACGAAGAGCAGTATTCAATTTGGCCGGCTGACCGGGAAAATGCTTTGGGCTGGAACGATGTGGGAAAAGAAGGGCTTAAGGCCGAATGTCTGGCTTACATTGATGAAGTCTGGACTGACATGCGGCCCTTAAGTTTGCGTAAACACATGGAAAAAATAGAGCAAGAAAAACAGGAAGCGTAAACCTGTTATGTATTTGGCGCCGATGTACACCTAACGCAACGAATAAGGATGATTAATAACTACATGGAAGCCAGAAGCAGCTGCTGTGTCAAATGCTCCATCAGATAAAGGGATCTCGCAGCCAGCCGCTGTTTAGTGATTGGTGTAAAAATGGTTTCTGCTATAGCCTCAGGAAGAAGGTTAATGGATCTGGCAGCGTATAGCTTCACAAATGGCGAATACCAGCAAGTCAGAGGTGCAAGTACTTCAAGGTCTCCATAGTATTTGCCCGTCATCAATAAATATTTAGCCATGACAAGCTTGGGGCGAAAAAATTCGGTTGGATCAAGAGCCTGCTGAAGTGCAGTAATTCACTGCCGCCACTCCAAGAGTGAATAGATCCATGATAAGTAGAGCGGATCTAAGTCTTATCTAGTCGGTTTATATTTACAGGTACCAAGCGGTTAATGCTTTCTCTAAAGTCGAAGAGATTCATGAAGCTAGAGGTTTGAATGTCAGTGAAAAACAATCCCTGGCTGGTTAATTACACTAATCGGCCGACGGCTGAAGTACGTCTGATCTGTTTTCATTATGCTGGCGGTAGTGCGTCAGCTTATAGAAACTGGCCAAAATTTTTGTCTGCTAATGTAGATCTTCTGGGAGTGCAACTTCCGGGTAGGGAGGGCCGGTATCAAGAGGACTTTATAACCAACTTTGATGAATTGATTGGCAAAGTGGTGGTAGCCCTTGAGCCTGTGATTGACAAGCCATATGTGGTATTTGGGCATAGTATGGGCAGCCTAATGAGTTTTGAATGCCTACGCCAGATAGGTAGCAAGGGGCTACCGTTACCATTATTCTATATCCCCGCAGGTCGTCGGTCACCGCAGTTTCCTGAAGATGAGCCACCAATTGCGCACCTTCCGGAGGGGGATTTCCTGACTGCTTTGCTGAAAGAGTACGAAGATAATCTTGGAGACGTTCTAAGAAATAAAGATCTTCGTGAAGTATTTATTCCTCAGCTCCGGGCGGATTTTAAGTTATGTGAAAATTATTGCTATAGAGAAAAAGAAAAATTAAACTGCCCAATATACGCTTTTGGAGGTGAGCAGGAGCAAAAGTTGGGGGAGAAAGAGATTCAAGGATGGGCAGCACATACGAATTGTGAATTTTTTGCTAAACGTTTTCCTGGGGATCATTTCTTTATACATAAATCAGAGTCCATGGTAGTCAGGGAAATCAATCGTTACCTGGCAATGTATAGTTTTGACCAAGTTGCAAGTTAATTTTCGCCCTAAAAGTATAAGATATAATTAGTTTATTGGAATAATTACAAGTTAACTTGATTGTATAAAGAGTTCGGGATATCCCCTGCTTTCACCAGTTGATTTTAATAGAAATGGAAATATGAAAAAATCAATTGCAATTGTCAAGAAATTCTCCTCGGGGGTGTTCGCAAGAGGGTGCGCCACTAAGTGATGTGGTTATTTCTAGTCAAAAAAGCTGTCAAATGTCGCGATAGTATCGATACGCTAAGCCACAATCGAGAAGAAATCAGGAAAGTTCTGCATAGCATTTGTATTTTCTTTTGATATGAAATTGCAAGTTTTATCATCAAGCGGGCAAAACCAGGCTAGAGTGTTATACCTATTGGTAAAGCCCGACAAGTGTGGTCGAGCGAAAGAATTCTGCCTACACTTTTCTTTGAATTATTCGAAAGCTCCGGCCAATGCGTATTGAGCGTTGAGGTGGCGACGTCAAGAATCAGGTATTTCCAGTTGAAGCCACCAACTATGCTTGACGATGCGGAACCTCGGCGGACCGCTGCAAAGTGCGTTGCTCTCCAAGCCAATAAAGCAGAACGGGTTCGGCCGTTGCGGTTAAGACCCATAGATTTGCTTGCGTCCCGTCAGTCTCCAACTGAAATAACTTTGACACTGCTGCCCAGTTAATACCGGCATACGTTAAAAACGAAAATAATTTGCTAATAACGGATGCTCCGAGTGGCTGAGCACTAAGATAGTACAGCCCCATATTGTTCCAAATCGGTTTACTATCGGCCTAAATATTCCTATCAATCGGAATTGTAAGTTGCAAATAAAAGTAATAGAACAACTAAACTTAAACAAAGCGAGGCATAATAAAATGCAAAGAGAAGAAGTATATGAGCTTATAAAAAGTTCTTTCAATGAAAAAGAAGCCATGAAGGGTATTTCGGATGACGAAAATTTTTTTAGTCGTGGCGTATCTTCCCTAACAGTAGTTGAACTGCAAATAGCTATAGAAAAATCACTCAATGTTACAGTGCAAACCAGTGACTTGATGCGAGCGCCTACTATTGGAGAATGGGTAGAGCTGTATGCATCGCAAAACGGTTAGCGCTCAAGTTCAGCTAAAATGTTCAAGCTAAATACAGTGCAATAATAAGGTTATAAGAAATGAAAAAAAAATTCAGTCTTTCAAATGTCGATCTGGACAAGTTTCGTCGTGATGGATATATAGGCCCATTTGACCTATATGATTCTAACGAAATTAAAGAATTGTATAATGCATCTCTGCGTGCGGACATGTTTGATCGTTCCAAAGCGATCTACGATTTGGATCATACCAGCAGACTTGCGGGTTATGATCGTCATTTGGATATAGACTTTTTCAGCCAGCATGTCATGCGTCGAGAAATTGTTGATAAACTGGAGCCGGTATTAGGGCCAGATATAATCTGCTGGCGTTCAGAAATGTTTCCAAAATACCCTGGAGATGAAGGCACTGATTGGCATCAGGCCGATAATTTTGGCCACGCCTCGGGCTCGGCGCAAATTGAATGGCCCAATGGCTCAGATTTTGGTGGTGCAGTGACTGTATGGACGGCGATTACCGACGTAACGGAAGAGACCGCGTGTCTGCGCTTTATTCCAGGTACACAGGAAGAGATGTTCTACGACGAATCCAAGGAAATGATCTATTCGCCAGAAAACGAGAATAAATTAGAAAAAGGTGGAATGAAACGGGGTTTCTTTGGTTACGATTACCGTAATTTACAAAAGGATCCAGATTGGACTCCGGACGACAATTTGGCAGTATCTATAGAGATGAAGGCCGGACAGTTTGTAATATTCTGGTCCACTTTGATGCATTCTTCTATGCCCAATTCATCAAAAGACAAAAGCAGACTCGGATTTACTGCGAGATATGTGCCTACAAGCGTTAAAATCTACCCAAATACGAAGACGATCTCAGAGTATGGTACTACTTTGAGTTTGGATAAGTATGGCGTGGTCGTTGTCTCCGGTGAAGATAAGTTCAAACAGAATCGTGTGGTTGCAGAAAGCAATCGTGGTTACAAATTTGCACTTTAAGAAGAATCAAAGTCATTAGAAGGGATGCAAAGGCTTGCAAACTTCAATATTTACCGGCGGATAGCTGGAGGTTATTTTGCCGTTATCCCAATTGAATTGACCTGCCTGTATAACTAGGAATCGGAAGACCATCGCGGCGATCAAATACCATATATTGGAAGAGGTCGTCGCGAAGTATGGCAGGTTAATATATAAAGCAGTCAGGTGACGCGGTATAAAGGTATGATGGGCCAAGTCGAGATAGCTAGACAGATATTCTGTTGTCAATGTAAGCCGTAAGGCGGCAAAAGGCCCGTTTAGCTAAAATCATCCAAGGGACATGAAAGCGCGTATTTCCTCCCGCCTAGCATGTCATCTTTCAAAACAGTATAAATCCATGTAAGGAAGCCTTTAGGTTGGTGGTTCTGACAAGAAATGTTTGGCTGTCTAGATGATTGACCTTCCAAGAAACTATGTTTTATAAAGTTATCGTCAAACTGCGGCTTAAAGAAGCGGCAAGCTTTTAATTAAAAATTCTTAGCTATGTTGGTAGGAGTATATTAATGTTTAATGATGAAGATGAAGATCGTATCTATAAAGTCGTATTGAATCATGAAGAACAATACTCGATTTGGCCTGCCGACAGAGAGAACGCTTTGGGTTGGAGGGATGCAGGTAAAGAAGGTAAAAAGTCCGAGTGTCTCGACTACATCGAGGAAGTCTGGACCGATATGCGCCCCTTGAGTTTGCGTAAACATATGGAGCAGTTAGATAGTAAAAAGGAAGTTGCTGAAAAGTAAGCTGCTTCAAAGTGCAAATAATAGACGCGGTCACTTATGAGATATTGCCAGAAGGCCCTAAATAGTTTTTTTGCCGCAATGGAATGGAAAAATTTTATTCCCGTTTCACCGAGAAAAATTATTGGGTCAACTAAGCGTAGTTAAATAAACTGCCGTATAGATGGAAACCACAGGACACAGCTACCTGAGCGGAAGCTTGCTTTACCGAGGCTTGTGTAAAGAATTTAAGCTCATCGTCTTTAGCCTTATAGATATCCTAAACCTTGTTCGAATAAATCATGTACTATTTTTGACATACGGTATGAGCTGCGTGCTTAGCTAAAAATGGCTTAGAAAAATAAACGGCAATAGGTGACGTCACCTCCACAGTTTATCGTCACCGATCGACTGGCATATCATTCCCCAAACTTGGCACCTACTATATAAAGCTCTCCGGTGAGTTGCTTTTCTAAAGCTTTACTGAAGGTTTAAAAGGTCGAATATGCGCTAGCCCCCAGTAGTCAAATACTTAATCAGGTTGTAGCCACCCCAATCAGAGTTGCCATTGATCCGTGCTAAGCACGCAATCATCGACTTAACGCAAACTATTCGATCTTTGCCTATGCGGAAGAAGAGATAGAGAAAATGTCTAAGGAAAGGTCGCCGGCTAGAAAGCAGCATAAATCCACGATTTGGCAAGCGGCACGCATTCTCAACCCTAATTTATCGATTAAGAGTGAGGAGCGTCTGGTGTTCCATATTATGCATTGGTGGGTTTAACGCAGTTACTGATGAGTAAATTAAAATATATAGGTCGAAATAAAATGAAACAAGATGCAATAAAAAGCCATGACGGCATAGAACTTCATTATGCCGTAACTGATATCAAAGAAGACAAGCCCTGGATTGCCCTTATTTTTCCTTTTGGTTTAAAGTTGGACCTGGCCACACCATTTCTGCAGTTTTTTGAACCCCAATACAATGTAGTCGTGTGGGAAACGCGCTCAATCCTGGAGGATTCAACACGTGAAGTTGGGAAGGAAGAATTTTCTATAGAAAATCACCTATCGGATATGAAAACTATCCTGGACTTGTTCCCCAGTGAAAAATACATTGTAGTGGGTTACTGTTCAGGTGCTGGTATTGCATTGGGTGCTGCAAACCGGTATCCCAACCTGATTAATGATCTGCTGTTGGTCCACGGTGAATACACGATGCTAAAGCTCGAAGAGTGTACAACCAATTTTGCCAGGGAAATCGACAGCTTGCTTTCCATGGCTGGAAAGGATGAAAGTTATCTACAGTCCGTATTCGATAAGATAAAGCAGGAACGTTTGGAAGAGACATCCAACCGGCCAGATGGCATAGACATGCCATTTACCCGTCTTGAATTTTTACGTCGCCATTCGGCAAACTATTTATCTTATAAAGCCAATGATTTTGAGCATCTCGCTCAATGGGTGCCTCATAAAACTTTGTTGATGAGTGGAGAGCTGGATGCTCAGGCAAATGTTGAAAGCACCAAAAGGATTGCATCGCTCATTCCTAATGCGGAAGTCTATATCGATCCCGACGCAGATCACTATGGGTTGTTGCGCGAAGATTCCAATACATTAATCACCATTTGGAATTATCTGTATGGACAACAAGCAAATGCAGCTTGAGCGTTACCCTTCGATTCCTGAGCGTTTTAATTGGATATGTGCGCACAAACCCGATAATATCGCGATCAAATACCTCAATCGCAGTTTGAGTTATCGAGAGCTCGAAAAATGTTCGAACTATCTGGCTAAACACCTGTCTGAATGTGGCGTTACTTCTGGAGATATTGTCGCTATCGCCTTGCCGAGAAGTTTTGAGATGGTAATTTCAATGATAGCCATTCTCAAATGCGGTGCCGCCTATTTTCCGCTAGACGAATCCAATCCCATTGCCCGGAACCATTTATGTCTCACAATTTCCAAGGCGAAACTGGTTGTGTGCAATGCAGCTTCAAGAGTTCAATATGCAAAGCATTGTTCTGTAGTCAACATCGACGACGTTGATGTCTTTCAATCTCAATATGAACTTGGTCCTGAACGAGATATTCACGAGGAAGATAAAGCCTACGTCATGTTTACCTCGGGTTCCACCGGGAATCCAAAAGGCGTTATTGTGCCTCATCGAGCTGTATCGCGGCTGGTCATCAAAACCAACTTTATTGAAATCAACGAGTCCGATGCTATTTTGCAATTCGCGCCTGCGTCGTTTGATGCCTCGACATTCGAAATCTGGGGCGCGATACTAAATGGCGCCACGCTTGTATTGTATTCAGGTGCCGTATTGGACCCTAATTTACTCAAACGGGAGCTTCTGGACAATAAAGTCACGATAATGTGGCTCACAGCGGCGCTTTTCCATTTGGTATCCGAGAGATTTATCGAAGCGTTGAAGCCTTTGCGAGTAATGCTCGCTGGAGGTGATGTGTTAAATAGCAAAAATATTTTAACCGTTCTTGAGAGTATTCCTAATATTACTGTTGTGAATGGCTATGGACCTACAGAAAATACCACATTTACATGCTGTCATAGAATGACTGCTAGCAACCCTCCGGGGATGCATGTTCCTATCGGTAGAGCCGTTAGTGGTACATCTATTCACATCTTGGACGAACAGGACAGGGCGGTTAACCCGGGTGAGGTGGGCGAGCTAATCGTTAGCGGTGCCGGAGTAGCACTCGGTTATCTTGGTGACAGCAAGTGTGCTAATGCATTTTTTACTAATAGCGATATTGATGAAGGCTTACTTTATCGAACGGGTGATCTTGTGTGCGAAAATCCGTCGGGTGAGCTCTCATTTATTGGTCGCCGGGATAATCAGATAAAGATTCGTGGCTATCGCATATCGCTAGAGGAAATTCGCAGTGCCATTGCCGCTATCTCTGAGGTTATTGATGCACTTGTGATTCGAAAGGTAATGGATTCAGGAGACCAAATCTTAGTTGCATATATCGCTATTGGTGAAACTAGCGAGCTTACAATAAAAATAATTCGCGAAAAATTACTTAAGATTTTGCCCGCATATATGATTCCCGATCAAATTATAGTGAATTCCGATCTCCCTATAAATTCCAATGGTAAAATCGACAAGGCAAAGCTTCAATCCGCCGATATGAATTGAAATTATATAGCCTAAAATGATTAAAAAGGAGTGGGCACATAATTGTTTCAATTTTTAATGACAGGGAAGCAATGCTAAGGTTGCTGATAAAACTAATTTTTTAGAACTCGACGTACCATCATTGAAAATCGTGAGATTTTAAAAAAGCCATCTTCCGTGCGCCTAAACTATGGAAGAGTAAAAATTGCTCTATTTTTAAAAGAAAATTACCCTAAACTTAAGGCTGTGGCTTGGCTGACTCCGTATCCACTGCAGAGCAGAGCATCAAGATAATTTTTTGGGCATAAGATGGCAATGGTGACTTGGTCTTCTACTATGAGACCGCTTTGAGCTGCGATAAATACCGTATGATGTTGGTTTAAGCTAGAACAAGTTCGATCATAATCGGATAGTCAGCAAGGGCGCACACAATTATGTTCTTTTTAAAGATCCCCTAAACCCATTAGAAATCTGCTATGTCAACATCTCGTAAATCGGTCTACTTGCTGGCAGATAGCCATCAATTGTTCTGGCCGCCCCAGGATAATTCACTTATTTCAATGATTAGAGAAGATCTCGATGTCAACAGTGATAAGACATTTAAAGCCGCCTACTTAGGTATGTCAAACGGTGATCAAACAGAGTTTTACCAATTATTTCAGGCAGCAATGAATAATATTGGCGCTCACGAAGCACGTATGGTAAAAGCCGATGCAGCGGATGAAGATCTGGACTTTCTTAAGGAGGCGAATTTACTACTGCTCGCTGGAGGCGAAGTCGGTCTAGGATGGTCAGTTATGCAAGAAGCGGGCTATGATGCGATTTTTACTGAGCGATTTCTGGCAGGCTCAGTACTCGTGGGAGTATCGGCGGGAGCGGTGCAACTTGGTATGGGATTTAAGGAAGAGGGACAGTCTTTTATTTCCACAACAAAAATTGTTCCCTTCTATATCGATGCACACGACGAGCAGAGGCAGTGGTGCCGTCTGAAGTCTCTGCTTGGCGGTCAGGAGGATTTTGCAAAAGGCTATGGTATCCCTAAGGGAGGTGCTATGGTAGTCCATGCAGATACGATACTGGAGCCTATACAAATACCTGTAGAGGAATTTTTCCGGGAACCTTCCGCCGATGCAGTTCTGCGGAGCAATATATTGATGCCGAGAGGAGTGCGGTCTGACGATGTCAGTTAATTGGACCGAGTGCAGCTTTAGACAGGCAGCATGGTACGAGAGCAGATTTGCTAGCCCGCTATATGCATTTCCCCTTTTATTTAAATGTATCCTATAAATCCAGAATATCATGATTAACTCTCGTTGTTTAACAATAAGGTCGCGATTATGAGCGCAACGGCAAAACCCGAAGTGGTGGTCCAGGAAGGCATCAATACGTTAAAAAAGCTGCTTCCCTATTTTTCAAGTCATACGTCGCTACTGGTGATCGGCCTGTTGTCCATGTTAATTGGTATCGCAATGTCGTTCAGCGTGGGTTTTTTGATCCGCTATGTAGTTGATGCATTTCCGGAAACCCAGTCAGAAGCTGTGCAATTTCTTGATAACGCACTGCTGGTAGCCTTTGCCTACATTATTGTGTCAGGTATTGCTGGCTTTGTTGCCGGTGTGTGTTTAAGAAGATTGTCACAGAATATTGCCCGTGATGTACGCAAGGATATATTTAAGAATTTAATTAATCGAAGTATGGCCTATATTGGTCAACAGTCTAGTGGTGACATTCACACAAGAGTAATCGCGGATGCCGGTGCGGTTGGTCGTTTTCTTGCTGAGCAAGTGCCAACGATTATTACGGCAGGATTGACCATGTTAGTGGGCGTAGTGGGTGCATTGTTCATCAGTACCAAGCTGACCTTGATCGTGCTTTGTGCTTTGCCCTTTGTGTTTCTCCCCGTAATTTTTGTTAGCAAACGTTTGCGCATACTCGGGCGGGAGGTGCAGACGGCAATAGCAACACTGGGATCCTTTACCGGTGAAGTGTTTCGCAATATTAAAGTTGTGCGCGCCTATAACCGGGGTCGGGAAGAATCGCATATTTTCGGAAAAAAAGCGCAGAATGTTGTCGATTTTCGAATGAAAACACTGCACGTAGAGCTCAGTGTTTCACTTTTGGTTGAATCTCTTGCCTTGATGGCTTTTGTCGTACTGTTGTGGTCTTCTGGCAAGGATATTTTTACTGGTGGTATGACTGTTGGCCAGCTTATAGCCTTTGCTTACTTTTCACTAATGATCGTTCAGTCCGGTATGCGTTTTTTGAAGGTGGCTACCTCTTTAAATGTTGCTGTGGGCACATCTAAAAAGGTCTTGGAGTATATCGACGATGAAAAGGTGGAATGGCCGACGTCGGTGGAAGCAAGTGAATTTGTTGGGATGGTCGAATTTAAGAATCTGTTTTTTCGCTATCCGGAAAGACCAGATGTGGAGGTGCTAAAAGGTCTGAATCTCAATATTCAGCCCGGAACCCATCTAGCACTTGTCGGACATTCCGGCGCTGGAAAGTCCACATTGTTTGAACTCTTATTAAAGCTTTATGACGAATACGAAGGCGAAATCTGTGTCGATGGCAAAGACCTGCGATTGGTTGACACAGTTGCATTTCGCTCCGCCATTGGCTATGTACCGCAGTCGGAAAGTTTGTTCAGTGGCAGTGTGAAAGATAATATCGCGTATGGTTCCGACGGAGTGAGTGAAGAGCACATCGTGGCAGCAGCGCAAATGGCTCAGGCTGACGAGTTTATACGCAATCTACCTGCAGGCTACGAGACAGATTTGGGCGAAGTGGGAGGGAGACTCTCCGGTGGTCAGAAGCAACGAATAGCACTGGCTCGTGCGCTGTTGAGAGATCCGAAAATATTACTTCTTGATGAGGCGAAAAGCGCTTTGGATTCAGAAAGCGAACGCCAGGTGGCGCAGGCGATAAACCAATGGGCGGAGTCGCGTAATGCGACCGTTATTTCAATTGCACACAGGCCGTCGACTATTCGTGAGGCCGATACGGTGGCGGTGGTCGATAAGGGAGTGGTTGTTGATCAAGGAGATCACGATAGTTTACTCAAGCGCTGCCCAATATATGAAAGATTGGTCTTCGAGCAATCGGAAAAACTTGAAGCGTCAGAGGTCCCTGACACAATGGAAACGTAATCCATTGTGGCGACAAATGCATTGGAACAATTGCCTTTTATTCAAACTATAAGACGCAGTTGAACGCGGGGTTTGTGTTGATACATAACGACATGAGACGAGGCGTTGATCACAGGTAAAGGCTGTGCCCCTTACCTGGAGCGACAATACTGCTTTCCGGCTTTAAGTCCAGTTCAACGCTGTGGGGCGCTATTGAATTAGTCCGATATGTGAGCATACATCCGAATGTTTTATGTACAATTCAAGGTGTTGTGAAAGGTATCAGTAGTCAACAGTGGTGTGTAGATTTAAGCTAGTCCCTTCTGGATGAGAGCTGGTCTCACGCAACACACAACAACATAGGTGTCACTATGAGTTCAGAAAACAAGCATGAAAAAGAAAGTAAGCATATGGCCTTGGCGATGTCTTATGGTGCCTCTTTTGGGCTCACGATCGGTCTTATGGTCGGGCTCTTTGCTGGGAATATTGGTTTGGGAATTGCTTTTGGCGCTGGCTTTGGCTGCACCTTGGGGCTACTGTACAGCATCATATTTAATCGCCGTTAACGCTATCACATAAAAGACAGCGGAACTTCAGCGGCCGGCGGCACGCCGATTAAATTCCGTCTTTCGAGCGCAATAGCGGTATGACACTCTATAGGTGAATGATGAGTGATAAAACTCTTTATCTTAGGGAAGACGTTTATTTCGAGCCCTTGTTTAATCAGTGGTACTGCTGGTCGATGCTAATTCCACCGGTAACGGCGGCGCGCTACACGGTGAGTACGCATCGAAGGATTATGAAGTCTTTTGTCAACAACTACGACCTGCATATTAGTGCGGTTAAAGAGTCGGTGGTTACGGGAGGCGATTTTCTCAATTGCACGAAGGAGCAGGTGGGTGATGTTCAAGCCCTGATTGATCACATAGATCGGGATCTACCTGATGTGGTGGCTATAGCCAACGCCATCCGGGATGTCGACAATATGCTTGTTGAACATACAAATGGACACAGCATAGAATATTTTTATGAAAAATTGCCCGCCGAACTAAGCGGCTACATCGAGCTGGTGATGGACCTTCAGCATCGCCCCACCTATCGTTTGATTGAGCCCCTACTATACAAAAGTTCCTACTATAAACCTGAGTTACAGGCGCTTTCCTTCGGGATGTGGTCCAAGGTGGATGATCGGCCCTTTGTGTTGAGTACGCCACGCTTGCCTGATAATAATCATCTTGAAGTGAAACAAAGCTTTAACGCCTCTCTTGTTGATGCTTTATTTCGCGCTCGCGAATTTCCGGTCTCACAACAGTGTGTAGAATCCTGGTTTGCCGACGTAAAAATCCGCGGCGGCCTAGACTACCGCGAACTCTTTACGCAACAGACGAGTAACCATCCCTATACCCCGGTTGATCAGGGCGTGCGTGTACAATATATGGGGCACGCCGGCTTTATGCTTGAGTCGAGAAATACTTGTGTGTTGATTGACCCAGTGATTGCCAGTCGAGGAGAAAGCTTTGCCAATGATGTGTGCAGTTTCAGCCAAATTCCACCAAATATTGACTGTATCTGTTTGACGCATAATCACCAGGATCATGTGAATATCGAGTCATTGTTGCAACTGCGATACAAGACCAAAAAAATTCTTGTGCCAAAGAATAACGGAGGTTCCCTTGCAGATCCCTCTCTTAAGCTGATGTTGCAGCAGCTGCAATTTGACGTGGTGGAAATGGACGAGCTGGAAGTCTTTACATTAACTGGTGGGCAAATTACCAGCATCCCTTTTTTAGGTGAGCACGGCGATTTAAACGTACGTAGCAAAACCGCTTGGTTGGTTGAGCTTGAAGGGAAAAAGTGTTTCTTTGGGGCCGATTCTGCAAATCCCGATATAAATCTGTATCGACACATGCGTGATTTGCTCGCCGACCTTGACGTTTACGCCATCGGAATGGAGTGTGTGGGTGCTCCCTATACTTGGCTCTACGGCGCTTTGCATACAAAGGTGGTAGCAAAAACGATCAAGGAATCGCGGCGACTCAACGGCTCTGACTGTGAGCAGGCTCTTGCCGTTGTTGAATTGCTTAAGCCTGCGCGGGTGTATCTGTATGCTCTCGGTATGGAACCCTGGTACAAGTACTTTATGGGCCTTGAGTACGATGGCGATTCGAAGCAGATCGTCGAATCGAATAGGATGTTGCAAGCCTGTGCGGACCGCGGCATTCATGCGGAAACCATGTACGGCAAGCATTTGACCTTACTTAAGTAATCTGAATTGTTTTAGATGTTTTTGCCCAGGTTGCAGCTAATAACTGGGCCATCCAATCTCGCTTAAAGACGCTGCCGGCAAATAATTCCCTCTAATGTGCTGGCAGTTTATGAAAATCTCCTGAAAGCGAATATTCATAGTGCAGTCATTTCCCATCGAACGCGTGACGCTCAGCGATTTTTTTGAGCGGTGTTATGCACAGTCTTATCCTGTTGTGATCACGGACGTGGTACAAAAGTGGCCTGCTTTCGATTGCTGGTCGCCGGAGTATTTTGTCCATACCATGGCGGAGAAGCGGGTCCAGGTGGCCTATACCCAGGAAGATACCTTTGCTTATCAAAATGGCGAGCCCAAATATGGTCGGGTGAATCTACCTCTCGCTCAAGCTCTTGAAAAGGTATTGCAAACTCAACCAGATGGTGTTCGTTTTTTTCTGATGCAGCAACCCATGGCCAGCGCCTATCCGGAGTTGATGGATGACATACGTATTCCAGATTGGCTGGACGAAAACCTGATTACGATCAATTTTTGGGTGGGGTCCAAAGGCGCGTTTACGCCCCTTCATTTTGATACGGAAGACAATTTTATTGCCCAGGTATTTGGTAGAAAACGCTTCACGCTCTATGATCCGGCACAGTTGGATTGCCTCTATCCAAATGATAAAACAGATAAGTACTCACATTTAAGTCGCGTCAATATCGCACATCCTGATCATCACGCTCACCCCCAATTTCATCATGCCGAACCTATTACTGTTACTCTGGATGCTGGTGAAATGCTGTATTTGCCATCGCACTGGTGGCATGCAGTGCAGTCGATAAACGTCAATGCCATGGTAAACTTTTGGCAGCAGAGTAATGATTTGAAGCTGTATCTGGAAAATCCCACAGGTATCCATTCCCTCTGGTATCTGTATCAGGACAACCTTCTACAGTCGCTCGATGGCCTGCTAGATGCGAAAAATACGTCATTTTTGGCCTGCGCAGAAGTGATGCTGAATCGTGATAGACAGGCGGCGGTATTGCTCGCCCATGCCGGGCTGATCGACGCATTAATGCGCCTGGACTTATGCGAGGGCGAAACCAAAAAAAGTCCCAATGAGTTACAGAACTTGATTGGCGAGTTCTATCGACGAGGACGCCTATCGGACGTCGACCTGGAAAAAATTCAGAATTGGCGATTCCTCGCTCTGCAGACATTTACCGACGAGGTTGGGCCGGCTGATGCCGCGGCCATGGTCGACGATGTGAAATTATTTCTCCAGCAGCTTTAATCCACTAGATTTCTCAATGAGTGACGACCCTTCAGTGAACTTTGTTCTGGATTCCGCGCACGCGCAAAAGCGCAGCGGTACACCCCTACTACTTTCCCCCATTCAGAAGCGCCTTTGGTTTCTTTCTCAATTTACCGGTCCGTCTCACATACTCAATTTATTTCGCGCCTGGCAATTGCGGGGCAGTACCGGCGGCTCTGAGCTTGAACAGCAACTGAGAAAAATCATCGAGCGGCACGAGCTGTTGAGGGCACGTTTTACAGTAGAAGCGGGAGCGATCTGCCAGGTGTTTGACAGGCCTGTTGACGCCTGTGTGTTCATGAAAAGCTGCCGCGAGTGCGAGGTGAAGTCTATCGTGCAGCGCGAGCGCTCGCATGTGTTTAATGTCAACGAGGATGCCCTTTGTCGATTGATGGCACTTAGTTGCATCGATACCGGTCGGGTGTATGTGCTCATCACCCTTCATCAATTAATTGCAGATGACCGCTCATTGACTCTGTTGGCGGATGACCTTCAGAAGTACGCTGCCGATGTGGCACAAACGCCTAAGGGATCATTTAGCAAGTATTCTATGGAGCAAAATGCGCTTGCTGAACAGGAAGAGTACCCGTCGCTACTGACCTTTTGGCGGGTGTCTTTACAAAATATTCCCGCGCTGCTGACGTTACCTGCGGAGCGCGCACGTCCACCCGAGCGAACTTATCGCGGCGGGCACCTTACCGCTGCGCTAAGGGGCGACTTGATCGCTGGACTTCCACAGCTGGGTCACAGTCACGATCTCCATCTCGATGATGTGTTTCTGGCGGCCTTTATGGTTCTGCTCAATCGTTACACGCGGCAGGAGCATATTGCCGTGGGTACGGCTATTGACTATCGCACGGGGGAGGACGCTAGGGCGGTGGTGGGCCCGCTGACTAATACACTGCCGGTATGCGGCTGTGTGAGCGACGATCCAAGAGTACTGGATTTTATTCGCCAAATTGCCAGGGTTCGGGAACAAGTTTGTCGACACGGTAAGCTGCCCTTTGAGCAGTTGGTGGATGAGTTGAGTATGGAGCGCAACCTGAGTTATGCGCCTGTATTCCAGGCGCTGATGACTGTGGAAAGAGACCATGAAGCTGGGCCAGCTCAATGGTCTCCTGTGGATAGCTCTTTCGAAGGCAGCGCCTGTATTGCCCTGTACGATCTTGCGCTGAAAATCTCAATGTCATCGGGGGGTGTTTCGGCTCGTCTGGAATACAGCTGCGACCTGTTTGAGGCGGATTGGGCGGAGGGCTTGTTGGCCCACTATCAGCAGTTGCTTGCCGCCATGGTGGCCACGCCCGAGCGGCGGCTGTCGCAG
>NZ_JBFRBC010000015.1:0-101266 GCF_040932045.1 Microbulbifer sp. TYP-18
TCGGTAGGGCCTGGAGAGCACTCGCAAGTGTTTGTAAAGGTCGCCACCCTCAGCCTTATCGGCGTAAACAATTTGATAAATCGTCTCATGGTGCAACGACACCTGCTTGTGTCTCAATAGGTAGCCCGCTACTTGTTGAGGGCTATGAAACGGTATCGTATTTTGGGAGGACATTGTAAGACCTGCTCGATGCGATCATCCTGTTTACCTGATTCACAGAAAAACCGAGCCCGCTTCGTATACAGGAGTCTTCACCAGAGTCATATAGACAAGGTCCGCCGCAGGCAAAGTACCAGACTCTTCAAATTCAAACTGACGGAGCGAGCCTGGAAAGTGGAAGGGCTGTTCGGCGAGGCGAAAGATAACCACTGTCTCCGACGGGCCAAATACCGAGGATTGGCAAATGCCCAAATTCAGTTTTACCTGACCGCACTGACGCAAAACCTCAAACGGGTGGCAGCGATGAACCCATTTTTGCGTAAATTAGCGATTAAAATTCTAAATATGGCTTCCTGGAGGGCCGTTCAGGGCGTCTGGGTAAAAAATGATGGCTATCGCCTCGAATTCCTTCCAACGGCAGTCGAGCGGTCAGCGCATTGGGAAGTCGGGTAATAAGAGAAAAATGGGTGGTTTTTCAACAGCCCGTCTGAACTACTACATTTAAGCAGCTGATTAAGCACAGCTTCCATTAAATCACGACCCTGTGATTTAATGGAAGCTGTGCCTAACCTAAACATTTAACGATCGACTGGTATTTTATTAACCCTCACTAGCGGCCGCTCATTAGACCTGAAGGTTTCGCTAATATGGTTCACTTTGCGCGTAGCCTTCTATCCTTTCAAATGTGTACCCAAATATGCCAAGTGCATAGTCATCTCGAAGAATGGTAAGGAAGTGATCCCCCAGATCGGGATTCCAATAACGATTTAGAGGTGCGAAACCAGATCGAGAATTAGAGGAAACATATCCTTCCTCTGTCACAAATTCATAGCCAAATGCAGCAAATCCTGGGTCATTGCGCGTTATAGTAAGAAAACTATCACCCAGTGTTGCATTCCAATAGCGATTTAAGGGCACAAAACCAGATCTGGGTTTTGAGGATACATATGCTTCTATCTTTTCAAGTGAGTACCCAAGAAATGCATATAGGTTGTCATTTCGATCGATTGTGAGAGTGTGATCACCAATCGCGCTATTCCAATAACGATACAGTCCAACAAGAAGATCGTCCATAGCGTTAACTGCGGCTGCAGCATCGACAATTCCTGCGCCACAACCATTGCAGGTACCTGGCGCTATTCTTGCGGTTTCTTGTAGAACTATTGAAATCTGCTCTGGCGTTGCTTTCGGCTGTACGGACAGCATTAGTGCCGCCACGCCGGCGATATGCGGCGCGGCCATGGATGTGCCTTCGTAAAAAGCGTAGGTGTCAGAACCCGGGGAGGTTACTCCTGTATTGAGTGTAGATAGGACGCCATTCTGGTTTGATTTGTTACCCGAAGTTTCCCCTCCTGGTGCTGCGATTTCAACTGTGTTGCCAAAGTTTGAGTAATACGCTCTATTTCCTGCTCTGTCAGTAGCAGCGACAGTAATAACACCATCACAATTAGCTGGGCGACGGGTGGAGGCATCAGTGTTTTGATTGCCTGCAGAAACAACAACGACTGAACCCCTATCCGTGGCGCCATTGATGGCCTTTTGATAGGTTTCACCACAAGCGCCGGAACCACTCAAAGACAGGTTGAGCACCTTCGCTACATTGGCATTTGTAGGAACACCAGGGACATTGCCACCGGAGGTCCAGGTGATCGCATCAGCAATATCAGAAATATATCCGCCACCACAACCCAAAGTACGAGCCGGTACTATCTTCGCGTCAAAGGCCACGCCCGCAACACCTATAGAATTATTCGTCTTGGCCGCTATCGTTCCAGCAACGTGCGTACCATGCCATGAATCTGCCCGTCCAGAACATCCATCACCTGGATCGATCGCATCACTGTCACGACCGTCACCATCCAGCGATACATTAGGATCGTGAATGAAATCATAACCAGGCAAAATGTTCGCAGTGAGATCAGCATGTGGCCGATATCCAGTATCAATTACGGCTATATTAACGCCCGAGCCAGTTGATTTATTCCATGCACTGGGCGCCCTTATGCCGCCAGTGCTTTCGAAGTAATGCCATTGTTCATTATATCGAGCATCATTTGGGACAAAGGCAGGTTGCATCAAGGTATCTGCCTCTGCGTACTCTATGGAACTGTCTACTTTAGCGATCGCTTTAGCAAGATTTTCAACTACCTCATCTGGAAGCTTTTTGTCAAGACGGACAACTTCTGCCCCCAAGGACATTGTTCGTTGGCTAGAAAGAGCAACGCCGTAATGTGAAGCAACCTGTTGTATTCCATTTAGTTTTTGTGCAAATTGATGACCTGAGATTTTTCCCTTGTATTTGATAATTAGTTGATTGGTTTCCTGACTTTTGACAACTCCACTTACCGCTAATAAAAAAAAAGAGATGCATAAATAATTCATAAACCGAAATCTGAAAAGCTTTTTCATGTTCTTATCCTTTATAATAATTTCCTTTTTATGTATTCTTCATTACGGTATCGCTTTTTGACTTTATTTCATCGAATTTTCGTTTCCTCCATGATTTTCGAATAGAATATGAATTGCTTTGTAATTTTTATGGATTAACTTAAATATTTTTACTATTTTGCAGCATATTTAAATACGATTTCATGGCTATCTTCTTTCAAAGCATTATTTGATTTTTTAAAGAAGAGTATCACTTATCTTATGTAGGGTGAAGTAACTAAATTTATAATTAAAGTTATTAATAAAGAATTTAATATTTCTAATTGGTATTGATGAAATAGATTGCTATTGATAATTTGATCTGGCAGTTCAGATTTTATTTGTAAATTTTTTAGTAACTCTAACTAATAATTAACCAATAACAAGGAAGTATGCAATGCTTAAAATATCTACATTGCTCGTAACAGCTGTATTTTGTTTCTTTGCGGTTACCACTATGTCAGCTGAAGTTTCAACTTATGCTAGTGATCATAATATTGTTACTACTGAGCAAATTATCAGTTATTCTGATCCTGTTGTGTCTGGTGGAGGTTCTTGCATCGAATATTTATGCGAAGGCGCTTATACTTGTGGCGGTCACCTTTCTGGGACAACCTATTGCCCTAGTTCGTGGAACTTTACCTTCCCAGGGCAGTCAGGAAACTTCCCGGATAGCGTTTGTGTTGGTGGCTGGGGTATCAATCCCAAATACTCTGAGCGTACAGGTAAGCTTATAGGCTTTCAGTGTCTTATTTTTTAAGAAATGTTTGTTAGCTCTATCTCTAGAGAAATTTCATCTTTTTTAAATTAAGCCCGTCCAGTGCGGGCTTTTCCGGCTCTGGTGATCTTATGTTTAATAGCGATTGTGTCATTGAGGTGGAGTTGTCCGGTTTGTGTTGAAGAAATATCCGTCTAATTCTGAAACAATACCCATAGGTTGTTGAACCTCATATTAGCGGCGCCTACACAGCCTGGTTGGTTTTGGATAAACTACGTTTGCTTATGCGTGGTGTGAGTTTGGCATACACGGCGGAGCGGGCTTCTGCCTCCAAAGAATATGCTTCTGAAAATCATGGAGTATGTACACAGAAAGGACTGGCGCCTAACTAAACACTGAGGTTACTTTGAAAGCTTGGACAAAAAAACAGACTGTATGTATTGACAGTGCGCAGTGAAATTGCTATTTTCCGGTAAGCTGCAGCAGAAGTATGTGCAGCTATCATCCTGATAGGCCGCCATAAGTCGGCTTTTACTGTAAAACAAATACTCCCCTAACTCACAACCTCGCCGGTTGATCCTGGCGGGTTTTTTTATTTCCGGTGATCCCATGTTCAAGAACGACTACTTCACGGAAGAGGAGTTGGCTTGCCGTTGTTGTGGCAAAAACCACTTCTCGGATGACACCTTGCACCGATTGATCAGGGTGAGGGAGCGGTTTAAGAAACCAATGGTGATCAACTCGGGTTATCGCTGCCCGGCGCACTGCGCCTTTACCGGCTCCATGGAGTCCGCGGACCGGGTTAAGGCGGCGCTGGTGGACCTGTGTGTGGACCTGTGTACGGAGCTGGAGCGCATTCAACCGGAGTTGGTGGACTTCGATATTGAGTTTGGGGAGATCTACGCACGGCCCAAAACACTGTGACTGCACCATGCTGGGTGGTCGCAAATCGGGTTAGATTGAACGACAGAGGAGGGGCGCTGCTAATCAACTAAAATCGAGGTTATGTCGTCGGGCAGGCTACAGCCCATGTGCCACTAAGCCTCTCGCTATGTCGTATACTGTTTAGCATTAGACATAGAATATAAAGACCAGTAAAATGAATTTCCAATTGAAAACCCGGACTTCAGGCTTACTCATGGCAATTCGTAAACCCATTCCGTTATATCCCACATATGGCGAACTCAAGGACTTCAGCTTCAATGATTATCCAGATGTCCGATACTTTCTGGAATCCGGTGAGCCCTGGTGGCAAGCCCACTGGCACTGGGGTCAGGAGTTCCTGAACTACACGGGCCGTAACAAGTCCGAGCATACCTTTACACGCTTCCGAAATGAAACCGAACGTTTCCTGTTGTGGGTGTTCCTCGTCAAAGGTACACCCATGGAGCGACTGCGCAAGGC
Source organism: Microbulbifer sp. TYP-18 (assembly GCF_040932045.1). Classification (NCBI taxonomy): domain Bacteria; kingdom Pseudomonadati; phylum Pseudomonadota; class Gammaproteobacteria; order Cellvibrionales; family Microbulbiferaceae; genus Microbulbifer; species Microbulbifer sp. TYP-18. The sequence continues at coordinate 4,709 of NZ_JBFRBC010000015.1, forward strand.
CGATATTCTCGAGTATGCGGATTTCTGCTGGCAACCGCCAGTATCCTGGATCTGCCTGGCCAACCACGGCAAGTTCATGCTCAACAACGGCCGATATATTCAGAACAAATCGTGGGCGCCGTATAAGCTCAAGCTGCCAAAAAACAGTGACACTAGTAACTCAGCTTCTGACAAAAAAAAGTACAAGCCGTCACAACAAACCTTATCCGCCACATTTACCGGGATTATTGCTTTCTATAAGTATTTGATGGACGAGGAATATCTGTTCGGTAATCCTGCGCAGATTGCCAAACGCGACTGCCGTCATTTCATTAAGGATGCCCAGGTAAAGGAAGTCCGACGGCTTACCGAGGCTCAGTGGCAATATGTGTTTGATGTTGCACTTACAATGGCCAACGAAGATCCTATCTATGAGCGGAGCTTGTTTGTAATTTGTGCATTGAAAGCCTTGTTTTTGCGAATATCAGAGTTATCTGAGCGTCCCCAGTGGACCCCTATCATGAGCCATTTTTGGCAAGATTCTGATGGCAACTGGTGGCTAAAGATTTTCGGTAAAGGCCGAAAATTACGCGATATAACGGTCCCAGATAGCTTCATTCCATTTCTCAAACGGTATCGCGCTTATAGAGGCTTAAGTCCACTGCCAACTTCAAGGGAGATTCAGCCCATCGTCGAGAAAATTCGCGGACAAGGCGGTATGACTTCCCGGCAGCTTACCCGCGTAGTCCAGCAAGTTTTAGATCGGGCCTACGATGAAATGCGTCAGGCTGAGAATGAAGATAGTGCGCAGAAACTTAAAGAAGCATCTACACACTGGCTCAGACACACAGGTGCGAGCATGGAAATTGAGCGCGGGCGCCCACTCAAAGATCTATCTGAGGATTTGGGGCACTCTAGTATGGCCACAACCGATACTGTTTATGTCCACACAGAACGCAAGGTTCGAGCTAAGAGTGGGAAGCAGAGAGGCGTAAAATAATCGAGTTTGACGATATACGCCGCCAAACAAGAGTTGAGCTGGTAGAGGGTTATGCAATGAGGGAGAGCACATCCATCGTCAATATACAGGCAGCTCCATACCGGCAAAGATCTCATCCACCTCCGCGCGGGAAGAAGCATAGGCTGCCTGGTCCACCAGTTCACGGGTCAGATGTGGGGCAAATTGCTGGATGAATTCATACATAAAGCCTCGCAGGAATATGCCCTTGCGGAAGCCTATTTTGGTGATACTGGATTCGAATAGCCCACTGGCATCCAGAGCTACAAGGTCCTCTTCCGCTTCGTCCACCGCCATGTCGGCTACGATGCCGATACCCAGGCCAAGCCGCACATAGGTCTTGATGACATCCGCATCGGCGGCGGTGAACACCACCTTCGGGGACAGGCCTTTTTGCAAAAACGCTTCATCCAGCTTGGAGCGTCCGGTAAATCCGAATACATAAGTAACAATGGGGTGCTCTGCGACCTCTTCCAGGGTCAGCCTGGAGGTACTGCACAGAGGGTGATCCCGCGGCACCAGGACGCAGCGATTCCATCGGTATACGGGCATCATGACCAGGTCGCTGAACAGCTCCAGGGCTTCGGTGGCGATGGCAAAGTCGGCGGTGCCGTCCGCCGCCATCTCCGAAATCTGCATAGGGGTACCCTGGTTCATGTGCAGGGACACTTCCGGATAGCGGGTAATAAAGGATTTGATTACGGCAGGCAGTGCGTATCGCGCCTGCGTGTGGGTAGTGGCAATAGACAGACTGCCTCTCCGGTCATTGCTGAATTCCTGCGCAACCTGTTTGATGTTTTCCACCTTGCGCATGATTTCACCGGCAGTTTTGAGAATTGCCTCGCCAGCGGGCGTGACCCGGGTCAGGTGCTTGCCACTGCGAGCGAAAATCTCCACACCCAACTCATCCTCCAGCAATCGAATTTGTTTGCTGATACCGGGCTGGGAGGTGAACAGGCTCTGTGCTGTGGCAGATACATTGAGGTCGTGGTGGGCAACTTCCCAGATATAACGCAACTGCTGCAGCTTCATAGTCGATCCCTTGGTAATTTTCCCTATTGTCGCCACCCCTGCTGTGTGAAGTGGCTCTCCATGTACAGTTATAAAACTACGGAAAGATATGCAAGAAAAGAATAGCAGCCAAGTATCTTGCTGGGCAAATAACGGGGTGAATTTGCGCAGGAAAGACACCGCAAGAGGCGCCATTACCCATTGAATACCGGGCCAACCTGTCTCTTTCCCCTAATTTTGCCGGGAGGCCTGGGGCAGAACTCCGACCATTACAGAGGGACGGATGCCGACAACGCCTAGTCTTCCAGGTTGGCAATCCCGTGGGGCACATGTCCAGTGGCCACATGTTCCGCCGCGGATGCACAATGATTGGGCTGATCGTCGAAAAATACGTCAGCTCCGAAAGCGCGCAGAAACTCTCCCTTGGGCAGTCCACCCAGGAACACCGACTCGTCGATGCGGATGTTCCACTCCCTCAGGGTGCGAATGACCCGCTCATGGGCCGGCGCGGATCTGGCAGTGACCAGGGCGGTGCGGATGGGGCAATCGGGGCCGAACTCCACTTGCAGTCGCTGCAGGGCCTCGAGAAATCCCTTGAAGGGCCCTCCTCCCAACGGTGTCTGTGCCCTGGCCTGCTCGGCTGCGGTAAATGCGGCCAGCCCTTCCCGCTTGAAGATTTGCTCAGCCTCGTCAGAGAAGATGACTGCATCGCCGTCAAATGCGAAGCGCAGCATGGGGTCGGAGCGGTGCCCTTCCCCGCCGGCGACCAGTGTTGCAGCCGCAACCCCCTGTTCCAGCGCCCGGCGCACATCCTGTCCGTCACTGGATAAAAACAGGTGACACCCAAATGGCGCAATATAGCGATAGGGGCTGTCGCCGTTACAAAAGGCCGCGCGGGTAATATTCAGGCCATAGTGCTCAATGGAGTTGAAAACCCGCAGGCCTGTGTCGGCACTATTGCGGGACAGTAGAATTACTTCAACGCCAGCTTCGCCACTGAGCAATTGGTTGATCCGCAGGAATTTTTCCACCAGTGGAAAGGCATCGCCCTTGGCCAGAACGTCGTTCTCTTTTTCAATCTGATAGGCGGCAAAAGCCTCGAGCCCCCGCTCTTCAAACACACGGTGGCTATCTTGCAAGTCGAACAGGGCCCGGGACGATATTGCAATCACCAGTTTGTTCGACAGGTGCATCAGGGGGACTCCACGTCGTCGAGTCCAGCCGGCCGGCGCTCCCTTCGGTGGCGACTCAGCAGGGTCAGGAGCATCGCCTGCAAATCCTCCTGGGTGCGTGCGGAGCGGACCCCGCACTGGTTGACGACTACCAGCAACAACGCATGGCAGGACTCCAGGGTGGCACGCGCGAGGCGATTCAATTCATTGGGCGGGCACAGAAAATCGAGGCGCCTGAACATGGCGATCAGATGATTGATCACCAGTTCGTCATGCCTCTCGTCCAGTTCGTGTAATTCCGGTATTCCCCACATGGCCTGTACCAGCGGCAGCAGGCCCTGTTGCTCGCGGTAAACAGCGACCAGCCTGTCCAGCAGCTCCTGCACGAATTGTTCCAGCGGCATTAGCTCCAGTTCACAGTCCGCCAGAGCTTCAAGTGCCGTTGTCATACTGGTGAGCCACTGTTCTCCCATAGCGTAAAGGATGGCATGCTTGTTGGGAAAATAGTGGTAGAGGGAACCCACAGAAACGCCGAGTTCCCGGGCAATGAGGATGGTGGTGAGATCGTTGAGGCCCACTTCCTCCAACAGACGCCCGGTGGTGTCGAGAATCTGCCGGGTACGCTCCCGTGCGCGGGCCTGAACCGGAGCCCGACGGGGGGCCAGTTGGCTCTTGCGTTTACGTTGTTCAATATTGGACAAAGCGGACTCCCCCTGTGCATGGGGTGGAGTTTACCACCAAAACCATCGCTTTGACCTGAGCTATTCGGTGGGTATCTGCGGCCAAAAAAGCCGGCATCACTGCCGGCTTTGGTATGGAGGCGGCCTGCGATTCAAAAGCGGTAATCCAGATTAACGCCGAGAACACGACCGCGGGATGGATCTGTCTTGGTGGCTGGCAGATTGTAGTCTGCTTCCGCGTATCCCCAGTGGTAGTATTCTTCATTGGTGAGATTTTCGGCATAGATGCCCGCTGTCCAGCTGTCGTCGGCGGAAGTGAGCGCCACGCGCAGGTTTATGATATTACGCTGATCGAGCCGTACTTCTTCGGTGTTCTCCAGGTCGGAAAACTGCTCACCGGTATAATTGTATTCGGTGGATACGGATACTTCACCAAGGTCTGTCATGTGCGAGTAGGTGAGGATCGCGGAGGAGGAAAAATTCGGAGACAATGCCATTTCATTGCCATCACAGCTCTCACACAACTCTTGGGGTGCGCCACTGAACTCGGTATCCAGCCATGCCAGCCCGAGATAGAGATCCAGGTTATCGGTAATCAACCAGCGTGCATCCATTTCGAGACCCTGGCCTTGGGACTCCCCTACGTTGCGGGTTACCGCCGCTGCACCGACAAAGAACGCCTGCTGCAGATTATCGTAGGTATAGTGGAAGGCCGCCGCGTTCAGCGCCAATCGGTTATCCAGCAGGCGCGCTTTCACGCCCAACTCATAGGACAATACCTGCTCCTCGTCAAAGCGGTTGGGTTCGGCATTACCAGCGTTTACTTCGTAACCCTGTTCTTCCAGCCACTGGGCCTGGCTGTCTTCGTCGGTGCCGTAAGCGGGGTCGATGATGTGGTAGGTCAGATAGTCAAAGCCGCCGGATTTATAACCGGTCGCGACACTGGCATAGGCCGTGACTGCATCACTGAGCACCTGAGTGAGCGTTGCACGACCGGATACGTTACTCCAGGTATTGTCACCGCTGATGGGGCCATCCGTGTACAACGCCTGGTAGTTCCAACCGCTGGTAAACGTCTCGGGAGTGGGGGAATCCACGCTGAATTTCTTCCGGTCTTCGGTATAGCGTATCCCCAGACCCAGGGTGGTGGCGTCAGTCAGATCGAAAGTAGTATTGGCGAACACACCCCAACCGGAGTATTCGCCACGGGTATCGGCGGCTTCGATGGAGAGTCTGCCGGGGGCGTATTGCCAGGCTTCACCCTCGAGACCAAACGCCTCGTCGAGAACGTCTTGGGGCAGGCTCGCGCAGGTATCGAAGCTATCCAATCCCTCCTCCCACTCAACCGCATAGATACCGTCGCAGATAAAATCCTCATTGTCGGTACCGGCAAAGGAGGCATCGAGATCTTCCTGATAATAGGAAGCTCCCAAGACCCAGTTGAAGGGGCCACTGCTGTTTGAGGTCAGGCGAAATTCCTGGCTGAAAAAGTCACCACTCTGATCACGGGTGTAGACATCGATAGGATCGCTGGTACCGTCGAAATCCTCCAGGTAGCTGTAATTGTGGGTCTTGTAACCGGTGATGGAGGAGAGAGTGGTGCCACTGGCCAGGTCGTGTTCCACGGTTAGGATGACATCACCAATTTCAGATTCGTCTTTGCCCTGGGCGTCGTTGTACACCTGATCGTAATCACCGTCGGTGTCCAGCGCGCGGTAAATGGTACCGTCACCCTCGCGATCTTCGTACTGCGCCATCAGGGTAATGGAGGTGCTGTCAAAACCCTGGTAAACGGTGGTGATCCGCACAGCGTCGGTTTCGCTGGCCCCCAGGTCCCGTCCACCGGCGAGGTTTTCGATGTGACCATCTTCCTGGCGGTGTATTCCGGCGATGCGCACGGCGAAGTCTTCGCCCAGTGGCAGGTCTACGCCACCCTCGAAGTTAGCGCGATTGTACTCTCCGGCGTTAATGGAAAGGTCCCCGGCAAAGGTGTCGCCGGGCTTCCGCGCCACCATGGAGATGGCACCGGAAGCGGTATTGCGCCCAAACAGGGTACCCTGTGGTCCCTTGACCACCTCGACCCGCTCCAGATCGTAGAGACTGGGAGTGGCCCCGGTGCGGCTCTGGTAGACGCCATCCAGAAAAACCCCCAGCGCGGGATCGCTGCCGCTCCCGAAGCTGTTGTTGTTCACACCGCGCACAGATACTGCATCGAAGAAGGAGTCATTGGTCTCACCGGAAATACCCGGGGTCAGGGCAAAAAGGTCTTTGAAATCGTTCAGGTTGCTCTTCTTGACCATATCGCCGGTGAAAGCGCTGACCGCTATGGGCACATCCTTGAGGGATTCGGCGCGCATCTGTGCGGTTACGGTGATCTCCTCAATCTCGGCGGCAGAGGCGCCGGTACTCAGTGCAATGACAATACCACCGATGGCGGAAGCGAGAAGGTTTCTACTGGACTGCAAGTACAAGTCTTTAACAGGCATCTTAGCCCCCGTCTTTGTTTTTGTTCAGGGTTGTCCACCCGATACAGCGATGGCCGCACCCAACGATAATGAAGTTGCTAATCTCGGTTATCTCATAAACCGAATTATTATTCAAATTTATCCTGCGCCATGCCGTTGATCTCAGCTCCCAAGCTTGTCCTTGAGGCCGTAATAGAGCATACCGGCCACCAGGCCAGGCCAGCGCAACAGGGTGCCGCCAGGAAAAGTTGGAGTCGGTATCTGCGCCAATACGTCAAAACGCTCCTCTGTCCCCGCCACCGCCTCGGCAATCACCTTGCCGGCAAAGGTAGCTGTGGGCACTCCATGACCGGAGTAGCCTTGAGCGTAATAGACGTTGGGCTCCAGGCGGCCTATGTGGGGCATGCGGTTGAGGGTAATCGCCAGGGTTCCACCCCAGCCGAAGTCAATCCTGGTGCCCGCTAACTGTGGGTAGACTCTCAGCATATATTTGCGGACAAAACTGCGGACATCTTGCGGATACCGGGATGTATAGTTCTCGCCGCCACCAAAAATAAGGCGGTTATCACCGGAAAGCTTCCAATAGTTGATCACAAACAGCGTGTCCTGCAGCGCGTAATCATTGCCTATCAACTCTTTCGCCAGTGCTTCGGACAGGGGTTCGGTGGCCAGGACAAAATTGTTGATGGGCATTATCTTGCCCGCCAGGCGCGGCTCCAGCCGACCGAGATAGCCATTGCAGGCCAGGATCACATTCTTGGCGTTTACTTGCCCTTTGGCAGTTTCCACCCGGCATGGGCTACCACCCCGATAGCCTGTCACGCGGCTGTACTCGTAAAACTCCACCCCGGCGCTGGCGGCCGAATCCGCAAGTCCCAGAGCAAAATTCAGGGGGTGCAGGTGCAGAGATCCACTGTCCAGTTGGGCACCATAATAGCGCTCGGATCCCACCAGGCTTCTGGCCTGGTCGCGGCCGATATACTGGATCTGCTCGTATCCGTAACGTTGGCGCAAAAGCGCCGCTTCCTGCTCCAGGTCAGCATCGTGGCTTCGCTTGGCGGCAAGGTGCATAATGCCGCGTTTGAGATCGCATTGAATCCCGTGGCGCGAGATCAGATCCTCCACTAACCCTACCGCCGCGACACCCATGTCCCACAGCTGCCGGGCGGTATCCAGGCCGAACATATGTTCCAGGTCATCCTGTCCCCGGCGCTGGCCGACCCCCACATGCCCACCATTGCGTCCGGAGGCGCCCCAACCGACCCTTTCAGCTTCGAGGACTACTACCTTGTAGCCGCGTTCCGCAAGGTGCAAAGCGGAGGATAGGCCCGTGTAACCGGCGCCAATGATACAGACATCCGCATCGACAGTAGTTTCAAGCGAAGGATAAGCGGACGTCGTATTGGCGCTGGCAGCATAGTAGGACTCGACGTGCCCGGGGAATATGTCAGCGGTGCCGTTGGCGGACATAGAGTTTTCTCCAGTGGTGTCCAGGGAATAACCGAATAACTCTTCAGTAAAGTTGAATAATAATTCGGTTTTCTGCAATAATCAAAACCTGTGCACCGGAAAATCCACCGGCCAGCGGATGGGCGGCTGTGTTTAAGCGACTGTCACCTGGCAGTCTGCCAACGCAGGCGCGGTGCGTATACTAAGGGCTATTCACACTAAACTCGATCCCCCCTGGAGACATGGATCGAGAGGCAGAGTTCTGTGCTGCGCAGGCAAGTCAGCCCATGCCGTTGCTGCGGCAAAGGCAACAGGCCTCCAGCGCGCCCCATATAACTGAGCGATACACAGCACTGCCCACAGGGGCGGATCATTTCGAGCAAGGTGAACAATGGACAAAATCACACAGTGGCTCAGAGAGCATAATATTTCCGAGGTAGAGTGTCTGGTGCCCGATATGTCCGGCAATGCGCGGGGAAAATTCACTCCCACGTCCAAGTTCCTGGCTCAGGACAGCCGCCTGCCGGAGAGCATCCTGGTGCAGACAGTGACGGGAGACTTTGTCGACGAGCACAACGAGTTGGTGGACCCTGCGGACACGGATATGCTGCTGGTTCCAGACCCGGATTCGGTGCGACTTAACCCCTGGGCCAACGAGCCCACCGCACAGATCATACACGACTGTTTTACCCGGGACGGCCAGCTGCATCCGATCAGTACCCGCAATATCCTCAGGTTTGTCCTGGACAAGTACGCAGCTAGGGGCTGGAAACCGGTGGTGGCGCCAGAGGTGGAGTTTTATCTCGTCAAGCGCAACCTGGACCCGGATGAAAAGCTCTCAGCGCCGGTTGGCCGGTCCGGGCGCACCGAAAAGACGCGGCAGTCCTACAGTATCGATGCTGCCAATGAATACGAACCCATTATCGAGGATATGTACGACTTCTCCGAAGCGCAGGGACTCGACGTCGACACACTGATTCACGAATCCGGCACTGCGCAAATGGAAATCAATTTTCTCCACGGGGATCCATTGAAGCTAGCGGATCAGGTGTTCACGTTCAAGCGCACTGTGCGTGAAACCGCGCTTCGGCACGGTATATACGCCACCTTCATGGCCAAACCAATGGAACACGAGCCCGGCAGCGCCCTGCATATTCACCAGAGTATCGTGGATGTGGAAACGGGGCAGAATATCTTTGTGGATGCTCAGGGCGAAGAAAACCGGACTTTTATGCACTTCATTGGCGGAATGCAAAAATACATTCCCGGGTTTATCAGTTTCTTTGCGCCCAACGTCAATTCCTACCGTCGCTTCACCCCGGAAATGGCGGCACCGACCAGTTTGCACTGGGGCTATGACAACCGCACCACCGGCCTGCGGGTACCGGACAGCGCACCGCAGGGAAAACGCCTGGAAAATCGTTTTCCGGGCGCAGACTGCAATCCCTACCTGGCGATCGCCGCTTCGCTGGCCTGTGGCTATCTGGGCATCATCAACGAGATAGAACCGGACAAGCCCTATGAAGGTGACTGCTCCTACGAGCCTATTTCGCTTCCGCGGACACAGGAACATGCGCTGAGTCTGTTGGCGGAATGTGATGAGGCTGCAGAGATGTTTGGAGACAAATTTGTCCGCGCATGGAGTGCGATCAAGCGCGATGAGTATGAAGAGTTCAATCGGGTGATCAGTTCCTGGGAGCGGGAGTATTTGCTGCTCAATGTCTGAATTTGATCACCATTAAAAAAGGCGGCCTCTAAGGCCGCCTTTTTTATCCGGGTTTCACCTACTTGTGACTCGGGTCCTTCCAGTAGTCCTTGACCGTACCCTTCATTTCCCGTGCCAGAATGGAAATACCAAACAGGTTGGGCAGGGTCATAATTACAATGGTCACCGCCGACAAGTTCCAGATCACAGTAGTATCCTCTATCGCGGCCCAGAAGAAGGCAACCACATAGACCAGGCGATAGGGCATGACCGCTCGGGGGCCGAACAGGTAAATCATGGAGCGATCACCATAGTAGGACCAGGCGATCGCCGTTGAAAATGCGAACAATAGAATACCCAGAGTGACAATCAGGCTGCCGTAATCTCCCAGGAATCCCCGCTTAAAGGCAATATTTGTCAGGGCGACGGAATGCACCAGAGAATTACCCCAGATTTCAATATCGGGATTCACGAACTCGCCGTCGACTACCGTCAGCACACCACTGAACGCATCTTCGCCCACACGATACTCAACATCCTCCGCCACTGAGCGGGCATTGATTACTGTGAACTCTTCCTCATTGAGTGCACGTCCGTCGGCCACCACAAGGTGACCGTTAAAAGGCTTAACCTCGCTGTCGCCGCCGCTCAGATAACTGAACAGCGTCTGTACATCTTCCGCCTTGGCATCCGAATAGGTGCCATCGACCACCAGCAGATCCGCGCGCTCGAAGCGATTCATATGCTTCTCGGTCCAGACACCGGAAGACAGGATAACCAATCCGGTGAGGGTACAGATGATAATGGTATCGATGAATGGTTCGAGCAGTGACACCATACCTTCGGAAACCGGCTCATCGGCTCTTGCTGAGGCGTGCGCTATGGGTGCAGACCCCTGCCCCGCCTCGTTGGAAAAGAGCCCGCGGTTGACGCCCCGGTTGAAGGCGTAGGCGAAGGTGGCGCCGAGGAAGCCGCCGGCCGCCGCGGTACCATTGAAGGCATCCCGGAAAATCGCCTCAAAGGAGGGAATGATGTTCTGGTAATTGTAGATGATCACCGCCAGCGCACCGACAATATAGAGCACCGCCATCACCGGCACTATAGTGGAGGTCACTTTGGCGATACGGGTGATACCGCCAATGATCACCAGGCCCAACAGGATAGCCAATACGCCACCGGTCAGCGCCTTGTTGAGGCCGAAGGTATCGTGCATTGCCTGGGCGATATTGTTGACCTGCGGCAGGCTGCCGGTGCCAAAGGAGCTTATGACGGTGGCGATGGCAAACAGAACCGCAAGCCATTTCATATTCAGGCGCCGTTCCATGTAATACATGGGGCCACCGGCATAGTATCCATCGGCGGCCTTGACCCGGTACTTGTGAGAAAGGGTCACTTCGACGAACTTGGTTGTCATGCCGAGAAACGCGGTCACCCACATCCAGAACAGGGCTGCGGGCCCACCGAGAAAAATTGCCAGACCGACACCGCCGATGTTACCGGTACCAACAGTACCCGAGAGCGCCGTGGACAGCGCCTGGAAATGTGAGGTATCCCCCGGGTCACCGGGTTTGTCGTACTTGCCCCTTACTATCTTGATGGCATGGCCGAAATAGCGGATCTGGGGAAATCCCAAATAGAGGGTAAAGAAGAAGCCCACTCCCAGCAAAACCCAGGGAAACCAGAAAGCCGAACCCAGGAAGCCATCGAGGGTCAGCAGCAGATGATTAAAAGATTCCAAGCGAAGCCCTCACTACTGTTACTATGTTTTGATTGTTTTGTGAACAAAAAGGATCCAGATTCGCTGCGCAGGTTAGCAGTTTCCCGGCACCTAGAACAGTAACCAGCCTGTTCAGGGAGGGAAAGAGAAGTGTTCCCGGTGGGGAAAAAGGCCGAATTGCCCTCCGGTATGCACGAATACCAGGTTGTCACAATCGCTGTAGGTCCCCTTGCTGAGTTCCTGCAGCAGTCCATAAAACGCCTTGCCGGTATAAACCGGGTCCAGTATCAGCCCCTCCAGCCTGGCCACTTCGCTGATGGCCCGGTAAACCGGCTCCTCCGCCAGTGCGTAGCCCGGGCCGATATAGTGCTCATTGACGCGAATGTCCAGGGCCCGCTCATCGGCATTGCTGCCCGTGGCCTGCCGCCACTGCCCCACATCCTCGAGCACCTTGCGCCGAAAATAATCGGCACTGTCACATACGGCAAAGCCGGTGACATGGGTCCGGACGCCGGCGATGTGCGCCCCAAGGGTCAAACCCGCCTGGGTACCGCCACTGCCAGTTGCACAGACTATATGCTCCGGCTCGAACCCCGCGTTGCGACAATCTTCCAACAGCTCCTGCACCCCGGCGATATAGCCCCAGATGCCCAAACCGTCACTGGCACCAGTGGGGATACTCAGCGATTTGTGCCCCAGCTGTGCATGATAGTCACGCCAATGCTCGAACAACTGCTCCAGTTGACTGAAGTATTGCCCGGGTGAATAAAAAGCCACCATGGCGCCCGCCAGTTCGTCCAGCAGAAGATTGCCGTCGGCTGCGCCACTGTGCTGCCCGCGCAATATCAGCTGCACGCGCAGCCCCAGCCGAGCGCCCACCAGGGCGGTGGTGCGACAATGGTTTGACTGGATACCGCCACAGGTGATCAAGGTATCACAACCCTGTTCCAGTGCGGCGCCGGCGACGAACTCCAGCTTGCGCAGCTTGTTGCCGGACATGCCGCTCTCGGTCAAATCGTCACGCTTGACCCAGATTCTCGGTCCGCCATAGGGCTTTGAATACTTTTCACTGATGCGATTCAGTGGTTGCAGCGGAGTGGGGAGCTGGGCCAGGGAAACCCGGGCGGGAAAGGCGAGAGACATGGCGCACCTTCACAGAGGGTGGACAAAAAACCCGGCCAGGGCCGGGCTCAGACGATTCCGGTACAGCTGTATCCGGTCCGTTTAGACGTTTTTGATCGTACCCTTGGGCAGAACCGCGTGCACCGCCACCTTCTGGAACCTCAACGACATCTTGTCAGCCACTTCCAGCAGTATGTAGTCATCGTCTACTTTTTCGACACGGCCCAGCATACCGCTGCTCATGACCACCTCATCGCCCTTCTTCAAAGCGCTCACCAGTTCCTGATGTTCCTTCTGGCGCTTGCGTTGTGGCCGGATAATAAACAACCACATAAAGGCAAACAGGCCCGCAAACAGCAGCAGGGTCACCATCGGATTACCCTGCGGTGCGGGAGCCGCCTGCTGTGCCATTGCAGTGGGGATAAAAAAACTCATTCGCAAACCTCGATAAGAGTCAGCCTATAAATTTGCCGCCAACTCTAACGGGTTTAACACTTGGAAGCAATGTCGGGCGGGCCGCGCGACCGAAGCCGCGCGGCCCTGTGACACATTTAGAAGCGCTGTCGAACCTGACGCCGATAGCCGGTTGGGGACATACCGGTCCAGCGCTTGAAGGCGCTGGTGAAGCTGGTCCGGTCGGAGAAATCCAGGATCCTGGAAATACCATCCACACTCAGCGCAGTATCCTTGAGGAAATGCACCGCGTGGCGGAAACGGACATGGTCGCGCAGCGACGCGAAGCTGAGGCTGTGCTCCTGCAGGCGGCGCTGAAGCGTGCGGGTCGACATGCTGAGGTCCGACGCCACCGGGCGAATGGCGAGCGATGCTTTGCCTATGCGCTGTTCCAGTACATCGATTACCCGCGCGGCTATGCCAAAGCTGGTGGCCTCCGGCGGTGCCAGTAGCTGGTCGAGAATATTGGGATCTCCCGACGCCATGGCCTGCTGGAGTGGTTTGTCTTCGGAAAGAGAGGTTTGGTCTGGTTGAATATGATTCATCGAGCTGCTCCTTATAAGTTCCGTGAGCCGTAGTTATTTTTCTTTGTCCGCATCCTGCGAATCCCTTAACACCTCAGTCTGTCCCATCGCCGCCTGGCGAGCGGGTCGTGAACCGATTGAAAGGATGTTACTGAAGCAGACATCGAACCCTCCATAGAGCTGTTCAATTTGTAAACTACTTAGCGCCCCGGCAACTCCCGAAAGGGATACAACTGGGTTACCGGCGCACCTTTCCTTCACACAGTCGAGTATAGACCAAGATTTGAAATGCAAGGGATGCCAGGAGGTTTTTTTTTTGACGATTGTGAAAAAACAGTCAAACGCCAATTTGGCGTACCCCTATACTAATTAATTCGATAATCCAGTGGGGTCCGGAATAACACAAAAGGGATTTTTACGCCGTAGCAATCTTACAGACCATAGAAACGGGACTTATCAATCAATGAATCTATTCATATAACCGTGGATTGGTACTCGAATTGTTGCACACCAACCCGGCAGCGATTTGACCTCACCGTCAGGTGGAAGTTAGTTTCGACGTCACCCGCCCTTCTAATCAAATTATTTTCGATAATTTTAAAATTTCGGCTGGGCTGTCGAGCAATTAGCCCCTTGCGTTATAGAGGCATGCGCAGGATCTGCTTTATCAATTAAAAAAGAACTTATAAACCAGCGCCCCTGGGAAGGGCGCCCAAAGCGACGGTATAACCCCACCGGCGGTGAGGGATTATACTGGAGGAGGCCTTCATCCGAGTCGAGCAAACAAATAGTCGCAACAACCGGCACCCTCCAGGTCTGAGGTTACCCAACCGCTTAATAATCACCCGACAAAGCGAAACCGTAAACAGGCCAAAAACCTTTCGGATTTATTTTCTGCCTTCACTCAAGATTATCGCAAATCCAACTCAGCACATCATCGTGGTGGCTTTTGGTTTTCACTTTGTCGATGATGTGCCGCAGGCGACCCTGCCGATCAATAATGAAAGTGGTTCTCAGCAGACCCATGTACTCCCTGCCCATGAACTTCTTCAGCCCCCAACAGCCGTACTTGTCTGCGATTTTATGGTCCTCATCGGCCAGTAGATCGAAATTGAGGCCGTGCTTGTCGATGAATTTCTGTAACTTGCTCTCGGGGTCTGGGCTGATACCGAGTACCACCGTGTCCGCCTTTGCGAACTGGTCGATGCTGTCCCTGATGCCACAGGCCTGGGTGGTACAGCCCGGCGTCAGCGCCTTCGGATAGAAGTACAACACCAGGTTTTTCTTGCCACGAAAGTCCTTTAGCGAAACTTTTCTGCCATCCTGATTCGTCAGCGTAAATACCGGCGCGAGATTGCCCAATTTTGGAAAAGCCATGCCCCTCCCCTCCTGTAACGTCGATTCAAATGCTGGCGATTATAATGAAAATACTGCCGGGCATTGCTAAAAATCTTTTTCGCGGTAGTGCCGCTCCCTGCGTGCGCAAATTCCGCACTGACCCAGTTTGCACACCAGATCGGCCAGTTCCGCGTCGGTAAGAAAGCCCCCGACTTCAAGACAACCCTCGGGGCCACTGAAGCTCAGCGATGCCGGTTGCCCGCTGCCTGCCTCCACCCGCACCAGGACCGACAAGCTGTCGCGGATAAACTCGCGTCGATAGATACTGCGCAGGCGATGCCCCCGACAACAATCGAGTATTACCCGCTGACCATCGATTCGGATCACTTCGCGCCTGGTCCCCTGCAGGTAGACATAACCCAACAAAATACACAGCAAGGCGGCTTCCAGGCCCGCGAACGGCAGTATCATCCAGGCCCCGGATAGAGCGAAAGCGATGCTGATACCCAGAGAGACCGCGAGCAGGGAAACCAGGACCCACAGGTTGCCGGCCAGCGAAAGGGACTGGTTCGGGGCCAGTAGAATACAGGCGTTGCGCGGAGAGGTTCGGCCCACTTCAGTAACCATGGCACAGTGTCCTCAGGCCAGCTAGGGAACCTCTGGTTAGTTCAGTACTGCCTCAGCGGAGTTGCCGGGCGGGTCCTTTCAGTGTAGACGCGCAACAGAGAATAGTTGAAATACGCGCCCGGCCGGACAGTTAGCAACCCGACAACTATAAGTTGCCGGGTTAATGGGTTACAAGGAAATGCCGCCGCGGGATGGAGGCCTGCGCAGCCCCTGTCGCACGATTGCCCGGCTTTCAAGGGCGACAATCCAATGGGTGAAGGATCAGCTATTGGATTGCCCGCTTAACCGGGTCTGGGCATCGGCACTTTCCAGAAGCGAACCACAGCGTTGCTGGAACGGCGGACCCAAAACGGCAATCCGCTCACTGGGCGGATTGCCCCGGGCAGCTATTCCGAAGGGATCAGGGTAGCAGATGCGCCACCGCGTCACGCTCTTCGATCAGTTCCCGTTCGGTGGCCAGCATTTTTTCACGGGAAAACTCGTTGATGTCCAGATCCTGAACAACACTCCAGTCCCCATCACGACAGGTGCAGGGAAAGGAGTAAATCAGACCCTCCTCTATGCCGTAGGAGCCATCGCTGTATATCGCCATGCTGGTCCAGTCGCCATCCGCTGTGCCCAGCGCCCAATCACGCATGTGATCGATGGCAGCGTTGGCCGCTGATGCAGCGGAAGAAGCGCCACGGGCTTTGATGATGGCCGCACCGCGCTGCTGGACGGTCGGAATAAAATCGTCCTCGTACCAGCTCTGCTCCACCTTATCCATAGCGTTGCCACCGGCAACCTTTACATGGTGGAGATCCGGGTACTGGGTGGAAGAGTGATTGCCCCAAATGGTCATATGGGTGATGTCGTTTACCGATGAGTCGGTCTTGTCCGCCAGCTGCGACAGTGCGCGATTGTGGTCCAGGCGGGTCATGGCGGTAAAGTTGCGCGGGTCCAGATCCGGCGCATTGCGCTGGGCGATCAGCGCATTGGTATTGGCCGGGTTCCCGACCACCAGCACCTTGACACTGCGGGAGGCGACATCGTTCAGTGCCTTGCCCTGGGCGGAGAAAATTGCCGCATTGGCTTCCAGCAGGTCCTTGCGTTCCATTCCCGGACCCCGCGGGCGGGCACCCACCAGCAGGGCGTAGTCCGCGTCCCTGAACGCCACCGTGGCGTCGTCGCTTTGAATGATGCCCGCCAGCAGCGGGAAGGCGCAATCCTGCAGCTCCATGGCCACCCCTTTGAGTGCCTCCAGAGCGGGGGTGATTTCCAGCAGTTGCAGAATGACCGGTTGATCTTTGCCCAGCATTTCGCCCGAAGCGATGCGGAACAGCAGAGAATAGCTGATCTGGCCAGCCGCGCCGGTGACGGCAACACGTACAGGTGCTTTCACAATGGTTCTCCCTCGATTGTAGGCGGGCCGCATTATAGAGACTTGGGGACAAATTTCACCTGGCCCGGTCCCTGGCAGGCCAGTGAAACGGCTTCTCCAGCAACCTGCTGCCCCCAGCAAAGATGTTCGGGTCGCAAATCAAGCGCGCAACCGCTTGATCCGACACGGAGGGCATGGGGACATCTGCCGCAAACCCGGACCGGGCAAAGCCGGGGAAGGCTTTCTGCCGCCCGTTAGTGTGAACAGGTCCTAGTTAGCCGGAGCTTTGGACACGGCTCTGTAACGCTCCGCCAGGGCCCTGTAGAGTTGCTCTGCAAAGTCCGCCTCGCCCGTATCCAGGCTATCGGTAAGCTCGGCCAGGTGCTCGTTGTCCTCGCGGCCGCACCACACCTTGACGTAGGTACCGTCTTTATACCCGTGTTCCTGTCGAAAGCGGTTGAGAATATTCTTACCTACATAGCGCCGGTAGAGCTCATCGAAACCCATGTCCACGTCGGCCAGCAGTTGCGCGAATCCCGTGAGATCGAACTGACGGCTGGCGAGGGTATTGAGGGTAAAAGTCTCCAGATTCGCACGGAAATCGCCGGCAATTCTATTTTGCCCGCTCAGCTCCGCCTCCATGGCACTGGCCACTTGATCCGGACTGCCCTGCTGCAGCTCGAGGCTGAGGCCAAAGTGCCAGATATCGACCAGCTCCAGCTTGACCTGGTCCAGCTCCGGCTCCTGCTTTTTCCACCACTTCCAACCGAAATGATCCAATAGTTCGGCGCTCTCCACCCAAATGGCCCGGTACCAGGGAAAATTCTGCTGCCGCCAGTCAGTGTTGACAAGCGTATTGATTTCATCCTGCAGGGTCAGCATCAGCTGCAATTGTCGCTGCATCATAGAGAGTAAAATCCTGTAATGGGCTCAAATGGCCCGGGGAAACAAGCGAAAAAAGTTTTCAGTGGTCGCTTCGGCCAGCCGTTCGAAGGGCAAGCCGCGCAGATCTGCGACAAACTCCGCCACCTCGCGTACATAGGCGGGTATATTGGATTTGCCGCGATAGGGAACCGGTGCCAGGTATGGGGAATCGGTTTCCACCAGCAGTCGGTCCAGGGGGATCCTGCGGGCAACGTCGCGCAGCGCCGCCGCATTCTTGAAGGTCACTATGCCGGACAGGGAGATATAGTAATTGAGATCCAGCGCGGCTCTGGCCATCTCCCAGCTCTCTGTGAAACAGTGCAGTACCCCGGCGTGCTCCGGATTTCCATGGGCCCGAATCAGGTCGATGGTTTCCTCGCGGGCATCGCGACTGTGCACTATCACCGGCAGCCCGGCCTGCCCGGCCGCCTGCAGATGCGCGGTAAAGCTGCGCCGCTGAATTTCCTTGGTGTCGGTGCTGTAATAAAAATCCAGACCGGTTTCTCCCAGCGCGACGACACCAGGCTTGCGTGCCAGCGCCAGCAGGGTGTCGACTTCCGCCAGCCCTGACTCCACATCCAGTGGATGCACACCGACGGAGCAGACCACGTCACTATAAGCGGCCGCCAGCTCCACTACCCGCTCGACATTGTCCAGGCTGATGCCCACACACAAAAACTTATGCACGCCACGATCGCGGGCCAACGCCAGTACGGCATCGAGGCCGCCATCGAATTGATCCAGCTTTAGCCGGTCCAGGTGACAGTGAGAATCAACAAGCATGGGGTATTTACAGCGTGTGAGTCGGTCGGTTCGATTCCAGCGATCCGGCCAGATAGGTCTCAATCTTGTTTTGCGCTACGTGGTCCTTATCGCTGAATTGGATCCCCACGCCGGGAGTGCGGTTGCCCTGGGCACCGGTGGGGGTGACCCACACTACCTTACCCGCCACCGGGACCTTCTCCGGCTCATCCATCAGGCTGAGCAGCAGGAAAACGTCATCGCCAAGGTTGTAGGCCTTGTCCGTACTGATAAACAGGCCGCCGTTTTTGACATACGGCATATAGGCCGCATAGAGCACCGACTTGTCGCGAATCTTCAATGAAAGGATGCCGTTGCGGGCACCGCCTCCCATGGCCTTCATGATCGCCCCCTGTTGTTCCCGTAACGGGATAACTTATCCGAGCAGCCGGCGGCTGTCCAGATTCCACAGAACCCACACCTCACCGGTGCGGTAGCTTCGTCGCAACCGGTCACTGGTAGAGCCTCCCCCATCGCACCAACAGTTCCTCCAGCAGCAAAACCCGATTGGGATTGGCTCCGCTCACCAGTGCCTGGCGCCCCTGGGACAGGTGATCGTAAAAGCTGAACAGAGCGCGCAGATCTCTCTGCCCCACCCTGGGCAGTCGCTGCAGCAATCCCATGATTTGCGGGTCCAGGGTCAGATCGCAACTGCGCGCACGCAGCATCTGCGTAACCCAATGCTGCCAGAACTGCAGCAACATAGTGAGTTCTATATCGCCGGATGGGGTTGCCCAACGCCCGGCTATCGCCACGGCGCTAGCGCCAGCGCGGCTGAGCGCTGACAGATCCTGTAGGAACTGATCACGGGCTTCCCGGAACTCCGGTTCCGCCAGCTGCAGCGCCAACAGCGGCGCACCACTCGCCAGCGCCAGTACCCGCCGCCCGATCTCGCCATCGAGACCGCCCGCCTTCAGCCAGCTCAACGCCGTATCCTCTGGTGGCGCCGCAAAGGGCAACAGTTGGCAACGGCTGCGAATCGTCGGTAACAGCCCTGCCGCTGCGTCGGTGATCAGCAAAAAGATCACCGCCGCTGCCGGCTCTTCCAGGTTCTTCAGCAAAGCGTTGGCCGCGCTGGCATTCATCGCCTCCGCAGGTGCCAGCCAGATCACCCGCGCCCCCTCTCTGCCGCTGGTCCTGGCAACAAATTCCCCCAACCGGCGAATCTGTTCCACCTTGATGGGACCACCGGATTTGTCCGGCTCGACCCGGAGAAAATCCGGGTGCGAACCCGCCTGCCACAGACGGCAGCCCCGACAGTCGCCACACGCCAGTCCATCCCGCGGCTGCTCGCACAGCGCCAGCGCGACAAAAGCTTCTGCAAAACGCCGTTTACCGAGACCCGCCTGCCCGCTTAACAACAAGGCGTGCGGAAAGCGTTCCGCCCGCCACTGGGCGCCGAGCCGCTGCCAGGATTCCCCCTGCCAGGGCAGAGGTGACGGGGTCGCGGATGGCGTGTATTTGTTACTGTCCGGCACTGGATACCTATCCCGTCCTATTTAAGTCCACTCACCCGAAAACCGAGATCAAGCATTAAGTTAAATATTTAACCTACCGATTTGCATATAAATAATTGGGTGCGCGCATCACAAAACCCTGCCCAAAATAATCCACCTCTGGCCACCTAAGCTTCCAGCAAAAGGCGTTCCAGCTCACACTGAAGCTGGTGTTGAATACTTTCGAGAGATGCACTGGCGTCGATGATCGTATAGCGCTCCGGTGCCACCGCGGCCCTCGCCCGATAAGCCGCCCTTACCCGTTCGAAAAAGGCGATCTGTTCACTTTCGAAGCGGTCCGCAGCCCCTGTTCCCGCAGCCCGCTGCAGGCCCACCTGGGGGTCCAGATCCAGCAACAGCACCTTGTCCGGGCGCAGTTCCCCTTGCACCATCTGCTCCAATTGCCCGATCAACACGCCGTCCAGCCCCCGGCCGCCGCCCTGGTAGGCATAAGTTGCATCGGTAAACCGATCGCAAATCACCCATTCACCCCTTGTCAGTGCGGGCTGGATAACCTCCGCCAGATGCTGGGCGCGGGCCGCGAATACCATCAGCAATTCTGCAGTGGGGTCCACCTGCTCCTTCCGCCGGCTCAGCAGCAACTCTCTCAGTTGCTCTGCCAGAGGTGTGCCGCCGGGTTCCCGGGTCTGTACGAAACCGACGCCCCGCTGTTCCAGCCAGCGGGTGATAAACAGCAGGTTGGTGGACTTGCCGACACCCTCTCCCCCTTCCAGGGTGATCAATTTTCCACGCTTCAAGTCAGTCCCCTTGTGCCGGGCTGGAGCGGTAGTCGCTGCGGCGCTTGAGCTGGTAGGCGCGCACAGCGCGGTTGTGTTCGGCCAGCGTCGCCGAAAAATGGTGATACCCGTCACCCTTGGCGACGAAGTAAAGGCTGTTTCCATCCGCGGGGTTGAGCGCAGCCCGAATCGCCTCTCGCCCGGGCAGGGCGATCGGCGTAGGCGGCAGTCCCCGAATGACATAGGTATTGTAAGGTGTTGGCCGCTGCAAATCAGCGCGGCGCAGATTGCCATCGTAGGTCTCACCAAGGCCGTAGATTACCGTCGGGTCCGTTTGCAGCCGCATACCTCTATTGAGCCGGCGCACGAACACGCCGGCAATGGCTTCGCGTTCGGATGGCTGACCCGTCTCTTTTTCCACCAGCGAAGCCATGATCAGGGCCTGGTACCGGGAGTCGTAGGGGAGCTCCGCAGCGCGGGCCTGCCACTCCTCCTCCAGCACCTGTTGCATCCGCTTGTGGGCCTGCCGAAGCAAATCCATATCCTTGGTCCCGGAGCGATAGATATAGGTATCGGGAAAAATCCAACCCTCGGGACTTTCCCCTGCGAGCCCCAGTGCCTGCGCCGCTGCCTCTGCGGTCTCGCCCTGCGCGGTCTTGACTATTTTCCGGCCGGAGCGGACCTGATTGAGCGCCTTCTGAAAGGTCCAGCCCTCAACCAGTGTAAGACGGTAGCGGGTTACATCGCCGCGATTGAGACGGCCCACCAGATCCATGGCATTGGAACCCTGAGGGAGCAGGTATTCCCCCGCGTGGATGGCCGTTTCCCCACGCCAGCGCGCATAGAGCACTGCGAGACGGGGCCACTGGATCACACCCTGCCGGCTCAGCCGGTTGAGGACACGGGACAGATTGTTCCCCTCCTCCACATCGATACGCAGCCCCTCCCCGGGAATGGCCAGCGGGCGCACCAGGCTGGCCTGCGCCGCCCACAGGGCAGCACCCGAAACCACTGCCGCCACCAGGACAGTGCCGATTACAAAGCGACGGATAGGCGCCTCCAATTTGCTTGTCTACTCACCACAACCCTTCCGCGACCAGCCGTTGCAGGTTTTGCGTTGCCTCACCGGGCCTCCAGCGGCGAAAACCCAACAGTTCCACCACCGGGACTATGCCGCGAACACTGTTACACACCGCCAGCTCTTGTGCTTGCAGTACAGAGTCCAGCGAGCAGGGCCGCTCCAGCAGGGGAATCCGGCTGTGGAGCCAGTCCCGCATCACTCCCCGCACACCTGCGCCGATCAGGTCCGGAGTCACCCAGTCGCTCCCCTGCCGCAGCAGAATATTACCATGCAGTGTTTCTATCACCTGGTCGCTGTCGTCCATCAGCAGGCCTTCGCAGGGGCCGCACTCCGACGGCAGCTCAGCGGCGGCGAGATTATATCGTTTCCGCGATAGCGTTTTGCAGCCGGGGTTCACGCCCCGGGAAGTGAGCAACCGGGTCTTGCACAGGAATAGAGTGGCGCCCTGTGCCGACAGGGGGCCGGAATCCAACTCCGAGACAGTCAGATCCCAGTAGCGGTCACCGCCCATCCTGCCGTATCGCAACCGGAGTTTCAGCGCCCGGTCCTCCAGCCCGTCCACTGCCGTCCTGATCCCCTGTTCCAGGCTTTGTAGCTGGTCCGCCGGTAAAACGCCGCTGCGCTGCAGCCGCGCCAGGTGCAATGGCCACAGCGGCAAGTTGCCACCCTGACAGCGCATGGTTTCCAGCAGGCCATTGGAGATGCTGTGGTCCGGGGGCAATTCCGTCACCGCCGCGCCGTTCTGAAAGTAAAGGGGAAGTGGAGCCATAGGCACTGTGGGCACGCCGGACCTTTGCTGAACCCTGCTTGTGTCGTGGTCAGCAGCTTTCATGGGCATCGCATCGCCTGCCGTTTGAGGGCGGCCGAGTGTAGCAGGATGCCGGGACGCCTCCAAGGCCAGGGATATTACCCCAGTCACCAGGAGGAATAAGGGGTGTGGGCATATATCCAAACTGTATATTTAAGTTTAAAAAATTATTATAACTAATTGATTTTATTAAATAAATTTAAGCTGATAATAAATCTACAAATAGCTCACGGAGCAAACTGGAGCGCCGATTTATCCCTGGTGGCCTGAGGGCCGGAATTCTCTCAAGTACTCAGTGACCAGGATCCAGTTGCACTGCATCGGACCAAAAGGCGGATGGCCGCAGACAGTTGGCTAGGCTGTAAAGTGGAAGGCCGCGAAGTGTTCCCGGTCTGCAGTATTGACTCGGGGCGTGGTAAAGGCGTGAAGAGTTCTCCGATATGGATTCCAGTGGTCTGCATCCTGGTAGTGACCCTGGCCCTCGGCCTGATTCTGTATTTCGATCTCGACGACCAACTCGTCACCCTGCTTCAGTGGCTCGACGGCCAGGGCTGGCACGCGAGCCTGCTGTTCGTTCTGATCATGGCGGCGGCAATTGTCTGCCTGGCCCCGGGGGTGGTTTTCACCATGGGGGCCGGATTCGTATTCGGTGTGATAAAGGGCACCATCTTCGTCCTGGCCGGTACTGTACTCGGCGCCACCATCGCGTTCCTGATCGCCCGCTACTGCATAGGGCCCCGCCCTTCGCGCTGGCTGTTATCCCACGTGAAACCGCCCAATTTGGGGGAAATCATGCGGGACGAAGGTTGGCGCTTGATTATGCTCACGCGACTGGTGCCGCTATTTCCGTTCAAACTGTCCAATTACTTTTTCGGTCTCACGCCTGTGCGCCTGTGGGATTTCGTTCTGGGCAATTTGATCGGCATCATCCCGCTGACGGTACACAATGTTTATATAGGTTCTATCGCCTCCGACCTGGCCACAATGGGCAGCATGGACGCCGGGCGCACCCCGGTGCAATGGGCCTTCTATGTGCTGGGATTCATTCTGGCTATCGTCGGTGTGGTAGGACTGATGCGTTTTGCCCGCCGCGCTCTGGCGCAAAAAATTGATATCGAGGATCTCTGATGCCCTGGATGAAATGGTTGCCCTGGCGGTTCATGGTCGGCAAATTCGCCAGAGCACACGGTTTTCTCGATCCGCTTTCGGTGATGGCGCGCCTGCAGCGGTTTTCGGAGCCCTCGGAAGTTGCCGAACCCATAGAATTGCTGCGCGCAGGAGTTGTTTTCCACGCCCGCGCGCTAATGAACAGCAAGGTGATTCAGCACAATCTGGACTGGGTCTGGCCCTACTGGGTGGAACGCCAGTTTGACCCCACCGACAAGTCGTTTATTCCCCGTGCCTTTTCCATCACTCACTGCAATCTCAGCCACCGCAACTGGACCGCCGTGGGCCAGCCAGACTGCGAGGAAATGCCTATCGTCGACCCCCGCGGTCTGCTGATGCCCTATTACGACGGCTGGTCGATTGATGTATGGGTGGTGGATGACGGCGGCGACAGGCTGATACCGGCTAAGGCCGGCGACTGCTGCCAGAAACTTGAAATGGGGAGCAATATTGCCGTGGTCACCGAAACCGCCAGTGGTGACAACCGCCTGCGCAACCGGGTTTTGGTCGAGGGCGGCATTGAAGATCGCCAGTGTGTACTGGAGCTGACAGCTGAGTGCCGGCAAGGCGGCTGGCTGGTGGTGGCACTGCGGCCATACAACCCCGAGGGTGTCAGCTTTTTGCACAAGGTGCGGCTGGATGAGCGCCGCCGCAGCTGGTTGATTGAGGAGAAGCAGGCGGTGGAGTTCGACCGCCCGGTGGAGCGACATCTGGCCTCCGATTATCGGCACGGCGATGTTTTCCTGCACCTGGAGGATACTGGAGGCCGGACCCACAGCGAATGTGAAGTGGGCATGGCTACCGCCGGCGCCATGTTTCGCGTTGAATCCGGCGACCCACTGGATATTAGCGTGCATATTCCACTGCACAGCGACAAACATACTTCCGGCCCCGCCCAGCGCTGGGCCGACTGCCTGCACAATCACTGCGCCCTGTCGGTACCAGACCCGCATTTGCAGTTTATCTATGATGCGGCCATACGGACCCTGATACTGCATTCGCCCTGCGATGTTTACCCCGGCCCCTTCACTTACAAACGGTTCTGGTTTCGCGATGCGGCTTTCATGATCCAGTCACTGCTTTATGCCGGACTTGTGGAGCGCGCCGAACGGGCTCTGGATCAATTTCCGAAACGGCAAAAGGGTGATGGTTTCTTCCACTCCCAGGATGGTGAGTGGGACTCCAACGGAGAGGCCCTGTGGATTTTCGATCTTTTCTGCCAACTGACCAATCGGCACCTCAAGTCCCGCTGGCGAGAACCGGTTTTGCGCGGGGCCCGCTGGATTGACTCTAAACGCAACCCCAGGGACGGCAGTCGCTGCGGCGGCTTATTACCGGCAGGCTTCAGCGCCGAGCACCTGGGTCCAAACGACTGCTACTATTGGGACGATTTCTGGGGGCTGGGCGGACAATTGGCAGCCGCAGCCATCTGCGACCGCGACGGACTGCAGCATGAGCGCGAGGCCTTTACCACCCAGGCGATGGATTTTCGCCAGACTATCGACGCCAGCCTGGCTTCGGTGGCCGAACGGCTGGGACGACCCGCGATGCCCGCTTCCCCGAATCGGCGGCTGGATTCCGGCGCCATTGGATCCATCGCCGCGGGTTACCCCCTGCAGCTCTATCCCGCACAGGATCCCCGCCTGACAGACCTGGTGGAGTATTTACTGGACAACTGCTTTGTCGGTGGTGGTTTCTTTCAGGATATGATCCACTCCGGTATCAATGCCTACCTCACCCTGCATATTGCCCAGGTGATGCTGCGCGCCGGGGATAGCCGCTGCCTCCAGCTTATGCGCAATGTCGCGGCCCTGGCCTCACCCACAGGTCAGTGGCCGGAAGCCATCCATCCCCACTCCCTGGGTGGCTGTATGGGCGACGGCCAACACGCCTGGGCGGCGGCGGAGTGGATTGCCATGCAGCGCAACTGTTTTGTGCGCGAGGAGGGCGAATCCCTCATACTGGCTTCCGGTTTGCCGCCGGAATGGCTCGCCGACGAATCGGCTCGGGCGCCAATCACCTTCGGCCCCGCCCTCACCCGCTTTGGCACAATCTCGCTGGAAATCATCCCCGGTACCAGGCCCCAGGTCCGGTGGATGGCGGAATGGTATCGCCGGGAGCCCTCCATCGAGGTGCGACCTATTGGTTTCGTCGCAGCCGTGGCGGGCGCGGACACCAGCCAGGTGGAGCTTACCGCCCCGTGAACATTGTGATGCTCACCAACACCTACCTGCCGCATGTGGGCGGGGTCGCCCGCTCGGTGGCTGCCTTCAGTGAGGAATACCGGCGGCGGGGACACCGGGTGCTGGTTGTAGCGCCGACTTTTCCGGCTGAGATAAGGGGTGAGCGCGACGTTGTGCGCATTCACGCCCTGCAGAATTTCAATGGCAGTGATTTTTCCGTAGCTCTGCCTTTCAGCGGCGACTTGCGGGAAAAACTGGAGGATTTCCAACCGGATATCGTCCATTCCCACCACCCTTTCCTGCTGGGCATGACCGCACTGCGTATCGCGCGGGAGCGGGAACTGCCACTGGTTTTTACCCACCACACCCTTTATGAGCGCTACACCCACTATGTCCCGGCAGATTCACAGGTCTTGAAGCGATTTGTAATCGAACTTGCCACCCGCTACGCCAATCTGGCCAGCCTGGTGTTTGCCCCCAGTCAGAGTGTGGCCACGCTGCTGAAGTCACGGGGAGTCACTACACCGATAGCGGAGGTTCCGACCGGAGTATCTGAACTCCAGTTCACCCCCGGAGACGGTCTCTCCGCGCGCACCCGCATGGCAATACCCGCCGGGGCCTTTGTGCTGGGCCATCTGGGCCGGCTGGCGCCGGAAAAGAACCTCGACTTTCTCGCTGGCGTGGTGGCCAGCTTTCTGCGAACCCATAGCGACGTTCACTTCCTGCTGGTGGGCAGCGGCCCCAGCGCCGCAGGTGTTAAGGCCCTGTTTGCCAGTCGCGGGCTCATCGACCGCCTGCACATGCCCGGAACCCTGCAGGGGGTGGAACAGCGGGATGCCTACGCCGCCATGGATGCGTTCGTCTTTTCCTCTACCAGCGAAACCCAGGGTATGGTGCTCACGGAAGCCATGGCCGCTGGCACGCCGGTTATTGCAGTGGATGCCAGCGGCAGTCGCGAAGTGGTACGAGACAGGGTAAACGGTCGCCTGGTAACACCTGGCAGCGCCGCAGAGTTCACGCAAGCGCTGGAATGGCTATACCAGCTCGACGGCGCCGGACAGCAGGCATTAAAAAAGGCAGCCCTGCAGACCGCACAACATTTTTCCATGCACACCTGTGCCGATCTGGCATTGAAACTCTATCAGCCGCTACTAAAACACGACTGGCGCCTGGACGACTCCCTTTATGCCCAGTGGCTGCGCATGCGCCATTTGGTTGCGGCACAATGGGAAATCATCGAAGGCGTCACCAGTGCCGCCGGTGCCGCCCTGGGTGGCGAACAACCCCGGCACCCGGATTGATATGTTATCCCGAATTGAGTCCCGTCTGCGCCGCTGGCGCCGTCACTTCAGCCGCAGCGAGTGGATGGCGAAGCTGCTTAAGCTCTCGCGCAGCGACAGCCACCCCAACGACCACGGTCTGATTCTGATCCAGATCGACGGCCTCGCCTACCCACAGCTGCAAAAGGCGCTCGCAAACCGGAAGATGCGCTTTTTGCGCCGCCTGATTCGCAAGGAACACTACCACCTGCAGCATCTTTTCCCCGGGGTTCCTTCCACCACCCCCGCGGTACAGGCAGAGCTTTTCTACGGCGTCCGCGCAATCGTACCCGCATTTGGCTTTATGATGCGCGAGACCCAGGAACTGGTCAGGATGTACGACCCCAAAACAGCCACACGGGTCGAGGAAAAACTCAAAGCCTGCCACACCGAGCCCCTGCTGCGTGGCGGCAGCTGTTACCTGAGCCTGTTTCGCGCCGGTACCGAGGATGGCGAGGCCCACTTTTGCCCCGCCTCCCAGGGCTGGGGCCCCGCCCTGCGGGACGCCGGCCCAATTACCGTACTACTGGTTTTGCTCAGCAATCTCTGGGGCTTTGTCCGCACCGGCACCCTGCTTCTGATCGAATCGGTGCTGGCGCTGGTAGACTCAGTGCGCGGCATCATTGCCGGCCAGGACCTTTGGCGGGAACTGATGTTCGTGCCCACCCGGGTCGCAGTGACCATTCTGATGCGGGAACTGTGCACCTTTGGGGTCAAGATAGACATAGCCCGTGGCTTGCCTATCGTATACGTCAATTTTCTCGGCTACGACGAACAATCCCACCGGCGCGGGCCCGGATCAGCCTTTGCGCACTGGACCCTCAAAGGCATCGACAATGCCATCTCCAGAGTCTGGCGGGCCGCGCACCGCTCCCAGCGGCGGCACTATGATGTGTGGATTTTCTCCGACCATGGCCAGGAATATGCGCAACCCTACCAGGAGCGCTACGGGCGCTCGCTGGCCGACGCGCTGGCTGAAGTTCTGGCTGAACTGCCCGCGAAAGCCCAGGGCTTCCGCAGCAGTGGCCACCAGGGTGTGCAGTTACAGCGCGCGCGCCTGTTCGGCAGTGAGTGGATCGAAAAAATGATCCCCTCAGACCAGGGCGAAACAGTACACAGTGAATCCCCCCTGGCGCTGGCCGCCCTGGGCCCTGTGGCCATGTTGTACAACGTACGCCTAAATGGCTGCTCCCGCGCCGACATAGCGCGCGCGGTGGTGGAGAAAGCCGGAGTTCCGCTGGTGCTCTACAAAAACGGGGAGGGACCGGACGCACCCGTGGCCGGCTGGCACCTGAGTGGCGCAGTGCAACTGCCGCGAGATGGCCCCCGCCTGCTCGGTGACGACCATCCCTTCAGGGACGAGACCGCCGCGGACCTGGCCCAGTTGTGCCGGCACCCGGATGCGGGGGATTTCCTCATGTTCGGTTGGTGTGCCGGCCAGGAACCCATGACCTTCGCGGTGGAAAACGGCTCCCATGGCGGCCCGGGCCCCAACGAAACCAACGGCTTCACGCTGCTGCCCGCCGACATTCACACGCCGGCCAAGGGTTTTTGGCGGGCTGAGGACCTGCGCCGCGCCGCACACCAGTTCCTGCAGGATTCGAGACTTGCCCTGCCCTCCCCCAGGTCGGTAGGCGCCAGAACCCTGCGTATCATGACGTACAATGTCCACAGCTGCCTCGGCATGGATGGAAAATATGCACCCGGACGCATTGCGCGCATTATCGCCCGCTACCAGCCGGACGTAGTTGCGCTGCAGGAACTGGACGTCAGCCGAGCCCGCAGTGGGGGCGTGGACCAGGCGCAGCAGATAGCGCACTACCTGGAAATGGAGTTTCAGTTCCATCCGGCCATCCACCTGGAGGAGGAGCGCTACGGCGACGCCATACTGTCTCACCTGCCCATGCGCCTGATCAAAAAAGGGACACTGCCGGGTCCACCGGGACTGGGCAGCCCCGGCTTTCTACCGGGACTGAACGAACCCCGCGGTGCAGTCTGGGTCGAAATCACCCACAACGGCGAAAAGATACACCTCATCAACACTCACCTGGGCCTCAGCAAATCGGAGCGCCTGCGCCAGATAGAGGCTTTGCTGGGCCCCCGGTGGCTCGCCAACCCCCGCTGTAAGGACCCCAAGGTCTTGATGGGCGATTTCAACACCCTGCCGAACTCGGTCGAATACAACCGGCTGGCCAGGCGCCTGCACGACGCCCAGCTCCATGCCCCGGGACACAGGGCGCTCGGCACCTTCCCCAGTCGCATGATTCAGGTCCGCATTGACTATGTGTTCATCGAGCGCCACATCCGGGTCACCAAAATACAGGTGCCACGCACCGAGCTGACCCGCCTGGCCTCGGACCACCTGCCTCTGATTGTCGACATAGAACTGCCGTTAACCAGCCACAACCCCTGCTGAAGTCTGGCCCGCTCAGCCCCAGAACCACACTTCGACTTGATGGTCCAATCCAGTATCGATATGATTCATCTCAATCGTTCACTAGCAGGAGTCGCTAATGCAACCAAGAGTCTATTCACAGTCCGCCGTAGTGGATCGTCAGGAAACGGCCAAAGTACTACGCAACACCTATACCCTTCTGGCCATGACAGTGCTCTTCAGCGCCTTTACCGCCGGTATCGCAATGGCTCTGGACATGGGCCGGGGACTGGGCCTGCTGTGTTCCATCGCCGCCATTGTGCTGGTCTGGTTTGTGCTGCCGCGCACCGCCAACTCGTCTGCCGGCGTGGGCGTAGTATTTGCATTCACCGGTCTGTTGGGCGCCTCCCTGGGCCCCTTGCTCAACCACTACCTGGGTCTCGCCAGTGGTGGACAGGTGGTCATGCAGGCACTGGGCACCACCGCGCTGGTTTTCTTCGCCCTGTCCGCCTATGTGCTGACCACACGCAAAGACTTCAGCTTTATGGGTGGCTTCCTGTTCGTGGGCCTGATCGCGGTGCTGGTATCCGCCTTGGGCCTGATGATCGCGAGCTTTTTCGGCGTCTACCTGCCGATGGCGCAGGTGGTGTTGAGCGGTGTGATCGCACTTCTATTTTCCGGGTTTATCCTGTATGACACCAGCCGCATCATCAACGGTGGAGAAACCAACTACCTGATGGCCACCACCGCCCTGTATCTGGATATACTCAACCTGTTCACTGCCCTGCTGCATCTGTTCGGCTTCGCCTCCGACGACTGATCCCGCAGCGGTGAACCCATTGGTGCCCCGCCCTTGCGGGGCACTTTGCGTTTAGCCTTCTATGAAATTCTCGCTCGCAGTTTACGCCGCCCCCCACTCGTCCGAGTCCGCATTGACGGCACTGCGCTTTGCCCGCGCCCTGCTGGCCGCCGGGCACCAGATCTACCGTGTATTCTTTTACTGCGATGGCGTGCACAACGGCAGCGGCCTAAGCGCACCGCCCCAGGACGAGCCGGATCTGCTGAGCCAGTGGCAGGCCCTGCAACAGGAGCACCAACTCGACCTGACGATCTGCATCGCCGCCGCCCAGCGGCGGGGTCTGCTCAGTCAAGCGGAGGCCAGACGGCTGGAGAAACCCGCAGCCAACCTCGCCCCAGGCTTCGACCTGGCCGGCCTGGGACAACTGGCTGACGCCGTCGCCCGGTCGGACCGCCTGATCACCTTCGGAGGCTGAGCCATGACAAAAAAATTGCTGGCCCTATGCCGCCAGGCCCCCTATGGCAATGCACTGGCACGCGAGGGATTGGAGGCGGTACTGGCGGCAGCTGCAATGGAGCAGGCCCCGGACCTGCTGTTTAGCGGTGACGGCGTCTTTCAGCTGCTGCCACAGCAGTCCCCCCAGGCGATCGGACAGAAAAGCCTGCAGCGCAACCTGCAGGCGCTGCCGATGTTTGGTATAGAAAGGGTATACGTGTGCAATAAAAGCCTGGCACAACGCCACCTCTCCATAGAGCAACTGGCCCGGGAACAATTCGAAATAGTGCCCGTCGCCGACAGCGGTGCTTTTATCGGGAATTACGACTCAGTAATGAATTTCTAACCATGACCCTGCACATTGTCAGTAAATCGCCCTTTGCCAGCAACGCGCTCAGGGACTGCCTCTCCGCATTTGCCGACGGTGACACCCTTCTATTGATCGAAGATGGCGTCTATGCACTGCAGGGCAACCAATGGGAGGCCGTTGGGCCCGTCTATTGCCTGGAAGCCGACGCCCAGGCAAGGGGCATCCCCATGCGACCCGGCGTTCAGGCCCTGGATGAATCTGGCTGGGTGGATCTCTGTACCCGTCACAACCCCATTGTCAGTTGGTTCCAGTGATGGAAACGATGCGAGTCAACGGCAAAGCCATCACCCTGGACAAGGATGGGTACCTTCGTCACCTGTCCGACTGGAATCCGGCAGTGGCGCAGGCACTGGCCAAACGGGAGGGAATAGAACTTACCGAGGCCCACTGGCAGCTTATCGAATTATTGCGGCAATTCTATCGGGAATTCGAATTGGCCCCTGCCATGCGCCCACTGGTAAAGTATGTAGGCCGGCACCTGGGAGCCGACAAGGGCCGTAGTATTTATCTGATGCAACTTTTTCCACCAAGTCCCGCCAAGGTCGGTAGCAAAATCGCCGGATTGCCGAAACCCACCAACTGTCTTTAGCAACTATCAATCCAGCAGCAGCTGTCGTCAAGTTTCATTCGGGGAAATTTGCTGATAATCCAATGGACCCGGAATTTCCCCATGGTAGGGTTTCCTGTTGAACGAAATCGAACCAATTATCGGATAAGTGTTCACCGAAACTCAAAAAATACCTGTATTCATAACATTCACAGCCAACCGAATTTTTCTGATTATACTCGGCCTCAGTAGCCACAAAAAAAATCAAATGGAAAAATAACTATTGCTTTTAACGAGGCAACCAAATGAGTTACCGGCTAACAAGAAGCTTCCGGGTTAGCCCTCAATTCAGAAAGAACAGGCCCCCTTTCGATAATCCTGCCTCATAAGGAGGTCAAGCCATATTCAAGAAGGGATAGCGCTGTCAAAATATTTCAAGCGGAGCTTGGGCTTAACAAATAATCTATAAATCCCTGCAAAAAATACATACGCATTTAGCAGATTTTTATTGAGTAATAACTCCCGACAACCCCCTATTCCCACAATCAATTTTTCCTGCACCTCAAAAGAAATATCAAAAAGAATAATAAAGTGCCATTTTTGGAATAAAAATTTCCTCAGTTCTGGTACACCTGTATAGAAAAAAGATAACTATTGTGATAATTTCGAGTTGATGCTCTGAAGGTCTAGCACAAAGAAAATAATAGTACACCGCAGTTGGCACGCTGTGGAAAAAGGACCAGCCTTACACCGGCAATCATTATTCTTTTGGTGTTCTCCACCGTAGTTGTGTGCCCATATAACAACAAATCACTGGAGAGTTCGATGAGCAAACACCAATTCATTGTACGATGTCCACTGGCATTGGCTATTGCCATCAGCACACAGGGCCTGGCGGAAGATCTGACCCTGGAGGAGGTTACCGTCACCGCCCAAAAGCGCGAACAGAATGCACTGGACGTGCCGGTAACCGTGGACATCTTTTCCAGCAACGATATAGACAACACCAATGCGCTCAGGTTGAGCGATATGGCCAACTATATTCCTGGCTTTGATGTCAGCTCCGGTATCACTCAATCGGCGTTAAGCATCCGCGGTATCAGCAGCCCCACCATCAGTGCCGGCGGCGACCCCTCGGTGTCCGTTTTCTACGATGACGCCTATGTTCCCGGTCCGGCTACCTCCATGTCATTTACAGATATCCAGCGGGTGGAAGTGCTAAAAGGCCCTCAGGGTACACTGTTCGGCCGCAATGCGGCGGCCGGCACAGTCAATATATTGCCCAATCCGCCACAGAGCGATTTCGATGGCTTTGTTTCAATGCGCATAGGTAACTTTGGTCTGCGACAGCTGGAAGGTATGGTAAATGAGCCGATGACCGACCACCTGTTTATACGCGGTAATCTGATCAGCTACCAGCGCGATGGATTTGTCGAGAATATTTACCCCGGTGGTGCGGATTCAGGGGCCGAGGATCTTGTAAGCGGCCGCCTGGCTGTGCGTGGGGAAATCAGTGACAGCACCACCGTGCAATTTGCCTACGACTGGGACAAGGTGAGTAATGCACCTCGCCAGGCCATAGGTGTCAGTCCCTATGGTTTCAGCACAGACCCCTTCGCCGGCAAGGTGGAAAACGATGTGCGTGGTGATGGCGAGACCCGCTCTATGTCCACACTCAACGCCAAATTGATGCACAGCTTTAATGATGACTGGAGCCTGAAGTGGGTATCCAGTTACCGCCGCTGGGAAACCTATAATCGCGAGGAGGAAGATGGCACGGCCGACCCCAGCCGCTACCTGGATACCAACAATATTTTCGACTCAGATATCAGCTACCACGAACTGCAGGTGAATTTCATCCGCGAGCGCCTGACCGCGGTCATGGGAGTCAATTACTCACACGAAAACATCTTCCAGAGCACCGAAGTCACTGCCACCGCCAACTCGTTGACCCGTCTGGTAACCACCAATATCATCAGTGACCCGATTCTGCGTGAACAGATCGCCAGCGGTGCCGCGCTGTCCGTGGGGGGTTACCAGGGCGATGGCAGTGCCGGTGATCTGGCTGCTGATCAGGCGCTTGCTGCGCTCGACACTGTCGATCATCTGTGGGAAGCGGACGACTGGGCCACCTTTACCACCCTATTGACAGGGTCCGAGTTACCACAAACCGGGGTTTTATACGAGATAGTCGCCTACAATGTGCTCGGCACCGGTATGCTGCTTGGCCCTATCTACGCAGACTGGAACTGGGTTGAGCGGGTGGAAAACACTGGCGACTTTACTAACTGGGGCATCTATTTCGATCTGGATTATGCCTTTACCGACAAATTTAACCTTATTGCCGGCCTCCGCTACAGTGCCGACGAGAAATCCTTTACCTGGCTGACACCCGGTACAAATTTCCGCGGGCGACGCACAGAAATAGAGGAGGTGATTTTCTCCACCGCCGACAACTACAACGTCGGACAGGGTGTGCGCCGGGCCAGCGATAAGTGGAGCGCAACCACCGGTCGCCTGGTGGGGCAGTATCATTTCAGCGACCGGGCGATGGCATTTTTATCCTACTCCACCGGTTACAAATCCGGCGGCTTCGACTCCCTCAATCTCCTCACCGCCGACACACCCATCGAACCGGAAGAGGTGATAAATACCGAACTTGGGCTGAAAGGCGACCTGCCCGGCAATCTGCGCGTACAACTCAGTTATTTCGATATGGTCGTGGACAACCGCCAGCGCAGCGTAGAGAGCAAACCGCCCGGCTCCGCCAACGCCCTGCCCCGGGTTATCAATGGTGACCAGAAGTTTAACGGCTTCGAGATCACCCTCGACTGGCTTCCCTTGGACAGACTCCGCCTGGGCCTGGTGACCACGATCCGCGACCAGGAATCCCAATGGGACCCCTTCTATGATGCAGAGGGTGAATTACAGCAGGATCGCGATAAATCCTCCACCAATACCGCCTACACCCTGGCCATGGACTGGACACCGGCGATACCTGTGGGATCGATACAGTTACACATGGACTACATCTACGCTGAGAACAACGACCAGCTGGACCCCAATTACCTGGCCAGTTTTGGTGCCATCAAGGGTATCGGTGTGGACGACAAACGTCTCAACGGTCGCCTGTCATGGCAGAATAGCAGCGCCAGCTACGAACTGGCACTCTGGGGGCGCAACCTGTTGGATAACCAGCGTGCAGCCATTCCGAGCGGTCGCACCCTGGAAGTGTTTGGTACGCCTTACACAAATATTTTAGAACCCCGCAGCTTTGGAGCTGAGATACGCTATAATTTCTAAATTTTATTGAGGGGCAGAGGGAATTTTACCGCATAATCGAACAATATTTCTTCTAACCTTTTATGCTCGCGGTTTGCCTGACATGCTCTCCACTTTCCAGTCCGCGCAGCTTCAAACAGTGTCCACCACTTACGAGAACGATAGTTTAGAAGCCAGTGGAGCCATAGCCTCAGAAAAGCTTCCACAAACCATAGTGCGTCGACCAATCGAGCAATCTCAAACGTATAGTACCTGTCATTGGCGAGAAAAAACCCTTTTCTCCCGCCACACATAAAACTCTGCATCGAACCCTATCCGAGCCTCAATCCACTACTTGCGCCGAATACTATTATTTCATTTGAACTTTAACTGTAATTGCCTGCTAAACGGCCATGATAGGGAATTCAATTGTTTGCCCCACCACAATTGAACCTGTATTCATAATTACAGACCTAAACCGACTTAGGCTCAATTCGGCAGGAGTAACATTTTGTCGGATACCGGTAGTCTGCTAGATAAGAAACGCAACTGAGTTCTATGTATTCGTCAGGCAGTATTGTATTGAAAACTGCAGTGGTGAACCTTTCATCTAGCTAAATTGGTGCCAGTCAAGTCTTTTGCGCATAGTGGACCGCGTAATTTGCTCCGGGGTCTAACCAGTGCTCGACCGGTGTAAAGCCCGTTGCACAGAGTAATTGGTTGAAACTCTCGATGGTGTACTTGTGGCTGTTTTCGGTATGGATAGTCTCCCCTTCCCGAAAACTGATTTCTTCACCTGCCACGGTGACCTGGTGGTTCGCCAGACAAACCAGATGCATTTCAATCCGCTTGCGTAAAGGATGATAAAAGGCGCGATGCGCAAACAAATTCAGATCAAAACTGCCGCCCAATTCGTTGTTTATACGGACCAGCAGATTTTTATTGAAAGCTTCGGTAAGGTGCTCGCTGTCGTGATAGGCGCGCTCCAAGACTACGGAATCCTTATCGAGATCAGTGCCCACCAATAGTCCATCGCCAGAGGTTAGCGCTGAGGCAAAACAGGACAGCAGCTGCTGTGCCTCCTCTTGCTCGAAGTTTCCCACCGTAGAACCGGGGAAAAAGATTACGCGGTTACGGCCGCTGCCGATGGACAACCCTTCCCAGATTTCACCACAGGTAAAATCGCCAATCACTTCGCGTACTGTGAGATTTGGCAGCCGACGGCGGATTCGCGCTTTTGCCTTCAGCAGAATC
The DNA here is from genome assembly GCF_040932045.1 of Microbulbifer sp. TYP-18. NCBI lineage: Bacteria > Pseudomonadati > Pseudomonadota > Gammaproteobacteria > Cellvibrionales > Microbulbiferaceae > Microbulbifer > Microbulbifer sp. TYP-18. Next base: position 40,945 of record NZ_JBFRBC010000015.1, read on the forward strand.
TCTGGAGAAATATCCATCGGCACATAAGCCACTGGATCAGCAAGTTTGGCGAGAAGGGGTTCCACTTTTTCACAGTTGCCGGCACCGGGTTCGATAATGACTGCTTTTGGCCCTATCCGTGCCGCCATCTCGTGAAGGTAGTCCGAGAAGATCTCAGCTTCGGTACGGGTGACGTAATAGTCCTGCAGTTCGCAGATTCGTTCAAACAGGCGCGAGCCAGTTTCATCATAAAGGTACTTGCATGGCAGGGTCTTTTGCGTACTTCTTAGGCCCGCCAATACATTTCGCAGAAATTCGGTGCGCTCTAGGTTATCGTCCCGGACAATTCTCAATGGCATATTCATGACAGATCCCCCGCGAGGCGCAGGCCGGTGAACTGCCAGCTTTGGTGTGGATAAAAAAAGTTGCGGTAGCTCAGCCGAATGTGGTCAGCGGGCGTGATACAGGAGCCACCTCGCAGGACTTTCTGATTACACATGAATTTACCATTATATTCACCAATCGCATCGACATTGGCTTTGAAGCCGGGGTATGGCAGATAAGCGCTGGAAGTCCACTCCCACAGATCACCAATAAACTGGTGCCGGCCACTACGGGATCGCAGTGGTTGATAAGCGCGGCTTTCCAGCAGATTCGCGCTAGCCAACTGGTCCGGCTGGCGCAGCAGATAGGCGGCCACTTCCCATTCAAATTCGGTTGGCAGCCGATTGCCGGCCCAGGTTGCATAGGCATCGGCTTCATAGTAATTGAGGTGGCAGACCGGCTCATCACTGTGCAAAGGCTGCAACCCCGAGAGGGTGAACTGATACCACTGCCCTTCCCGCTCGTGCCAATAGGCGGGATGCCGCAAATTCTGCTGTTGTAACAGGGCCCAGCCATCGGATAGCCAAAGGCGCGGTTCAAGGTAGCCGCCGTCTTGGATAAATTCCAGGTATTCGCCGTTGGTCACCAGCCGGGAGGCGATACGGTAGTCTCCAACGAGGTGCTGGTGTGCCGGCCCTTCGTTGTCAAAGAAAAAGTGCTCTCCCTCACTGCCGATACCGTAGACACCGGCAGGAATTTCCAGCCAGTCGAGGGCCTTAGCACTCAATCCACCCTGGTTGTCCGTGTACTCCGGGTCTGTATAGGCCGGGAGGGCGGGGTTCAGGGAAAAAGCATGTTTGATATCGGTGAGCAGCAGCTCCTGGTGTTGCTGCTCATGATTCAAGCCAAGAACCAGTAAATCGAGGGTGTCGGTTTCTAACGGGGAGTTTTCCAAAAGGTCGGTTACGGCAGTATCGACCGCTTTGCGATAGGCTAACACTGTTTCCATGTGGGGCCTGGACAGTAAGCCCCGCTTCGACCGCTTGTAAGCCGTACCCAGCGAATTGTAGTAAGAGTTGAACAATTGGTGAAAAGCGGGATCGAAGGACCGGTAACCCGACTGCTGTTGCAACACAAAGGTTTCAAAAAACCAGCTGGTGTGGGCCAGGTGCCATTTGCCGGGACTGGCATCGGGCATTGACTGCAACTGCATATCCTCTGCCGAGAGAGGCTCCGCCAAGTGTTCTGTTTCACCCCGAATGCGCTGGTAGCGCGAGAAGACTTCCGCCTGAACTTCCGTGTTCACTTCACGCTCACATATGGTCATGATCCGGCCAACTACAATTGTTTTGAAGGCATGATACGCAGTTCTGGCGCAATTCCTATGGCATAAACCACAAAGTTGACAGATTTAACGCCACTTTCTAAGTCTATCAGGACCTAATTCGATCAAGCAAAAGGCCGGCGATTGCCGGCCTTTTGCTTTGGGAACAGATTGGACTTACTTAGAAGCGTATAGTGAAATCCGCTCCGTAGGTGCGCGGCAGATAGCGCCAGCCGGGGCTGGCGCCGATGGCGGCACCAGTGCCACCGAAGCCACCGGCAATGTCCTCGTCGGTGGCATTTTGCATCCACAGTGCGGCGGAGTAGCGGTCGGAAGCACTGTTCCAGGCGGCGCGCAGGTTGACCAACTGGTAGTCATCAATGATACGTGCCGGATCGGTGATGGAGCCGATACGCTCGTCCGTCCAGTTGTAGTCGGCACGCAACCTTACCTCAGCTCCGGAGTTCATGGGCACAGTGTACTCGGCCATCAGGTTGAGCTTGTTTTCGGGCGTGGATACCCGGGGCTGCCCAACTCGCGAGTCCGCTTCGGTTTCACCGATTGCCTCGATAATCTGATAGCGAGTGAATTCCGTGTCCAGATATGAGTAGTTACCGGCAATAAACAGATTGTCGGTAGCGGCCCATTGCAGCTCTATTTCAGCGCCGGTGCCCTCGGCATCGGCATTTCGCAGGTTATAGCTGGGGATGGGTGCGCCCACCAGATCCAGCTCCTGCAGATTGTCATACTGATAGGAGAATACCGATGCATTGAAGCGTACCCGGTTGTCGAACAGGCTGCTCTTCAGACCCAGCTCGAGATTGACCACATTTTCCTGATCGAAAGATGCATCAACGCCAGGACCAAAATTCAAGCTGTTGAACCCCCCAGCCTTGAAACCGTTGGCCAGCGAAACGAAGGTCATCACATCGTCGTTCCAGCGGTAGTCCAGCACGATACGACCGGAGATATCGCTCCAGCTATCGCTGAGCTTGCTGTCCAGAGACGGCTGGCCGTTATTGTAGAAGGCAAGACCAAAAGGTTGCTGTATATCTACTTGCGGCAGGGGCAGGCTGTTCAAGCTTACCGGCACTATAACGCCGGGCTGCACTTCGACCGGAATGGTAATGGTCAGGGGATCGCCATTCTCGTCCACCAGTCTTGTGTCGCCACCCAGGGTGATCGGCAACAGGTTCTGATAAGCGGTTTCAATGGTGAAATCCTTTTTATCGGCGGTGTAACGGGCGCCGACGGTCAGGTCCATCTTGTCGGTCAGGCTCCAGGTAAAGTCACCGTAAATGGCCGCAGAGCGATAGTCGCCGGTATTGAGCACATTCTCGTTCCAGGGGTTGTCCCCGGCAACCCAGGGGGCTATGCCTCCCATCAGCTGAGTTACTATATCCTCGCGACTCAAGTTGGCGGCGGTCAGGCCCAGGGGCCCCAGCCCATCGGCCATGGCGGCATCCAATAAGCCGGTCCCCAGCAGCAGGTCGTATACGAAATTGGATACTGCGAAGCCCTCAAGACCGGCCTGCCTCAACTGCGTACGCGTCGCCACGGCCAGATCTTCCAGCTCAGTGGTGGTCAGGTTCAAGCCCTCACTGGCCGCCTGGACACCCTCGTACACGGCGAAAGACTCCAGTGAACCGGTGGTGAAAAAGGCCTCAGTCAGATGCTCAAGCTTTTCCTGTGAGTAGGAGGCACCCAGGGTCCATTTCAGGTTATCGGTGGCGCCGTTGAAACGAAATTCCTGGGAGAACTGGCTCTGGTCGTCGAGGTTGGCGGAACCGAACATGTAATCGGCTTGTGCCGTGCCGTCTTCGTCCTGCTGCAGATGGGCGTCGAAGGCGCTATAGGCGGTGATGGAGGTAAAGGTAAAATTGTCGAAATCTTTAGTGATGGTCAGAGAGGAACCCCAGGTTTCGCGATCCTCGATGGTCGGGGTATCCAGCGCATAGTCCCCAAACACGTCGGTACCGCCATCACGCTCCTGCAGCGAGGGAACCACGGAAGAGCGCAGTGCACTGCCCTGGTCCAGAACACCGTAGTTTGCGCGCCACAACACCTCTGTATTGTCCCCTGGTTCCCACAGCAGGGCCACGCGGTAAGTCCGGCTATCCTGGTCACCGGCACTGAAGCCTCCGGCCAGGTTGTCGGCCCAGCCGTCGCGGCGGTTGCTGGATAGTGTGGCCCGGCCGTACAGGTTGTCCGCCAGCTGATAATTGAGCAGCAAGTCGCTGGATTGACGGCCGAAGTTGCCCGCGGTCAGGCTCAGTTCGGTCTCATTGCCGGCCTGAGGCTTCTTGGTGATGATGTGGATGGCACCACCGGTGGCGTTGCGCCCGAACAGAGTACCCTGGGGACCTTTCAGCACTTCCACCCGCTCGATATCGGTCAGTGGTACTTCGGCACCGGCACCGCGACTCGCGTAGACACCGTCAACATAGACGGCCACTGCAGGATCGGAGCCAACGGTAAAATCACCGGTCTGAATACCGCGCACGTTATAGGTGGGCTGTAGCGGGGTATCGTTGTTCATCTCGACCCCGGGGGTGAACTTACCCAGATCGGTAAGGTTCTCGACTCCCAGGTCATTGAGGTTTTCGCCGGTAAAGGCACTGATGGCAATCGGCACATCCTGGAGGTTTTCCGCACGTTTCTGCGCAGTAACCACCACCTCTTCGATTTCCGCCGCATGCACGCCACCACTGAAGGCTGTGGCAATTGCAATGGCTCCTGAGAGAGTGGAGAGGCTGAAGTGCCGGGTTTTACCGGGCTGATCGGCGCTTTGCATCATCGCGTCCTCGCGTTTGTTGTTATCAGCTAAGGGAATTATTTTTTCTAGTAATTGGCACCATGTTACGATTCCGGTGAAAAATTGGAAGCCCCGATATGACTTTTCCCCGTTGACTGGTCAGTTCTAATTGGCGGTTAAACCCACAAATGAACTTTTGTGACTTTCATGACAGCTCTTTCCGGGGAGCCCATTCAATGACGGCAGCTTCATTCAAAACAACAATTTGATTGTCCCGCGGGGCTGGTAGACTGCCCCATCGATAAAAATACACCTCTCTAATCTGGAGCCCATTGATGGCCATAAAAGTATCCGCTGTACGCTGGCTCACCTTTGTGGGGCTGACAGTTGTAGGAGTCCTGGTGTTGGCCGTGGCGGTGACATGGATATGGCTGCGGGGCAGCCTGCCTCTACTTGAGGGAGAACTTGAAACCGGACAGCTGAACAGCCCTGCGACCATCTACCGGGACACCCAGGGCATTCCTCTGATCGAATCGGAGGACCGCAGCAGTATTGCTTTCGCACTCGGGTTCCTGCACGCACAGGAGCGCTTTTTCCAGATGGATCTGCTGCGACGAAATTCCGCCGGCGAGCTGTCGGAGCTGTTCGGGGCGGTGGCACTGGAGCACGACCGGGAGATCCGCCTGCACCAGTTCCGTCAAAGGGCCGAGCGCAATATAAAGGCGATGTCTCCGACTCACCGCCGGATACTGAAAAAGTATGTGCAGGGGGTGAATAGTGGCTTGCAGCAATTGGGCCGTCCTCCCTGGGAGTATGCGCTACTGCGTCGGCAACCGAAACCCTGGACGGCGGCGGACAGTATGCTCACCATTTTCAGCATGTACCTGACGCTGCAGAGTCATAACGGCGATCACGAGCGTCGCGATACGGCACTTGCCAAACTGCTACCGGCGGATCTCTATCAGTTTTTTTTCCCCGCTGGCGGTAGCTGGGACGCCCCGCTGATTGGCGACGCGCGCGGCCCGGTTACCCTGCCCCGCACACCCATCGCAGCTCTGATGGAAGACGGCGACACTATCGCTTACCGGGAAATGACCAGCGACGACCAGGTATTCGGCAGCAACAACTGGGTAGTGGGCGGTGCCCTCAGCGGGCATGGGGGCGCTATTTTGGCCGATGACATGCACCTGTCCCTGGGAGTACCCAATATCTGGTATCGGGCCGGATGGCAAATTCCCGGTACGGATCGCCATATGCGCGGCGCCACCCTACCCGGGGGACCCCTGGTGGTGGTGGGCAGCAATGGCCTGGTGGCCTGGGGTTTTACTAACACCATGGGCGACTGGGGTGACCTGATCCCGCTGGAGGTGAGCGAGGCTGGGGACCGTTATCGCACACCCGATGGCTGGCGGGCCTTCACCGTCGATCGCGAAAAGATTGTGATCAAAGGTGAAAAGCCGGAAACCTTGCTGGTGCGCAAAACCATCTGGGGTCCGGTTGTAGCTGAGGATTATAGTGGCACTCCCCTCGCCTACCGCTGGGTCGCCCACGACCTGCAAGGCGGCAATATCAATCTGTTGCGGATGGAGGGGGTCGAGACCGCCGAAGAGGCACTCGACCTGGGCCCTCTGTTGGGTATACCACACCAGAATCTGGTGGTTGCCGACAGCCGCGGCAATATCGGCTGGACAGTGGGCGGGGCCATACCCCGCCGCGTGGGACTGGATGGCAGCCGTTCGGTTTCCTGGGCCGACGGCACCGCCTTCTGGGATGGTTACCTGGCGGCAGAGGAGCAGCCGCGGCTATACAATCCCCCGTCGCACCGTATCTGGACCGCCAATGCGCGCACTATGGATGGCCCTTTCCTGCAATTGATGGGAGACCAGGGCTACGCTCTGGGTGCCCGGCAGCAGCAGATCAGGGATGACCTGTTTGCCCGGGAGTCATTTGATGAGGGGGACATGCTGGATATCCAGTTGGACCAGCGCGCACTATTTTTACATCGCTGGCAGCAACAGCTGCTGACGCTGCTGAAAAATGACAAGCGCTATGAGGCAGTGTTGGAACGGATCGAAAATTGGGGCGCCCAGGCCAGTGCGGACTCAGTGGGCTATCGCATAGTGCGCAACTACCGGTTGAAATTTCTGGAACTGACAACGGCCCCACTGCTCACTCATATGCAACGCCGCCAGGCGGACTTTGCTTTCGGTTCGCTCAAACGCCAGCTGGAGTATGCGGCCTGGGAAATGCAGACGATGGAACCGGCACATCTGTTGAATCCGGATTTTGAGTCCTGGCGGGCACTGAAACTGGCCGCTCTGGATAGCGTCCTGGCGCGGATGGCCGAGGGTGGGCGGCCGCTGGCTGAACAGACCTGGGGGGTGCAGAATACGGCCGAAATTCGCCATCCCCTGGGCCGTGCCGTTGAGGTGGTCAACTGGTTTACCGCCATGCCCGCCGATCAGCTCTCCGGTGACAGCCACCTGCCCAGAGTCCAGTCATCCCGCAGTGGTGCCTCACAACGTATGGTGGTGGCACCGGGTCGCGAACAGGAGGCGATTTTTCATATGGCCACCGGCCAGAGCGCCCACCCCTTGTCGCCTTTTTTCGCCAACGGACACAGGGACTGGGTAGAGGGCAATCCTTCCCCGCTCAAAGAGCAACCGGCGCGCTATACGCTGCTATTGAAGTAGGCGAGCTAAGGTCGCCGATTGGACTCAAACGGTTTCATCCAAAATGGCAAAGGACAGCAGGGATGTGAACAGGCTCAGCGCAAGGACAAAGGGGACCAGCGGGAAGCACAGCATCAGCAGGCAGCTGCCCAGCCAGAGTTTTTTTACCCGTTTTTGCCTGGCGCGGTAGGCACGGGTATAGCGCCGGGCCTGAGCGTCATGGGGGCTTGGGAGGCGGATTTCGCCAGCTACCGGCAAAAATGCACCCAAAAACAGCATGCAGTAAAACCGGACAATTGCCACAGTCATGACGGCCACCCAATCGGTATCTATCCTCCAGTATAGTGGCTCTCTCCAATGGCTCTCTGGGGAGAGAACCCGGTAGCCCGAGGGGACTGAATCAGGTCAGCGGCGAAACCAGCTCAATTTATCCCGGAGGCTCACGACACCGCCGATGATACTCAAGGCGGGCGCCTCAATTTTTTCCCGTTCCGCCAGCCCCGGCAATGTTTCCAGGTCGCCCACCACTACCCGCTGATCCGGCGTGGTGCCCTTTTCAACCAGGGCAGCCGGGGTTTTTTTTGACAGGCCGTGATCAATCAGCTCGCGGCAGATTGTCTCAATCCCCGTGAGCCCCATGTAGAAAACCAGGGTTTGGCCCGGGGTGGCAAGCTCGCCCCAGGGTAAAGCCAAAATCCCATCCTTCAGGTGACCGGTGATAAACCTTACGGACTGGGCGTGATCCCGGTGAGTCAGGGGAATGCCCGCGTAACTGGCGCAGCCGGAGGCGGCAGTGATTCCCGGCACAACCTGAAATGGAATGCCCGCATCGGCAAGGCGATCGATCTCCTCGCCGCCGCGACCAAAAATAAACGGATCCCCGCCCTTTAGGCGAAGCACCTTGTTGCCCTGCCGGGCCAGGTCCACCAGGCGCTGGTTGATATCCTCCTGGGGCACGGCGTGAAACTGCTTTTGCTTGCCCACGTATATTCGCTCGGCGTCGCGGCGCACCAGTTCCAATACCGCCGGAGATACCAGCCGGTCGTAGAGCACTACATCCGCCTCCTGCATAAGCCTGAGGGCGCGAAATGTGAGCAGATCAGAATCCCCGGGACCTCCACCCACCAGGTAGACCTCCCCCCGGGGCTCGGGGCTGCCCTGCCACTCACCAAGGCTGTGCAGCAGCTCCGCACGCGCTTGCTGGACCTGTCCCGCCTCCACTTTGCGTGCTACAGGACCACTGAAAACCCAGCGCCAAAAATCCCTGCGCACAGGCTCCGGCAGGGCTGCTTTCACCTGCTCGCGGGTGCTTGCGGCCAGCTCTGCCACAACTCCCACAGCGGGCGACAACAGCGCTTCCAGTTGTGCGCGAATTCGCCGCGCGAGCACCGGGGCACCGCCACCACTACTGATACCTATCGCGAGCGGGCCCCGCTCCACTATGGCGGGAAAAGTAAAGGTACAGAGTTCGGGGGAATCCACCACATTCACTGGCAGATGCCGCACCCGTGCATCCGCACTAACCGCGGCATTGACCGAGCTGTCGGAGGTGGCGGCGACTACCAGATCAACGCCGTCCAGGTGACGTGGCTCGTAGCGTTCGGAAAGCCAGCGCCCACCACTTTCCCGCACCAGTTCCAGCAGTTCTTCCCCCACTTCCGGCGCCGCCACCAGCAGCCGCGCACCGGCCTTGTGCAGCAGGCGCGCCTTGCGCGTGGCGATGCCACCCCCACCCACCAGCAGACAGGGGCGGTCCAGCAGGTCGAAGGCGAGCGGAAGGTAACGCAAGGATAGATTCCCTATATTGATCAGCTGATAGTGGTGACGCCCCCCATGTAACTGTAGAGGGCCTCGGGAACTTCGATAGTGCCGTCTTCACGCTGGTAGTTTTCCAGCACGGCAATGAGGGTGCGTCCGACCGCAAGGCCGGAGCCGTTGAGCGTGTGCAGGAGTTCCGGTTTAGCGGTTTCCGGATTGCGCCAGCGGGCTTTCATACGGCGTGCCTGGAAGTCGCCTACCAGTGAACAGGAGGATATTTCCCGGTATTTGTCCTGGGACGGTATCCACACTTCAATATCGTAGGTTTTGCGCGCTGAAAACCCCATGTCTCCGCCGCACAACACCACAGTGCGATAGGGCAGATGCAGTTTCTCCAAAATGGTTTCTGCGTGGCGGGTCAGGGACTCGAGCGCCTCTTGTGACTGGTCCGGACGCGAGAACCAAACCAGCTCCACTTTTTCGAATTGATGCTGGCGAATCATGCCGCGGGTGTCGCGGCCGTGAGAACCCGCCTCGGAGCGGAAACAGGGCGTGTGGGCCACGTATTTGTGCGGCAATGGATTCCCCTCCGGAACTATTTCATCCCGGTAAAGGTTGGTGAGGGGAACCTCCGCGGTGGGGATCAGATAGAAGTCCCGCTCGTCCTCCAGCTTAAACAGGTCTTCGGAAAACTTTGGCAGTTGCGAGGTGCCGTAGAGAGACTCCCCGTTGACAATCACTGGTACGTTGGCTTCACGGTAACCGTGCTCCTCGACATGCACATCGAGCATAAACTGAGCCAGGGCGCGGTGCAGCTTGGCCACCGGTCCGCTCATTACTGCAAAACGCGAGCCGGTGAGCTTGGCCGCGACTTCGAAATCCAGCCCCCCCAGTTGTGCTCCCAGGTCCACATGGTCCCGGATCTGGAAATCAAACCTGCGCGGCTGCCCCCAGCGGCGCACTTCCACATTGTCATCTTCGCTTTCCCCTTCCGGTACCGATTCGTCGGGAAGGTTGGGGATGGCCGCGAGAACCGCGTCGAGTTCCTGCTGCAGCGCGTGCAGTGCCTGCTTGGCTTCCGCCAGCTGGCCGCCGAGAGATTCGACTTCCTGCAGCAGCGGCTGGATATCCTCTCCTGCGGCCTTGGCCCGGCCGATATTTTTGGACTTGCTGTTGCGCGCATTCTGCAGACTTTCGGTGCGTACCTGCAGTTCTTTACGGCGCGCTTCGAGGTCTTCCAGGCGGTCGGTGTCCAGCGTCACGCCGCGCTTGGCGAGTGCCTTGGCGACCAGCTCCATTTGCGTGCGAATAAGTTTTGGGTCGAGCATGTTTGAAATTCTTACTGCGTCAAAAGTATTTTGTGGTCAGGGCTACGGCCGCGGCGGTGGCGCTGAGGCACGCTGCCAAACTGATCGCGACATAGGCCAGCGCCGTGAGCGGGGCGCCATTGTGCCACAACAGCAGGGTTTCCAGCGAGAAGGTAGAGAAGGTGGTCAGAGCACCGAACAGTCCGGTCATCAGCAGCAGGCGCCACTCGTGTCCGAACAGCCCCCGCTCAACGATCAATACGTAGACGATCCCGATCAGGAATGCGCCGGTGATATTGACGATAAGGGTGCCCAGGGGAAAGCGGCCCTCAAATACCGGGTAGGCCCAGAGACTAACCAGGTGCCGGATCAGTGCTCCCACGGCGCCACCTAAGGCAATTGCCAGCCACTGCATGGATTATCCTCGCTCGTCATCGCGATAACGCTGTTGTTCACTTTCCAGATTGCGGCGGCGCAAATCCGCCAGTTTGTCGGCAATCCTGAGTTCCAGGCCGCGCGGCACCGGCTCGTAATAGCGGCGTCCGGCAATTTTTTCCGGAAAATAATTTTCCCCCGCGGCAAAGGCGTCCGGCTCATCGTGGGCATAGCGGTATTCCGCGCCATGGGCCATGCTTTTGGCCAGCTTGGTGGGCGCATTACGCAGGTGGATCGGCACTTCGTAGCTGGGTTCCTGCCGCACATCCGCCGACACCTGTTTGTAGGCGCTGTAAACCGCATTGCTCTTGGCCGCCACCGCCAGGTAGGCCACTGCCTGGGCGATGGCCAGTTCCCCTTCCGGGCTGCCCAGACGCTCCTGCACATCCCAGGCGTTCAGAGAGAGGGTCAGCGCGCGTGGGTCCGCATTGCCAATGTCCTCGGAAGCCATCCGCACCAGCCGCCGCGCTATATACAAAGGGTCGCAGCCGCCATCTACCATACGGACGAACCAGTATAGGGCGGCGTCCGGATCCGAGCCCCGCACCGATTTATGCAGAGCTGAAATTTGATCGTAAAAGTAGTCGCCACCCTTGTCGAAACGCCTGATATCGGCACTCAGGACCTCCTCCAACACGGTTTCGTCGATTATCTGGCCACCATCGGTTTCCGGGGCCAGGTCGCAGGCAATTTCCAGCAGGTTCAGGGCGCGGCGGGCATCGCCATCGGCGGCGTCGGCAATTTGCTGCACAAGCTCCGCGCTGATGGAGATATTCCGCCGCAACAATTCCCCGTCAGTTTCCAGCGCCCGGGCCAGCAGGGTCCGCAGGTCGGCGGTACTGAGGCTGCGCATCAGGTAGACGCGGCAGCGGGACAGCAGGGCGTTGTTGAGCTCAAATGCAGGGTTTTCCGTGGTGGCGCCGACAAAGGTGACTACACCTTCCTCCACGTAGGGCAGAAACGCATCCTGCTGGGCTTTGTTAAAGCGGTGCACTTCGTCTACGAACAGGATGGTGCCACGGTTGTACTGGGCCCGGTACTGCTCGGCCTCGGCGACGGCCTGGCGAATATCCTTTACTCCCGCCAGCACCGCGGAAAGGGTACTGAAGCGGGCATCGCACTCCTGGGCCAGCAGCCGCGCAAATGTGGTCTTGCCCACACCCGGAGGCCCCCACAGCACCATCGAGTGCAGCTGTCCGCGTTCCACCGCCTCCCGCAGGGGTTTGCCCGGTCCCAACAAGTGGGCCTGGCCCACAGTTCCGGCCAGGGTGTCGGGCCGCATGCGCGCGGCCAGCGGCTGGTGTCCGCCGGGGGGCTGAAACAGGTCATTCATCTTTGATAACGTCGGTACCCGCCGGCGGTTTGAAATTAAACATCGAAGAGGACAGGCTGGGGTTGGCGGTCATGCCGCTGAAACTGATCCGGGTGGTTTGCCCCATGCCGTCGCGAACGGTCATCTTGGAGGGCATACCGTTTTTACCAAAGCGGATTTCCATGGTTTTGAAGGGTGCGGAAGCGCGCTTTGGCACCAGCTGATAGCCCCCCTTTTTCCTGGATACCTCGAAAGACCCGCGAATCTCGCCCACCTCTCCACCCAGCAGCAGTGCCGGGGTCTCCTTGAGACGGTTGTCCACCGGGCGGATAGTCACCTGCTCCAGGTCGGGATCATAGAGCCACAGCTTCTTGTTGTTGGTGACTAGAAGCTGGGCAAAGGGCTCACCGGTTTCCCAGCGCAGTTTACCGGGGCGCTGAACTGAGAAGCTGCCACTGCTCTTCTGCAGCACTTCACCCCGTTCGTCCAGCATCGTCTGTTGGAATTTTCCGCTGAGGGAGGCCAGCGGTTGCAACAGGCGGCTGAGATCCTCGGCGGGATCCGCCCAGGCCGACGCCGTAGAGACGAGGCATAGTGCGAAAAAGCTGCGCAAAATCAGTTTCATAAGGGTCTTCCACTGCAGGGGTTTCCATAAAGCCTAGCCGGTGCCTCTTGAACAGTGGCTGAATTACACCGGCGGCGGTGCCAGTACTTCGCGGTTGCCGTTGTGCCCGGCTTCCGACACCACGCCGGCCGCCTCCATTGCATCGATGATGCGTGCGGCGCGATTGTAGCCGATACGCAATTGGCGTTGCACGGAGGAGATGGATGCTTTGCGCGACTTGGTGACGAAAGCCACTGCCTCGTCGTAGAGGGCATCGCTTTCCGGATCACTCCCCTCCCCGGCCTCAGTCTGCAGACCGGGAACCGGGATACTGTTGTTGGTGTCATCGACAATTCCATCAATGTAGTCGGGTTGTCCGCGCCGGCCCCAGTCCGCCACTACCTTGTGCACCTCGTGGTCATCGACGAAGGCCCCGTGTACCCGAATCGGTACACCGCTGCCCGGCGGAAGGTAGAGCATGTCGCCGTGTCCCAACAACTGCTCGGCACCTCCCTGGTCGAGGATGGTGCGCGAATCCACTTTGGAGGAAACCTGGAAGGCGATTCGCGTGGGCACATTGGCTTTGATCAGGCCGGTAATCACATCCACGGAGGGCCGCTGGGTCGCCAGCAGCAGGTGAATGCCAGCGGCTCTGGCCTTCTGGGCGATACGGGCGATCAGCTGCTCCACCTTTTTACCGACGATCATCATCATATCGGCAAATTCGTCGATCACCACCACTATGGAGGGAAGTGGCTTGAGTTCGGGGGCAGTCTGATCGGACTCAGGCACACTGGACAGGGGATCCGGCTGCCAGGTGGGGTCCGTTAGTGGCGTGCCCTGCTCGGCGGCCTCCTTAACCTTGCGGTTGAATCCGGCCAGGTTGCGGACACCCATTGCCGCCATCAGTTTGTAGCGGCGCTCCATCTCGCCGACACACCAGCGCAGGCCGTTGGCGGCATCGTTCATGTCCGTGATGACCGGCGTCAGCAGGTGTGGAACCCCCTCGTAGACCGACAGTTCGAGCATTTTTGGATCCACCAGGATCAGGCGCACCTGTTCCGGTGTGGACTTGAACAACAGGCTCAGCAGCATCACATTGATGCCCACCGACTTACCCGCACCGGTGGTCCCCGCCACCAGCAGATGGGGCATCTTGGCCAGATCGGCCACTACCGGCTGCCCGGCGATATCGTGGCCCAGGGCAAGTGTCAGGGGTGATTTGGCACTGTCGTACACATCCGCCGACAGGACTTCGGAAAGGCGCACCATATGCCTTATCTCGTTGGGTATCTCGATACCCACCACCGATTTCCCCGGGATCACTTCCACTACGCGCACGCTGATCACTGCCAGGGACCGCGCCAGGTCCTTGGCCAGATTGGTGATACGGCTCACTTTGACGCCGGGTGCGGGCTGGATCTCGAAGCGTGTCACCACCGGGCCGGGAAGTACTGAAACCACTTCGGCGATAACACCGAAATCCTTGAGTTTGAGTTCCAGTAAGCGCGACAACGCTTCCAGGGAATCCCGCGAGAAGCCCTCTTTTTTGTTCCGGTCCGCCGGGTCCAGCAGTGACAGCGGCGGCAGAGTTCCGGTAACCGGACCGGTGAAGAGTTCGCCCTGCTTTTCCTTGGCGGAGCGCTGGCTGAGTTTGGGCTTGGGGGGAGCAGCCTCTATCGCCGGCGGCAGTCGCTTGGCGGAGCGCTGCTTCTCTTCCTCAACAGCGGCTTTACGCACCATTACCGCCTGCTGCGCGGCCCGCCGCTCCGCGCGCCGCTGGTGGGCCAGGCGCAGTCGGGCGGTTATCCAGGCGCTGAAGCCAAGCACATTGCGCCCTATGGCCTCGCACAGTTTAAGCCATGAAAACCCGGTAAAAACGGTGATGCCGATAGCGAACAGCGCCAGCAGCAATATGGTTGCACCCACATAGCCGAGGCCGGCCTCAGTATTGCCGGCAACGGCAGCGCCGACGATGCCGCCGTTGGAGAATGGCAGTGGGGGTGTACTCTGTTCAAAACACAGGGAAGCCAGTCCGGCGCCGGTGATCAGCAGTACCAACAGGCCCGAAACCCGGAGTGAGAAGAGTGCACCGTGAAAGCGCGCATTGCGATCGCGCAGAATCCGGTAGGCGCGCAGGCCGATAAACAGGGGGAACAGATAGGCCATCCAGCCCAGCAGGGACAGGCCGACATCCGCCAGCCAGGCACCAGCCGGGCCTATGGCATTGCGTATCTCGCCACCCTCTCCGGTGTGGGACCAGCCCGGGTCTGCGGCATCATAGCTGAGCAGGCTGATACCCAGCAGCAGGGTGCCCGCCAGCAGAGCGATCAGGGCCCCCTCCCGGATCAGGCGCGCTATCAGGGATTCCGGGAGGGCTTCGCTGTCGGCTTCAACATCATTGATCGCGCTTTTGGCCTTCAATGGCTTACCTCTATCTGTCTTTTTTTGCAGGGATCGGCAGGGCGCCGCGGTTCGGGGCCTGCGCCAGCGGACTGTGTACTACAGACCCGGGTGAATTGCCACCAACGGGCTTTTAAGAGATTACTTTAGAGTCAATCTACCCTTTTGAAATCAATTAGTTAAGAGCAATTTTTCGCCTACACTGTAACCCCTATGCACAGCTGTACAGCAACCGCTCCCCAGGGTCGCTGCCAGGCATTGCGGAAAGACTCTGTTTACTCAGCTATTTTATATAAATCAATGAGTTAACTCAGTTATCTCATCTTTTCTATAACCAGTAGCAGATCAAAGGCTGGGGGCGGTTGTAAGGGATAGGCACCGCTAATGGCACAAATAAAGTGAGACTATTTCGCTGGCCCCTGTCCTTCGCCTATTATGTGCGCCATGTTGATAGTCCCCGCTGATCAAATACTGTCCAGGGACAATCGAGCGCACTAAAGCGAATACACTTTTTTAGAGGCTGATTTGAAGAGCAATTCATGAGTAACAACCACCATCGTCTGATCATTCTCGGTTCCGGCCCCGCCGGATATACGGCAGCTATTTATGCCGCTCGCGCTAACTTGAAACCGGTGGTGATCACCGGAATGCAACAGGGTGGACAGCTGACCACCACCACCGAGGTGGAAAACTGGCCCGGCGGTGTGGCCGACCTCCAGGGGCCGGACCTGATGGTCCAGATGCAGCAGCATGCGGAACGTTTCGATACGGAGATTGTTTTTGACCACATCGAATCCGTGGACCTTCAGCAGCGCCCCTTTACCCTGCGGGGCAACGACACCTATACCTGCGACGCGCTGATCATTGCCACCGGCGCCTCCGCACAGTACCTGGGACTGCCTTCCGAACAGGCATTCCAGGGGCGAGGCGTCAGCGCCTGTGCCACCTGCGACGGCTTTTTCTATCGCGAACAAAAAGTCGCCGTAGTGGGTGGGGGCAACACGGCGGTCGAGGAAGCGCTGTATCTCTCCAATATCGCCAGCGAAGTGACACTGGTCCACCGTCGCGACGAATTGCGCGCGGAGAAAATCCTGCAGGACCGCCTGATGGACAAAGTCGAAAACGGCAATATCAATGTCTGCTGGCACCAAACCCTGGACGAGGTGCTGGGCGATGACAATGGCGTGACCGGCATACGGCTGCGCAGCGCGCTGGACGATTCCACCAGGGAACTGGATGTCTCCGGTGTCTTTATCGCCATAGGCCACAAGCCCAACACCGATATCTTTGCCGGCCAGCTGGAAATGAACGGCGGCTACATCCTGGTGCAGAGCGGTCTCGATGGCAACGCGACCCAGACCTCCATCCCCGGGGTCTTCGCCGCCGGCGACGTCTCCGACCATATCTATCGCCAGGCGGTGACCTCGGCTGGCAGCGGCTGTATGGCGGCACTGGATGCCGAGCGCTTCCTGGACGCACAGCCGTAACCTCGGGGAGGTCGGCAGCCTCTAGCCGCTGCCGGCATCGTCTTTGAGCAGGGATAACAACCCCATACCGGCCCTGCTGGACCCAACACAGATTGGGTTTCCGCCTGGCCGGCACGCCCTCAGCGATCCCAATGGCCTGCTGGCCATTGGTGGAAGATTGACTCCCGCCTGGCTGGAAGCGGCATACCGACGAGGAATTTTCCCCTGGTACGAGGAGGGACAACCGATCCTCTGGTGGAGTCCCTCACCCCGCTGCGTGGTCTTTCCCCAGGAATTCCGTATAGGCCGTACCCTGCGCAAGCTACTGCGACAGCAGCGGTTATCGGTGACCTTTGACCGGGCATTCGGACGGGTCATCCGCGCCTGCAGCGCCCCCAGATCCGGCAGTGACGGTACCTGGATTACCGGGGCAATGCTGCTCGCCTACGAGGAGATGCACCGCCTGGGCCACGCGCACTCGCTGGAGGTCTGGCGGGGCGACGAATTGGTGGGCGGACTCTACGGTTTGGCCTTCGGAAGGGTATTTTTCGGCGAATCCATGTTTCACCGGATACCAAATGCGTCCAAAGTCGCTTTTGTCCACCTGGTGCGCGAATTAGAATTGTGGGGCTGCTCGCTCATAGACTGTCAGGTTAGCAATCCGCACCTCCTGAGTCTCGGAGCGAAGGAGATTCCCCGCAAGGAGTTCGAACACCTGCTGCGGGAGGGCCTGTCGATGCCGCCCTTCCAGCAGCCGTGGAGATCCGTGTGGCGCTATGAGTAAGTTATCCCGGCTGGATTCCGTGCGCCTGCTGGCCACCCTGCCCCACCCCTGTGGCTACCTGCCCGACCGGGAGGCCACCACTGTGTTTATCGATCCGCAGACCCCGGTGGACCGCAGGCTCTACAGTCGCCTGTCGGAACTGGGGTTTCGGCGCAGCGGCAGCTATCTGTACCGCCCCCAGTGCGCCGACTGCAGGGCTTGCGTGCCCACCCGTATCCCGGTGAATCTCTTCCGCCCAAACCGCGGGCAGCGGCGCTGCTGGCGCCGTAATTCGGACCTGGAGGCTTTGCAGGTCCAGTCCATCGACACCGACGAACACTACGAACTCTACGCGCGTTATATCGAGAACCGCCACGCGGACGGTGAGATGTATCCACCCAGCCGTCAGCAGTTGCGGGATTTTCTTATCCCGGCCTGGGATTCTACCTGTTACGTCGAATTTCGTGCCCAGGGGCGACTAGTCGCCACAGCGGTTACGGATCTGCTGATCGCCGGAATGTCGGCCATCTATACTTTTTTTGACCCGGAAGAGCGCCAGCGCGGACTGGGCAACTACTGCATCCTCTATCAGATACAGTGGGCGCGCCAACTGGGGCTGGACAGCCTCTACCTCGGCTACTGGATCGAACAGTGCGACAAAATGGCCTACAAGAGGCAGTTCAGGCCGGTGGAAATGTTGCGCGGCAACCACTGGTCCCGGTTGTCTGAGGGGGACTGAATCCGGGGTCTAATCGCGGAAATTTTGCGCTGGCGTGCCTTTTCGTGCAAAATGCACGCCCGTCGCACCGCGGCCCCGGCTGCGGGCACCGGGCTTAAAGTCAGAACACAAGTTAAAGGTTGTTGCCGCATGGCAAAAGACGATTATATCGAAATGGAAGGCGAAGTGATCGACACCCTTCCCAACACCACTTTCCGTGTCAAACTGGAGAACGGTCATGTGGTAATCGCGCATATTTCCGGAAAAATGCGCAAAAACTATATTCGAATCCTCACCGGTGACAAGGTCAAGGTAGAGCTGACCCCCTACGATCTCAGCAAAGGCCGGATCACCTACCGCGCCCGCTGACCCGGGTCTGCACGACGCAGACGAAAAAGGCCACCGCAAGGTGGCCTTTTTTGCTCAGTAGGCCCCGCTCAGGCGGGAACAGCGGTTTTCAATGCCAGTTCATCGTCCTCAATGGCGACCTCGACCCGGCCACCCTCTTCCGCCAGTTCGCCGAACAGTACCGCCTCGGCCAGGGGCTTGCGCAGCTTGTCGCGAATCAGGCGGGCCATGGGCCTGGCGCCCATTTTCTCGTCATAACCATTGACCGCCAACCATTCGCGGGCCTCACTGCTGACTGCCAGCGTCACCTTCGACTCATCCAATTGGGCCTGAAGCTCGACGATAAACTTGTCCACCACTGTCTTGACCACGTCTAAATCCAGCGCGGCGAACTGAATGATATTGTCCAGCCGGTTGCGGAATTCCGGTGTAAACAATTTCTTGATTTCCTCCATGCCATCGCTGGAGTGATCCTGGCGGGTAAAACCGATTGAACGGCGGCTCAACAGCTCGGCGCCGGCATTGGTAGTCATTATCAGAATGACGTTGCGGAAGTCGGCCTTGCGGCCGTTGTTGTCCGTCAGGGTACCGTGGTCCATCACCTGCAGCAGAAGGTTAAACACCTCCGGGTGCGCCTTTTCAATTTCGTCCAGCAATACCACACTGTGGGGGTGCTTGGTGACCGCATCGGTCAGCAGCCCGCCCTGGTCAAAGCCGACATACCCGGGAGGGGCACCGATCAGGCGGGAGACAGTGTGCCGCTCCATATATTCCGACATGTCGAAACGGATCAGCTCGATACCCATCACCCTGGCCAGCTGGCGGCAAAGCTCTGTTTTGCCCACTCCGGTGGGTCCGGCAAACAGGAACGAACCTATGGGCTTCTCCTCGGCCCCCAGACCCGCCCGGTTGAGCTTGATGGCGGTGGACAGTTCGGCGATCGCCCGGTCCTGTCCAAACACCACCATGCGCAGGTTGTCATCCAGTTTGGCCAGGCGTTCCTTGTCCGATGCGGACACCGTCTTGGCGGGAATGCGGGCCATCTTGGCGATGATCTCCTCGATCTCGCCAATACCGATTTCCTCTTTGCGCTCTTCCGGCGGCAACAGCGCCTGGTAGGCGCCCGCCTCGTCGATCACATCGATGGCCTTGTCCGGGAGGAATCTCTCGGTGATATGGCGACTGGAAAGCTTGGCGGCGGCCTCCAGGGCACCGTCGGTGAATTGCACCTTGTGGTGGTCCTCGAAGCAGGTTTTCAGCCCCTGCAGTATCAGTACCGTCTCTTCCACCGAGGGTTCGTTGACGTCGATCTTCTGAAAGCGGCGCGACAGCGCGCGGTCCTTTTCGAAAATGCCCCGATATTCGGCAAAGGTGGTGGAGCCAATACACCTCAGCTGGCCGCTGGACAGGAGCGGCTTGAGCAGGTTGGAAGCATCCATCACACCACCGGATGCGGCGCCGGCGCCGATGATGGTGTGAATCTCATCGATAAACAGCACTGCATGGTCGCGCTTCCTGAGTTCAGCCAGGAGCGCCTTAAAGCGCTTCTCGAAATCCCCGCGGTACTTGGTGCCCGCCAGCAGTGAGCCCAAATCAAGTGAGTAGATGGTTGCATCCAGAAGCGGGCCAGGGACATTTTCGTCTACGATGCGGCGCGCCAGTCCCTCGGCAATCGCTGTCTTGCCGACTCCGGACTCGCCTACCAAAAGTGGATTGTTTTTGCGCCGACGGGCCAATACCTGAGTGACCCGCTCCACTTCCGGGCCGCGCCCGACCAGGGGGTCGATACGTCCCAGGACCGCCTCCTGGTTCAGGTTGGTGGCGTAGCTTTCCAGTGGATCGGAACCGCCCGGCTCCGCCGCTGAGGACAAATCCTCGTCAACCTGTTCCGCCCCGTGATCGGATGTCGGGCTGTTGTTTCCACTGGAGCCGACCCGCGACCTCGAGATACCGTGGGTGATATAGTTCACCACATCAATACGGGCCACACTCTGCTGTTTCAGGTAATAGATCGCCTGGCTTTCCTGCTCGCAAAAGATGGCCACCAGTACATTGGCTCCGGTCACCTCCTTCTTGCCCGACGACTGCACGTGAAACACCGCCCGCTGCAGCACCCGCTGAAACCCCAGGGTGGGTTGGGTTTCCCGGTCCGTATCGGTCTCGGGAATCAAAGGCGTGGTCGAGTCGACAAACTCCAGAAGCTCCCTGCGCAAAGCGCTGAGATCAGCGCCGCATGCATGCAGCACATCGGCGGCTGACTCATTATCCAGTAACGCCAGCAACAGGTGCTCGACGGTCATGAATTCATGACGCTTCGCCCGGGCACCCTTAAAGGCCAGATTGAGCGTTACTTCCAAATCCTTGCTGAGCATTGAAACCTCAACCCCAAACGACAAATTGACCCGCCAAATACACTCCGCGCACCTCTATGTCTGATAGGTTTCTTGAGTGTGCCCGATTCCGTTCGGGCGACGGGGCCCTCGCGTCAATCATCGCCGCTGTCGTCGGCTTCAATCTCGCACAGCAGGGGATGCTGGTGCTCGCGGGCGAATTGATTGACTTGTGCGGCTTTTGTCTCCGCTATATCCCGAGTATAGACACCGCAGACCGCTTTTCCCTGGGTATGGACCTGCAGCATCAGCTGTGTGGCCCTCTCCCGGTCCACCGCAAAAAACCTCTCCAGGGTCTCCACCACAAAGCCCATTGGCGTGTAATCGTCATTGAGCATGACGACCTTGTACATAGGTGGAGGCTTCAGCTGCGGGGCCGCCTCCTCCAGCGCCACATCGCCCACAAAATCGTCCAGATCGGGGCTGTCAGTGTCGGGATCGTGGGAGTTTAGTTCAATGGCCGTCAATATTCCCATAGTGTTCGAGAGGTCAGATCCGGTGGAGAATTGGGCAGTATTAATTGTCTCTGTCAGCCTTCTTAGCGGCGAATCCACATTGTAACCTTAATTTTGCGCCGAAACAGTGCACAGCGACAGTCCTTGACATTCGCAGGGCAGTTGGCTACAAGAGGAGCTGTCCGCGATTTCTCGGATCATATCGCAAGCAGGACTGCGGTATGGGTGCAGAAAGGCACCGATAAAAATAAAAACTTTATTAAGCGGCCAGGGGGTCGCCAAGGCAATTTAGAAGGATTTCGCCATGCCTACCGGTACCGTCAAGTGGTTCAACAACGCCAAGGGATACGGGTTTATTCTTGCGGACGAGGGGGGAGAGGATTTATTCGCGCACTATTCCGCAATTCAAATGGAAGGTTACCGTACGCTGAAGGCGGGACAGCAGGTCACTTTTGACATCATCAAGGGCGATAAAGGCTTACACGCCGCCAACATCAGTGTTAACACACCTGCGGCAGCGACTGCCGAGCCGGCTGAAAGCGAGCCGGTGCAAGAGAAAGAGCCCAGCCCCGAACCCAGCTGAGCCCCTGTGAGCACCAGCTTCGGCTGCGGCAAAATAATTTTCCCTATGCCCGGCTGGTTTATCGCAAAACTTTTGAACTAGCCCCGGCGCCAACAGGCGCGGGGCTAATGCAGTTTTTTGTGACCGGTGGTTTGTCTCAGCCCATGTGCTTAATGACTTCGTCGCCGAATTCCGAGCAGGATTTCAACACGGCACCATCCATCAGGCGTTCAAAATCATAAGTGACCGTCTTGGCCTCAATGGCGCCCTCCATACCCTTGATGACCAGATCAGCTGCCTGGTTCCAACCCAGGTGACGCAGCATCATTTCGGCCGAGAGAATCAGAGAGCCGGGGTTGACCTTGTCCTGACCGGCGTACTTGGGCGCAGTGCCGTGGGTGGCTTCGAACAGGGCGACTTCATCGGAGAGGTTGGCGCCGGGTGCTATGCCGATGCCCCCGACCTGCGCCGCCAGCGCGTCGGACAAATAGTCACCGTTCAGGTTCAGGGTGGCGATCACATCATACTCAGCCGGGCGCAGCAGGATCTGCTGAAGCATGGCATCCGCAATGACGTCCTTGATTACAATTTCCTTACCTGTCTTGGGGTTTTTGAATGTCAGCCAGGGGCCGCCGTCCAGCGGTAGCGCGCCAAATTCATCTCGGGCCAGCTCGTAACCCCAGTCGGCAAAGGCGCCCTCGGTGAACTTCATGATGTTGCCTTTGTGTACCAGGGTCACGGAGTCCCGGTCCTGGTCAACGGCGTACTGGATGGCTTTGCGGACCAGGCGCTTGGTACCCTCTTCCGATACCGGCTTTACGCCGATGCCACAGTGTTCCGGGAAGCGAATCTTCTGTACGCCCATCTCCTCCTGCAGGAACTTGATGACCTTTTTCGCCTCTTCGCTGTCGGCCTTCCACTCGATGCCGGCATAGATATCCTCGGAGTTCTCGCGGAAGATCACCATATCCACCTTGTTCGGCTCCTTGACCGGCGAAGGTACCCCCTGGAACCAGCGGACCGGGCGCTGGCAGACATAGAGATCGAGCTCCTGGCGCAGAGCCACGTTCAGGGACCGAAAGCCTCCACCAACCGGGGTCGTCAATGGACCTTTGATGCTCACCACATAGTCCTTGATGGCCTCCAGTGTCTCCGCTGGAAACCAGTCACCGGCGTAGGTTTCAGCCGCCTTTTCGCCACAAAAGACCTCCATCCAGGCGATGCCCTTGTCGTTTCCGTAGGCCTTCTGGACCGCAGAATCGATGACTTTGCGCATGACTGGGGTAATATCCACACCGATACCGTCGCCCTCAATAAAGGGGATGATGGGGCGATTTGGCACCTGCAGTGAACCGTCGGAATTGACTGTAATTTTGTCGCCGTCTGCCGGCACTTGGATATGACCCATATTGCTTAAACTCCCAAAGGTTCCGTGACTGTTTTAGATCGGGTATCGCTTCCCGTCCGCCCCTCTGCACCGGGCGGATAAAAAATCGGCGGGATTATACCAGCATCGGCCCATTTTTGTAGTTGTATTACAATACCCGATTTGGACCCGGGCATGAGCCAGATCATCCTGCTCAATAAGCCATATGGTGTTTTGAGCCAATTTACCGACGCCGAGGGGCGCCCCACTCTGTCGGACTATATTCAACGCACCGGCGTCTATCCCGCGGGCAGGCTCGACTTTGACTCGGAGGGGTTGCTGCTGTTGACCGACGACGGCCAGCTGCAGCATCAAATCAGTCACCCGGGTAAAAAGCTGCCAAAAACCTACTGGGTGCAGGTGGAGGGGGAAATATCACCCCAGGCCCTCGACATACTGCGCAACGGCGTCCCGTTAAAGAGTGGCTTGACCCGGCCGGCCAGAGCCAAAAGACTCGCCGCCGCCGGCGTATGGCCGCGCCATCCACCGGTGCGCAAGCGCCTGTCGGTGCCCACCTCCTGGCTGGAACTCACCATTCGCGAGGGCCGTAATCGACAGGTACGGCGGATGACAGCGGCGGTCGGCTTCCCCACCCTGAGACTGATCAGGGTCGCGATTGGAAACTGGCGGCTGGGCACACTGCAACCGGGGGATTTCACGATGGTGGAAGTCCACCCTGGCCGCAAGCGGCCGCCCGTGGCCAGAAAGCCCGTTCACAGGTAGAATTGCGCCCTTTTTACAGTCAGGCATCTGTTCAATTTATGTCCAACTCTACAGTGTCTAGCCAGCGCGTCATCGTCGGCATGTCCGGCGGCGTGGACTCTTCCGTCGCCGCTCTGTTGCTTATGCAGCAGGGCTATCGGGTTGAGGGGCTGTTCATGAAGAACTGGGATGAGGATGACGGCAGTGAATACTGTACCGCCAAGGCGGACCTGGCGGATGCGCAGGCTGTCTGCGCCAAACTTGGCATCAAGCTGCACACAGCGAACTTCGCGGCCGAATACTGGGATCATGTATTCGAGTATTTTCTCGCCGAATATCGGGCCGGGCGAACGCCCAACCCGGATATTCTGTGCAATCGCGAAATCAAGTTCAAAGCTTTTCTGGAGTACGCCGAGGTACTGGGTGCCGATGCCATCGCCACCGGTCACTATGCGCGGCGCAGGGATAGCGGCGGCCATACCTATCTGCTCAAGGGGCTGGACAGTAACAAGGACCAGAGCTACTTCCTGCACGCGGTGGGCGAAGCAGAGTTTGCCCGCTCCCTGTTTCCGCTGGGCGAGCTGGAAAAACCCGAGGTGCGCCGGCTTGCGGAAGAGCGGGGTTTCGTTACCCACGACAAGAAGGACAGCACTGGGATCTGCTTTATTGGAGAGCGCCGCTTCAAGGATTTTCTGGAGCGCTACCTGCCCGCTCAACCGGGTGATATGGAAACGCCAGACGGCAAAGTGATGGGACAACACAGCGGCCTTATGTACCACACCATAGGCCAGCGCCAGGGGCTGGGTATTGGCGGCGTCAAAGGCACTGGGGATTCGCCCTGGTATGTGGTGGGCAAAGACCTGCAGCGCAATGTGCTGTTGGTGGCTCAGGGCGCCCATCACCCACTGCTCTATGCCACCGGGCTGGAAACCGCGCCCGCCCATTGGATCAGTGGTCCGGCGCCGGCGGAAGAGTTTCGCGCGCAGGGGAAAACCCGCTATCGACAGCCGGACCAGGACTGCACTGTACGGGTAATGCCGGACAAAAGCCTGTCTGTGACTTTCGACCGGCCACAGCGCGCCGTCACGCCGGGCCAGTCGCTGGTGCTCTACCGGGGCGAAACCTGCCTGGGAGGGGCGGTTATCGAAAGACCCAGGGGCACGGGAAGCGCATTGCCGGACAATTTCGACAGTGATTCCGCGTAAGTGCGCAGGTTTTCAAGGGCGACAATCCAATCGATGAGGGATGATTGATTGGATTACCGGGTCAATGCGGCACATGGAGGTGCCACCGCCGGACGGAGGCCGGGGCAAGCCATTGAAAACAAGCGATTCCGCGTAATTGCGCAGGTTTTCAAGGGCGACAGTCCAATCAATGAGGGACCATTGATTGGACTACCAGGTAAATAGTTGAGTAAGGAGCGACTTTGAGCAATTGGCGGGAACAGGCACTGGCGCTGGCCGGTATTTTCCAGGCAGCGGTGCTGGTGGAACGACTTGCGAAGACCGGCAGCGCTCCCCAGGATGAGCTGGAAACCGGTGTATACAGTCTTTTCCAGCAAAACCCGGATAGAACAGAAGATGTTTTCAACGGGGCCGCGCAACTGCTGCCGGGGCTACGGGTCTCGCGCGAATTGCTGCAATCCCGGCGACACCCGGAGTACACCGACTCGCTGCGTTATGCGCTGTCGATCCTGTACTTGCAGCGTCAATTGCAAAAGAAGCCGGATCTCCTGTCTATTATCGGCAGCCGACTCGAAAAGGCCAGGGAGCAGGCAGAGCACTTCAGTCCCACGCACGAAAACGTAATCTCTAACCTGGCCGGTATTTACAGCGATACCCTGAGTACTTTCCGTTTCCGCATCCAGGTTCTCGGAGACTTTAATTTTTTGCAGCAACAGCGTATCGCCAATCAGATTCGCACCATGCTGTTTGCGGGTGTGCGAGCCGCCACCCTGTGGCGGCAGCTCGGTGGTCGTCGGCTGCACCTGTTGTTTCAGCGCAAGAAGCTGCTCGCGGCAACAGAGCAATTGATCGGCCAACTGGATGCTGCCACCTGAAAACTAGCAGGCTGTTGAAATTCGCAGAATTTCGACGCCTGGTACCGGAATATGGATGTTCCGGCAAAATCAACGACGCCTAAGTCGTTGATTTTGGGAGAAAAGTGAAAATCACATTTTTCGCTTTTCGTGTTTTGAAACAGGCAGGATGCCTTTTTCAACAACCTGCTAGTAATTTCGCTTAATGGCGCCGGAATTCAAAAACGCCAATCCGGATGTCAGGGATAAACGGCTGGGTTGTCCAGTGACTAAATTGGAGCAAAAACATGACAGTTGACTTGTCCGCACTCACCGCTGTATCCCCTATTGACGGGCGTTACGCGAGTAAAACAGCCCCGCTGCGTGATATTTTCAGCGAGTATGGGCTGATCCGCGCGCGGGTGGAAGTCGAGGTGCGCTGGCTGCAGCAGCTCTCGCGGCACCCGGACATCGCCGAGGTGCCGGCATTCGACCAGGCTTCTGAGCGCCTGCTGAACGATCTCGTCGTCAATTTCGGCCCACAGGATGCCGAGCGCATCAAGGAAATCGAAGGCACCACCAATCACGATGTCAAAGCGGTGGAATACTTCATCAAGGAAAAAATAGCTGCGCTGCCACAGCTGGCGGAGGTCAGTGAGTTTGTGCACTTTGCCTGCACTTCCGAAGACATCAACAACCTTTCCCACGCACTGATGCTGCGAGCCGGTCGCGATCAGGTGCTGCTGCCGGCAATGCAGAAAATCGAGACGGAAATTGCCGCGCTGGCGAAAAAATTCGCCGATGTACCCATGCTTTCGCGCACCCACGGCCAGACAGCGAGCCCCACCACTGTCGGGAAAGAATTTGCCAATGTGGTAGCGCGGCTGCGCCGCCAGATCCGGCAGGTACAGCGTGTCGAGTTACTGGGCAAGATCAACGGCGCGGTAGGCAACTACAACGCACACCTGAGCGCTTACCCAAATATTGACTGGGAAAGAAACGCGGAAGAGTTTGTCACCTCTCTGGGATTGACCTGGAACCCCTACACTACGCAGATAGAACCGCACGACTATATAGCGGAACTGTTTGATGCCATAGCGCGCTTCAATACCATTCTGATCGACTTTGACCGCGATATCTGGGGTTATATTTCCCTCGGTTACTTCAAGCAGAAAATTGTTGCCGGCGAGGTGGGCTCCTCCACTATGCCACACAAGGTCAACCCCATCGACTTCGAAAACTCAGAGGGCAACCTCGGGCTTGCCAATGCCGTGTTGCAGCATCTCGCCACCAAGCTGCCGGTCTCCCGCTGGCAGAGAGATCTCACCGATTCCACCGCGCTGCGCAATATGGGTGTCGGTGCCGGCTATGCCGTCATTGCCTATGGGGCAACGCTGAAGGGAATCGGCAAACTGGAGATCAATCGAGAGCGGCTGGCGGAAGACCTGGACGCTGCATGGGAAGTATTGGCCGAGCCGGTTCAAACCGTCATGCGCCGCTACGGAATCGAGGAACCCTACGAAAAACTCAAGGCGCTGACACGGGGCCAGGGCATCAACCGCGAGACCCTGAAGACTTTTATCGACGGGCTGGATATACCCGCCGAAGCGAAGCGGTCGCTGCAGGCGTTGACTCCTTCAGGTTATGTTGGAAATGCTGTGGAGCAAACCCGCAAAATTTAGGCCCTGACCGTGACTATTTCACCCCCCCTCACCCACCTGGGCACAATGCCAGTAGCGGAATTCCTGCGGGATTACTGGCAGCAAAAGCCACTACTGGTACGCAACGCCTTCCCCGGGTTCGAATCCCCCATCTCCGGGGAGGAACTGGCCGGCATGGCGCTGGAGGACACAGTTGAATCCCGCCTGGTGCTGGAACAGGGCGGCGATGGCCCCTGGCAGCTGCGCAACGGGCCCTTTCGGGAGGAGGATTTCCTCACACTGCCCAAGAGCCACTGGACGCTGCTGGTACAGGCCGCAGATCAGTGGCTGTCGGAAATAGCGCGGCTCAAGGGGTATTTCCGCTTCCTCCCGGACTGGCGTCTGGACGATGTGATGGTCAGCTACGCCGCGGACCAGGGCAGTGTCGGCCCGCATTTTGACTATTACGACGTCTTTCTCCTGCAGGCCGAAGGCAGACGCCTGTGGCACCAGGGGCCCAAAGTGGACCCCCAGAGTCCGCGCCTGGAAGGTACGCCGCTGCATGTACTGCGGGACTTCGAGGCACAAAACAGCTGGCTGCTGGAACCCGGTGACATGCTCTATCTGCCGCCGCAATTCAGCCACTGGGGTATTGCCGACGGTGCCTGTACCACCATTTCGATCGGATTCAGAGCACCCTCCGCAGCTACCATTCTTGAGGATCTGGCCGCAGAAGTGGCCCGCTCCCTGCCCGACCAGTTGCGCTACGCCGACCCCGGCCTGCAAGTGGCTGCCAGCCCGGCTGAAATCGATCCGGCCGCGGTGGCGCGTCTGCGCAACCAACTGGGCCAGTGGCTGCAACAGGAAGATCCCATCGCCCAGTGGCTGGGAGCCGTCATGACCGAACCCAAGTATCCGGATGTCGTGGCGCTGGATGCCGGCGAAGCAGAGGACTGGCGCCAACAACTGCCGTCAGGTACTGAGCTGGTTCTAAATCCCGCCTCGCGCTGTGCCTTTTGTCGCCAGCCGGAAACACTGTTTATCGACGGAGAGGCGCTGCCCGCACCCATCGCTTTTGCCGAGCGCCTGTGCGAGTCCCGAAGCCTGACCCGAAAAGATATTGAAGCCTGGCCCCAGCTCGCCGATACTGACGGCCTCATCGACCAACTGGTGTCCCAGGGGACCCTCATCTATCCACCAGAGGATTTCTGAAGTGTCAGCCAAGGTTAGTCCGGCAGACTGGCATAAGGACCAGAGTAAAATTCGCGCCCTGCGCGATCAGGTGTTTGTCCGCGAACAAAAGGTTCCGGCACATATTGAATGGGATGACCAGGAGGCCACCGCGCAGCACTTTCTGCTTAACTGTGATGGTTCAGTAGTGGGCACCGGGCGTATTACAACCACTGGCAAGATTGGACGCATGGCTATTCTGCGAGAAAAACGCGGGCTGGGCCTGGGGCGCCAACTGCTGGAGAGCATCTGCCATCATGCGCAGACGCGGGGACTTGACCAGGTCTACCTGCACGCCCAATGCCACGCCGAAGCTTTCTATCGTAAATGTGGTTTTGAACCAGTGGGAGAGCAGTTTTTCGAGGCGGGCATAGCCCACATCAAAATGGTGCGTAGATTTGTCTGACAGCGGACGGATCACCGCACAAAAACTGCAGGACCTGCAAGGTTTCCGACTAGCCGTGGGCACACTCCTGCAACGTGCCAGGCGACATCTCAGCATATTTTCCCACGAACTGACGCGGCCGCTGTACCACGATCCCCGAATTGAGCAACTGCTATCGGGCTTTGCCCGCAGAAGCCGCGACAGCCGGGTGAGAATCCTGGTATGTGACAGCCAAGCTGTGGCACAGCGGTTTCACCGGGTCCTCGCCCTTACACATAAACTCGGCACCCATATTAAAATCCGCAGGATTCAGGCCGCTGTGGAAGTACCCGAATGGGAATTCGCCATCGCCGATGACCGGCACGCGTTGGTGAGAGAGGATTTAGACCAGTGGCTGGGATTTCTCTCGCTGGATGAACCACTCCGGGTGCGCAAGCTCAGCGAGAGGTTTGAGCAGGCCTGGTGCCGCGCTGCAGAGGACCCTGCCCTACGCCGCCTGTCGCTTTAGCTGCTTGTCGCACAAACCTTTCCTGGTCACTCTCAATCCGGAATTGCGGCACATGCCCGCAAAATCGTCACCACAAATCAAGCAGTTGCACGCTTGATTTGCAACCCGAACACCTCTGCTTGGAACAAGAAGTGTTGCAAGCTATTTCTTCAACAGCCGGTTGATTCACTTGCACTTCTGAGCAACCAATAAGTTTCAGGCGAAAAAACTGTCAGCGTAAAAATTTGCTGAGGGAATGCCCAGAAACTTACCATTCCCCCGCGTAGATCTGTCTCAAATCGTAAATCGCGTATCCTATGGGAGTAACTCCGATTTCTCTATCCAATTTGTAGACTGGCCTAGTAATTAATAGTTTGAAAAGTCACATAAATTATATTTCGCTTTCGTATATAAGACACAAATTTTTACAGACCTATTTGCTTTTATTGTTTGCAAAATCTCTAAAATCCATATAGTACATTAAAAAATTTAATAAAATTTTACAAAAACATTTAATCCTATCTAAACCCTTTATATGATAGCGTTATAAAAACGCTATAAGGATAGGAGCACTATCCATGAGAAGTTTGTTATCCTCGTTAAAAGCCTATTTCATAAGTCTTGTATTGATCTTATTTTTATTTATTTGTATTGCATGTGAAAGAGAAGACAGTAAGTTCAGTGATTCAGAGCCCAATGAAGTTGAAGTGGTCGCCAAGATCGATAATGTCAATATCACATTGTCTGAAGTTGACAAAAAAATTATCCTTAAACGCCACGATCTCTATTTGGCAGAATATCAATTGCGCTTCAATACCTTAACAGCGATTGTTGAAGATCATATTCAGGCCAGACCTCCTGGAACTGATAAGGCAGTTGTAGAGTGGCTGCTACCCTACCCTGAACCACCTCGGTTGAAGCTCGATTTGAGTGGGAGGAGCCTACGGGGAAACCCCAATGCACCCATCAAAATGGCAGTATTCTGTTCTTATCAGTCTGTTCACTGTGCGCGCTTGAATCTTGTACTACGCAAACTGCTCAATGACTATGCAGGCTGGATTGCCGTAGTACCCTTCGATTTCCCGATGGACTATCACCGCCAGGCCAAAGCTGCCGCGCTGGCGGTCCGTTGCGCAGATACAAGGGACTTGGCATGGCTATACACTGATGGAATTTACGCTCGTGCTAAAGAAATGGCGGATAAACCAATTGAACAATTGGCTTCCCAGATCGGAATTTCCCCGGAATCATTCAAGGGATGTTTAGAGCGCAAAGATCTGCAGACGGCTATAGCCAAAGATATTGCTTTAGCACAGGAAATGGGTTTGCGCAGTGTTCCCGTAGTATTTGTAAACGGCCTCTATGTAAAGGGGCCAATGCCTTACGAGCACTATGCCATGTGGATCGAGCGGGAGTCAGAACGGCTGGGATTTTCCGCAGCAGACCCACACCCTGAGGCAGCGTCTTTTCGAACTGCTTCGGCCGGACTCAGCGAGACGCTACTGCCTCTCATTCTCACAGGTACCAGTATTTCATCAGATCAGGATAATTCGACGGCCTTGATTGCTGTTCGCACTAACCCCCCACAAGCCTTTTCAATTGGTGACATGCTCCTGGCAGGTGTGGAGTTGTTATCTATTGAACGCCAATATGTCATTTTAGGTACCCCAAGTGGTCGTGAGAGATTAAGTCTAAAGGGCGAAGATGGAACCTATATGCAGGTTCTGCTAACCGGTGATATAGAGCGGGATGATGCGACAATGCGCAGTATCGAACAATTGGAGGGTTCCACCAGCAAGCTGATCGAACCTTCGGCAGTAGTTCCCTTGGGGCGCGAATGGCTCCAGCAGCAGTTGCAGTCTCGCGCTGAACTGGAAGAGAAGTTTGTTTCCGCCGAGCATGTTGTGGATGGACAAAACCTGTTAAAGCTGGAAGATATCGGTGGTAATGAGTTTTTTACCGCTCTTGGCTTTGAAGAAGGTGATGTAGTCCTGCGCGTCAATGACACCTGGGTCCATAGTGGACAAAATCAATTATGGGAAGCTCTGAGCAGCGGTCAGGTGATCGATGTAACTTTTATGCGCAAGGGTTTACCCCAGCGTTACCAATACATAGTCCAGGAAAAAGGGTATTTTGAACAATCTGAGGGGGATCAGTAGAATAGGTAAAAACAATCTGTATCGAGCTAAAATTACTCGGGACCAGCTTGCCTCCGAGGTTTTGAAAACGGAAGGACTCCAGTAGTGGAGTCCCTGTTCACCGCACAGAAGTTATTTATCCGGATTGCCGGCCCACATCAGGTTGGCAACGGTATTTTGTCCCTGAATGCTTGGATGAAAGCAATCTCCGCCATTCATATCGTCGGCTGTAAACTGGAAGGTTCCCACGTTCTGTTGGGCCTCTCCGGTGTATTCCGCCACCACTTCGATACCGTTGATACCGTTGTAGGCAGCGGCTTCCTGTTGCAGCACCTGGTTGTATAGCTGCTGAGCTGCCGCAATACCCGCTTCACGGGTCGCAAAGGATTCGCCATTTAAGGTGCCACCATTTGTAGCGATTCGACAGATGTCGAAGCTCGACCAGACACTTTCACAATCCACCGCCGGATTTCCAGTCTGCTTACTGATACCCGCAGCACGCAAGTCCTGCACCCGTGGCACCGAGCCTAATACGATAGTGGACCCCACAGGCAAGCCATTGATCAGCTTATCCAGGCCCGCGGTGACGGCACCACGCCACTCAGCCTCTGTATAGAGTGGATCGGTGCAGTTGGCCGGATTAACACAATCGCGATTACAGATGTCGTTGCCACCCAGCAGAACTTCTACATGGTCTGCAATCGGAGTCTCTGCCAATACGCGATCTGCCTGAATACTGAAGCTATCCCCACCGGAACGCATTTCAGCACCGGAGCGGGCGGGATTTTTATTGGCCACGATGTTTGGATCCAAGGCCTTATACTTGTCGTGTACGCTATTGACACTGGCGTTGGAGCCATCAAACCAGCTGCGCTCCGGTTGGTCTCCTCCCAGCAAGCAGAAAAGGCCGATAAAATCATTGCTGGTGCAATTGGCGGCGAATGCCATAGTAATACTGTCGCCTGCGGCTGTGGTTTTGGCAGGTAATGCCCAAGTGTGGAAGGAGGTTAAACTCGATACGACTAGGAGGGACAACAACAGATTTAATTTTCGCATAGTATATTCTCCGATCATCTATTTAGATCTTTATTGTTTGTTATGACGCGGTGAACGGAACTATTTTAAATACTCTATAAAGGGTTTTTTGCTTTTTTCTCATGACCAAATAGTCCGCCCCTCTATTTGAGAGGTAAGTCGCTAATCTGTCGCCACAAGCTTTTCAGTTTGTTACATAAGGGATGTTTCTTACGCTGGCACGCATAGGGCTTTATGACCATCTGACGCCCGATTTTTCAACCTGATATAGAATTTCTTATAGAAAGTATCTCTGCATATAGTATACAAAGGTAAAAATTGAATTTTTTTGTATTTTGAAATAACAGGATTCTGCACAAAAAAACTATGATCTATTTTCTGTCTTGCTATCCCGATCCAAAATAAATCGAAGAAGCTATGCCGGCATCGTAAGGTCACCAGGATCATTTGCAGAGCCCCCTATACCCTTTAGATGGTGATCCCCTTCATTGAGCTTATAGTAATTTCGACGGTGGCCGAATATACGACACCCTGGTTGCAAACTAGCGGTTTCAATTCGTGGCCCATTGCAGAAGTGCTCAATCGGGGAGAGACCTCCCTCTTCACGCTGGTGAAAATAAGCTACAGATGGGAATTTATTGTCCTTAGAGGAGATAGACTCCAATCACGTGCCCGGATATATCCACAGCCTTCTGGCGGTCTAGTCGAAACTATCTACCAGGGAAAAATCGGATTCCGGAGCGTTAGCTGCAGCAAACTTTGATTTCAAGTAATAAGTAGTTAGTGTCTGACCAATGAACTATCCCTGTTTCGCCTTCGCAGTATCCGCCAGTTTTCGAGGTATGCCATCCACTGTCTTGGCAAACCCAAGAGAGTTCCAGATGGGCATAGAGGACATCTCCTTTCGACATAGACTGGCGACGCCACCACCTCCGCTCAGTGTCTCAGTCAGTGTGCACAGGCCCTAGCATTTCACTCTAAAACCTGGCCAAAAGTTAGACGATTATTCGAGAGAAATGCCAGGCCTCCGCCCCCTGACAAAAATCGATGATTCGTTTATTTATCGGGACCGATGGCGCTTGAATCAACTTGACGATGCGATACTATGGGGAACGGACTTTGGCCTCCGTCTATCCAGACGGGTCAAAAGCCAGACTAAACCCTGCCATTGGCAGTGGCGCCCCGCTCCGGGCGTTATTTGTACTGCACAATCCGGCCGGGTCCCGTATCTATCCATACAATGAAGATCAAGTGCGAACCACTCGGAGAAATTATGCGTAATTCCCTGATCGCCACCGCTATTGGCGCCAGTCTGGTACTGGCAGCCTGTTCGAACAGCAGTCAATCAACCGATCCGCAGGCCTTGGCCACGACGCCCGATACCACCGGTTCTCAGAGCATGGAAATGAAAAATAACTCTGCCACCAATCCGCTGATGAAGCCCAGCCCACTGCAGGATCAGGCACCCCAGTTTGACCGAATCAAAACCGGGGATTTCCGCCCGGCCTTCAATGCCGGCTTCAAAGAGCATCTCCGTGAGATCAACAATATCGCCTATAACCCCCAGGCGCCCTCTTTCGACAATACCATTGTTGCGATGGAGAGAAGTGGCGAGCTGCTGTCACGGGTCTCGACAGTCTTCTTTAACCTTGCGGGCCTGATCTCGGATCAGAAGTTTCAGGACATCCAGTCAGAAATGGCCCCAAAGCTGTCGGAGCACAGTGACAAAATCTACCTAAATCCGGCACTGTTTGACCGTGTCAATAAAATCCACCAGCAAAAGGCCAAACTGAATGCGGAAGACCAGCGGCTGGTCGATTACTACTATGACCAATTTGTTCGAGCCGGTGCGAAATTGTCGGATCATGACAAGTCTAAAGTCCGGGAGATCAATACCGAGTTGGCCAGGCTCTCTACGGAGTTCAACAACAACATCCTCGCATCCTTCAAGAACGATACTATCCTGGTGAAGGACAGAAAAGCGCTCAGGGGATTGTCCGAAGACCAGATTGACTCTCTGGCGGCGGCCGCCAAAGCTGATGGCAAAGAGGGGTATATGATCACCCTGGTCAACACCACACGCCAGCCGATCCTGGCCAGCCTGGACAATCGCGCACTGCGCAAGAAAATCTGGGAAACATCGGCCAACCGCGCCGCCGACACCAATGGCCCACTAACTATCCGCATGGCGACACTGCGTGCAGACAAAGCCAAGCTACTGGGTTACCCCAACTGGGCATCTTATGTTACTGCGGACCAAATGGCCAAGACACCGCAGGCCGTTTTCAAGATCCTCGACGACCTGGCCCCCAAGGCGGTATCCAAAGCCAAGTCAGAGGCAGCCGACATCCAGTCTATGATCAAGGCGCAAGGGGCCAATTTCACCGTGCAGCCCTGGGATTGGGCTTACTATGCGGAAAAAGTTCGCGCTGCCAAATATGACCTGGACGCAAATGAGGTCAAGCCTTATTTCGAATTCAACCGGGTGCTGAATGACGGGCTGTTCTTCGCCATGCACCGCCTGTATGGCATCACTGTGAAACCACGCAATGATCTGCCGGTATGGCATCCCGACGTCAGAGCATTCGAAATCTTCAATGAAGACGGCAGCTCCATCGGCCTGTTCTATCTCGACCCCTATGCCCGCGAAGGTAAGAATGGCGGTGCCTGGATGAGTGAATATGTCACCCAGAGCGGCCTGCTGGGTAACAAGCCCGTGGTCTACAATGCGCTGAACATTCCCAAGCCGGCAGAGGGACAACCGACACTAATGACCTTCGACGAGGTCAATACCATGTTCCACGAGTTCGGCCACGCCTTGCACGGCCTCTTCTCACAGGTCAAATATCCGAGCTTGGCAGGCACCGCCACTGCACGCGATTTCGTGGAATTTCCATCACAGTTCAACGAGGACTGGAGTATCGATCCGCTGGTGTTGGCCAACTACGCCAAGCACTACAAAACCGGAGAGACTATTCCACGGGCGCTTCTGGACAAGATTCTCAAGGCGCACAAGTTCAATCAGGGCTTTGACACCACGGAATACCTGGCAGCAGCGCTGTTGGATATGGAGTGGCACAGCATCCCGGCCGGGACCCAAATCAAGGATTTCAACGCCTTCGAGAAGAAAGCGCTGGCCGAGCACGGCATCGACTTTGCCCCAGTTCCGCCCCGCTATAAGTCCGCATATTTTAGCCACATTTTCGCTGGCGGTTACTCCTCCGGCTACTACGCCTACCTGTGGACCGAAGTCTTTGCGGCCGATGCTTTTGCCTACCTGAAAGAACACGGTGGACTGAACCGTAAAAACGGTGACAACTACCGCGATCACATCCTGTCCATGGGCAACAGTCGGGACCTGATGCAGGACTACATCGACTTCCGAGGCCAGGAGCCATCCACCCGAGCGCTGTTGGTTCGCCGCGGTCTGGTGAGCAAATAAATCGCAACCGCTATTTAGGAAAACAACCGGTCAGCTTTCGCTGGCCGGTTTTTTTGAGTAAACTGTTTCTCAAGCCAAATCTTGTGTTTAGTGCACCATTCACGTGCGACAGCACCTACCCGATAAAACAACCTTAAAGACCCTTTTGCGGTACCGAGCTATAACGGCTGGCCAGTTGGAATTGTTGAAAGTGTTAGCGGTCATCGCCACGAAACAATCTCTATTTGGAGAGTCTGGCCTCAAACCTCTACTTGCTGTGATTCCTGAATTGGCGATGGTGAAACTTGCAGTGCCTATTACCAACTGTTACCTATCGTACTAAAGATAGCGTCAGATATTCCAGAAGATGCAAGTCGATTGTGGAGGGGAGAGACAATCAGGCAGAATTTCTGCTGCACTCAATATAATGCCACGCTTGGTGGAACTACGAGTAGTCAAACTAGCTTCACGGTCCCACCACTAACAAATGTGGGGCAACCGCGTTAAAATCCACTGCCATAGTAATACTCAGCGCGGTGACTGTAATGATGGAAATGGCAAATACCTGGCGCGCCCAGCGGGTAATATCAATACCCTGCCGAAAGCCGCGCATCGCCATGGCCAACCACCACAGGCTGGTTGCACAGGCAACTACCATAAAAGTACTACCGGTATAACCCGCCAACGGCAATAGTGCCGTAACCAGACCGAATACAACAATATACAGAATAATATGCCACTTGGCCCTGGCGATTCCCTGCGCTACCGGTAACACCGGAATACTGGCCGCTTCGTAGTCCTTATAGCGAAAAATTGCGATAGCATAGGCGTGCGGCATCTGCCATAAACAGAACATCAGCAACAGGATCAGCGCGGCAGCGTCGCACTGCCTGGTTACCGCACAGTAGCCAACCACCGGAGGAACCGCACCGGACAGGGCGCCGACATGGGTGCCGTAGACAGAGTGCCGCTTCATATACAGACTGTAAATACCCACATAAACCACATAGCCGAGTGCCGCAAAGGCGACACTGACCGTATTCGTATAAGCCATCAGCACGCCGAAACCAACTACGCCCAACAATACACCATGCCACAAGGCCGCGCGAACAGATATCTCACCGGTCACTGTCACCCGATTCCGGGTGCGTTGCATCCGGGCATCAATATCACGGTCAATACAATTATTCAGTGCGCAACCGGAAGCCACCACCAGAGACAAACCAATCACTGTGGCAGAAAATAACAACCAATCGATCTCACCGCGGGCGGCGAGAAAAAAACCTCCCGCTACCGAAATCAGGTTTCCGGCAATGATCCCAGG
This sequence comes from Microbulbifer sp. TYP-18, assembly GCF_040932045.1. NCBI lineage: Bacteria > Pseudomonadati > Pseudomonadota > Gammaproteobacteria > Cellvibrionales > Microbulbiferaceae > Microbulbifer > Microbulbifer sp. TYP-18. Next base: position 78,325 of record NZ_JBFRBC010000015.1, read on the forward strand.
CTTGGTCACCTTTAAGTAACGGCCAAAGTTAGTCTTCATATCAGTGCATCATCATCGCGTTGGATGCATAGATAACCCATATCGACAGACCTACAAACATGACGATGATTAATGCGGTGAACAGAAAGGCGAAAGTATTGGCCTGTCCCTTTGTAGAAAAGTTCAGATGCAGGAAGTATTTCAGGTGAACAACCACCTGTACCACCGCCAGGACTACGACCAGAGGAATAGCGATCGACTTGGAAAAGTAACCGGTCATCGCCGCCCAAAAAGGAATGACCGTCAGGATAACCGACAGTACAAAGCCGGTCAGGTAGGACTGAACGCTGCCATGGTCTGCATTATGGCCTGCGCCATGAGCAGCAAGGTGATCGACATTTTGCGTAGAGGAATGTGAACTCATTACATGACACCCATCAGGTAAACAACGGTAAAAACACAAATCCAGACAATGTCCAGAAAATGCCAGAACAAGCTGAGACAGCTGAGGCGGGTCACCGTCTTGCTGCCCAGGCCGCGCTTGATGACCTCGGCCATCATTACCAACATCCACAAAAGGCCGGCAGTGACGTGCAAACCGTGCATGCCGACCAGGGTAAAAAATCCAGACAGGAAAGCACTGCGGGACGGGCCATTACCCTCGACGATCAGGTGGTGGAATTCATACACCTCCATGCCGATAAACACAGCGCCGAGGGCAAAAGTCACCAACAGCCAGGCCAGAGTGGCGCTCTTGTTCTGCTTGTGGGCAAACAGCAGGGCGAAGCCGTAAGTGATACTACTCACCAACAGTGCAGCAGTTTCTACCGCAACATAGTCCAGCTCAAAGATATCCCGACCGGAAACACCGCCGGCGGTATTGATAAACAACACCGCGTAGGTGGCAAAGACCGATGCGAAGAGTACACAATCGGTCATCAAATAGATCCAGAAACCGAATACCGTGGTATCACTGGTATCGTGGTGCTCGTGGGTTTCCTGATCCCAGTTTGATTCGTCGGCCAGGTAGGCGCTATCCGTCATGACGTTCATGCGGTGGCCTCCCTGACTTGACGCAAATGGAGAGATTCCAGGCGCTCGACTTCGTCGGGCTGCACATAGTAATCCACATCATCGTTGTATGCCCGCAACAGCAGGAAAACGACAACGCCGGCCAGGCTCACCGCGGCCAGCCAGGCGATATGCCAGATGGCGGCGAAACCGAACAGGGTAGCCGCACCGCCAATCAGCAAACCGCTGGGAGTGTTTTTCGGCATATGGATCGGTGTGTAGCGCGGTAGTTTTCGATAGGCAGTGCCCTGCTCTTTCATCTCTGTGAAGGCATCGATATCGTGCACCTTTGGTAACCGGGCAAAATTGTAGAACTGGGGCGGAGATGCGGTGGACCATTCCAGGGAGCGGCCGTTCCATGGGTCACCGGTTAGATCGGGGTTCTTCTCGCGGTCGCGAAAGGCAAGATAGAGCTGTATCAGTTGCAGCAAAATACCCAGCAGGATAATAAAAGCACCGATACAGGCGATATACAGCCAGATATTCCAATCCGGGTTGTCAGTCTGGTGCAAACGGCGGGTCATACCCAGAAAGCCCAGTACATACAGTGGCATAAAAGCCACATAGAATCCGATCTGCCAGCACCAGAAGGACGCCTTGCCAAGGCGTTCATTGAGGTGAAAACCCATGGCTTTCGGGAACCAGTAGGCGAATCCCGCCAAATAACCGAAGACGGCGCCGCCGATGATGGTATTGTGGAAATGGGCAATCAGAAACAGGCTGTTGTGTAGTACATAGTCGGCACCCGGCACCGCCAGTAGTACGCCGGTCATGCCGCCAATCGTAAAAGTCACCATAAACCCAAGGGTCCAAAGCACCGGAACTGTCAGGCGGAGCCGCCCGCGGTAGATGGTGAACAGCCAGTTGAACAACTTAACCCCGGTCGGCACTGCGATGATCATGGTCATGATGCCGAAGAAGGCATTGACGTTGGCACTGGAACCCATGGTGAAGAAGTGGTGCAACCACACGATAAAGCCGAGAATGCAGATGACACCACTGGCCCAAACCATGGACTTGTAGCCGAACAGGCGCTTGCCGCTGAAGGTGGAGATCACATCTGAAAAAATACCGAATGCCGGCAAAATCAGAATGTACACTTCCGGGTGGCCCCAGACCCAGAACAGGTTGATATACATCATGGCGTTGCCGCCAGCCGCATTGGTAAAAAAATGGAAATCGAAGTAGCGGTCCAGTGTCAGCAGACCCAGTACCGCGGTCAGAACCGGAAAGGCCGCCAAAATCAGGATATTGGCCCAGGTGCAGGCCCAGGTGAAGATCGGCATATCCATCAGCTTCATACCCGGTGCACGCATCTTCAGGACCGTTACCAGGAAGTTGACCCCCGTGAGCAGGGTCCCGATCCCCGATAACTGCAACGACCAGATATAGTAATCGACCCCTACCCCCGGACTGAATGACTGCTCCGACAGGGGTGGGTAGGCCAGCCAGCCGGTTTTGGCGAACTCCCCCAGGCCCAGAGACAGGTTGATAAGCACGGCACCGCCGGTAGTCAGCCAGAAACTCAGGTTGTTCATAAACGGGAAAGCCACGTCCCGCGCACCAATCTGTAATGGCAGAGCGATGTTCATCAAACCGATCATAAATGGCATCGCCATAAATATGATCATGATGATACCGTGCGCAGTGAAGATCTGGTCGTAGTGCTCCGGAGGCAGGTAACCCTCAGCACCATTTGTGGCCAGCGCCAGCTGGGTACGCATCATAATGGCATCGGAGAAGCCGCGTACCAGCATAATCAGTGCCAGCACGATATACATCACACCCAGGCGCTTGTGGTCGACGGTGGTAAACCAGTCGTTCCACAACACACCCCATTTTTTGTAGCGGGTGATTGCAATGGCAACCGCGGCGCCGACTACAGCAACCACCGCCAGCGTGCCCATGATGATGGGCTCGTCAAAGGGGATGGCATCGAGAGATAATTTACCGAGCAAAGACATGGCTACTCCTAGCTCCTCTCAGCATCTGCCGCCCCAGGCTGAGCAGCGTTGTGTTCAGAAATTTCGCGACCGGATTTAGCGGCCTTCGGGCCCTTGTTCCAGTCGTTATAATCCTTCATGTACTTGTACATAATGTCGTGGAACAGGCTCTTGCTCACCGAACCGAAATACTCTACCGGAACCTCAGAACTCGGCTTGGCCAACTGCGCATAGCTGGCGTTATCCAGTCTGTCTTTGTCCTGCCTGAGTGAGTCGATCCAGCGTTGGAAGCCGGCGTTGTCGGTAGCCACAGTCTTGAATTGCATACCCGTAAAGCCAGCACCGCTGAAGTTGGCGGAATAGCCCTCGAAGGTACCCGGCTCGTTGGCGATCAGGTGCAGCTTGGTCTCCATACCCGCCATGGAGTAAATCTGGCTGCCCAGCTGGGGGATGAAGAACGAATTCATAGTGGACTCAGAGGTGATCCTGAAACGCACCGGCACATCCGTGGGGATCACCAGCTCATTCACCGAGGCGACCCCCTGCTCCGGATAGATAAACAACCATTTCCAGTTCAGCGACACCACTTCAACAGTCAGGTGTTTTTCCTTGTGAGCCAGCGGCTTGTAGGGATCCAGTGCCTGGGTCGAACGCCAGGTGATCACACCAAGGATCAGGACAATCGCCACCGGCACCAGCCAGACAATTGTTTCGATCCTGGTGGAGTGTGCCCAGTTGGGAGCGTAGATTTCATGATCCCGCCCTTCCCGGTATTTCCAGGCGAAGTACAGAGTCATGACAATGACCGGAACCACCACCAGCAACATCAGTAGGGTCGAGATAATTATCAGGTTCTTCTCATCGACACCCACTTGGCCTTTGGGGTCGAGCACGCCACCCTGACATCCCGCCAATGCGAACACGGCGGCAGTCAGTGCTGCGCTTTTAAGGCTACGAACTAACACGAGGACAGATCCCCTCCACTCAGAGGTTTACCACGGCCGCCTAACAGAAGTGAAAGGCAGAGTGAACAACGCACTGGAGGCGCCCCTAATTTAGGAGCCAGCCATCACTTGGCGCCAATAACCGGCCAGACAAACAGCCAGAGGACAAACCTGTGGCTGCTATACCCAATCAGATGCGTATGACAATCAGATTTTTGTGGGACAGACCGGCAAAATCAGCCGGTAAAGGGAGGATCTCGGCTGCCGTGGGCCGCCCGGGGTGCAGAGTGCAGTATCGGCGTGCACGGCATTAAGCTGCGCTGGCGCAGGAGAATAGCCGTGCGGAAGGACCTGGCCATCGCCAGCAAAAGCAGATAGTGCCTATAGTTGAAAAGGTTCCAAATCAGCAGGCCACCCAGCAGCATACTGGCCGACACATACACACCAGCGTAACTATCCAGGACCGACACCAACTCGATCGCATCGGAAGCCAGGCCAAATAGGGTCAGAAAATGGAAAAAGCCGATAGCGGCACAAGCGATGGGTACAAAGGCCAGCACAGACTCAACCCACCGTCCCAGCCGGGGGCGAGGGGTTAGGTTCGGTAGTGCAGAGGGCCTGAGCGCTTTCAATACTTCATCCAGCAGCTAGAAATTGAGGATTGGACTGCATGGGCTCGATCAGGGGGCGAATGAACAACGACAACACCTCGAGTGAGCCTGGATGCGTAAGCTAGCAAAAATTTCAGAATCACACAAAGACTATTTATTAAGCGGGCAACCCAATAAGCTGCCGGCCTAATGCGACACGAGGATATGCCGCTGCCGGGCGGGGACCGGCCCAAGCCCTTGAAAAGTAAGTAATTCTGTAAAATTGCGCAGCTGTTCAAGGACGACTATCCGATGGATAAGGGACCAACAGTTGGATTGCCCGTTAATGGGTAAACTTCTCAGCGATACTCTCGGAGTATCTTGAACTCTGGCTGCCGCCAAAATCTGACTGATCAACCAGCCCCGGCCCACCAGTGACTAGATGGTGACCGCTGGTCGGCCCAATTAGCCCGGTCACTATCCCCCAACTGCAACAATGACCCTTAAGTCAGGGGCTCAAAATATCCACTATCCACACCCACCAATGGGCCGGTCAGGTCATCCCGAAGCTACCAGGAAACAAATGAGTCCGTTTGCTTGCCATCCGAACCGATCCAGCTGTAGACAGGGATTATGGTTCAGTCGGAGCGGGCTTGTTCGCCCACTCCTTCCATTGCCAAATTGTTGTGCAGCCAAAGGACAACCTGATGGTACCGAACTCAGTGATATGACAGTGGTAAATGACCCGGCATCGACTTCCTTCATTTTTACCCGCACTAAAAGCAGGTAAGAGCAGCTGTCACCTCTGTCGGGGTCCGGCCGCAGCCCCCTTTTCGTAATCCTATCAATTGCAGATCCCCGCGGTTTTAGCCCACTGTAATTACGACAGAGTTCCTTGACTATTGACCCGACAGCTAATAGATTGCTGCAAAATCCCTCCCTGACTTTTCTTAGCTCGCCAACAAATTATCGGGTTAATAAGAAGCCAGCTTCAGACCCTTCCTCAGGAACCGCCAAAAGAATTTACAAATTCTAAAGCCCATTAAAATCACTTGACCATGACAAAAATTAGGGAAAAAATAAGCTGGTTTTATAGCCTGGCTAATCATTTAAAAATAAGGCACAACATTGACTATAAAGAAGCGGCTAACCTCACTATTTGCCCGCTGGTATACCAGCGATAAAAGGCGGGCAAGACTTTATCGCCGCGCGGAGCGGCAATTGACCAGGCGAAATCGTCAGGATCAGGGCGACTGCTATCTTCGCGCAGATGACCCCTACTCCTATTTATTGAGCCAGTTGATCCCCCGGTTGTGCGAAACCTACTCCCTCAACTTGGACCCTATTATCGTTACCCATCTTCCAGACAATTGTTATCCGGAACAGCAATTGCTGGCTGACTATGCCCTTGGGGACTGCCAGCGTTTGGCCGCCGCCTATGGCCTTGAACCGCCCATAAAGCGCAGTGCCATGTCGGAAAAAGCCAACCTCGCATTGTGTAAAGCCGCGCAACAACCTGATCCCTGGTCAGCTATAGCGGCCATCTTTAAGGCACTATGGGCAACACAGGAGGCCATCCCCGGCATTCACGGTCACGAGGTCGCAGCACTGAGGAAACAACTCCACAACAACAATCTTCTTATGGCAAAACGTGGCCATTATTTGACGGCCATGATTGACTATGCCGGAGACAAATACTGGGGGCTCGACCGGTTACATTATCTGGAACGTCGCTTTACGGACGGCGAATTGCTGTTTCCATGTCTCGACCAGGAAATACCGGCGGGACCCGCCGGTGCCGGGAAAGGTAAATCACTGAGTTGTTACTTTTCCATCCGCAGCCCCTATTCGTATATTCTGTTGCCCAGATTGTTTGCACTGGCGGATCACTATCAGTGCGAATTAAACCTGAAACCTGTGCTACCTATGGTTACCCGCGGCCTGCCAGTTCCTTCTGTGAAACGATTCTATATTTTGCTGGATGTCAAGCGGGAGGCAAACCGACACCAGATACCCTTCGGTTATATTTCCGACCCATTGGGTAAGGGTGTGGACAATGCACTGGCGCTGCACGATTATGCCAAAAGCATGGGGAAAGAACGTGCATTTCTGCTAGCCATTACCAAAGCCTGCTGGTCGGAAGGAATCGACCTTTCCAACACCAAAAACCTCCATTCCATATGCCGGCAACTGGAACTGGATTGGCCAAGCTGTGAACAGGCCTTACAAAATGATAACTGGCGTTCTGTTGTGGAAGAAAACCGCCAGGAACTCTATGAGTATGGGCTCTGGGGCGTGCCGGCTATGACAGTTGACTCCCTTGTTGTATGGGGACAGGACAGATTGTGGATGGTCGATCGGTATCTTAGAGCCTAACGTTGACACTAACTGAGTTGGGCCTAGTCAAACCGAGTAATTCAAAAAGCCCGACGCAGTAGTAACCAGACTGTTAGCTTCTTATTAAAGGTACGACAGTTTTTTGGCGCTAACAATGCGCCTTTATTTTCTGTCAGAGTATTTTACAATCTCTACATTACACAGAAGAGATCGTCAAGCGCAGAAAAATCCTGGCCAACTGTGAACAGCACAGTGATTCACGGGGCCTGCGCGAAAATTAAGCACCAAAGATGGACAAAACCCTGTTGCCCAAGGTAATGAAGACTCCAGCTGCACGAACAGTTGTATAAACTTTAAATAAGCTATCATCCCCCATCTCAATATCTCATCTACGAATAAAAGAAAAATATTACCAACCTTCCCAATAAAGGATTAAGACGACAACTGTGCTTGTCCACCTCTCAAAAAAAAGGAGCAAATATATTGAGGAAAGTCCGCGATAGTCACGTTATTTCAATAGTTAATAGCGTCTAAAATGAAAAATTATGCTTTTCAACTAAAAATGTAATGGGGTGTAATAATCTGTAATGGGACGTAATGGATACCTACTCCGATTTATCGCAGAATGGGATGCGGCATTAATACCGCCGCCTCAACGCAACAGGCTTTTATTAAATCAGGAAAACAGGTGAATTTTTTCTCAATTTCCGTCACGCTGAATGATGACTAATACTGGGCATATTAATTAAATATCTCCGACTATAGCCACGGAAAATCTAAGTTTCTTTGATTTATTAAATTTTCTTTTTTCTTCTTTTTGCAGGGTATTAACTGTCCTGTATTTTTGGCGTTGCGCGATCCTTAATCGGTTTCTCTAACTAACTATTTACCCTCGGAGGGGTATCCATGAGTCTTTCCGACCAGACCTTGTCCATTGCGGATTTTCGCCGCCTGGGCGCATTTGAGCTTTACCATGAGGCAGAGGTGAAAGCCTTTGTTGCCGGCAAAGATATAGCGGCCGACGCAGCCGCACAGGAAGAAATTTCCGATGATTTGTGTTTTCGCCTGGGGGATATGTTTGCATCTCCGACAAAATTTCCCCGTCTATTGTGGCTGGCCCGACGGCCGGGCCTGTTGCCCGAGCAGCTGGTGCGGCAGTTTGCTTTTGAGGTAGCTAGCGAATGCCTCAATCGATTGTCTAAAGAAGGGGTGCTGTCCGATATTCGCCTCACCGCCGGAATAGCCGCTGTTAAAGCCCACCTGAAGGGCGAGCGCCATGTGCGGTCGCTGGAACCGCTGCACCGTGCCGCCGTTCAGGCGAGGCTGGATCATCAGGAGCACGCCTGTGAAAGGGCCTCCGATGGTTGCCACGCAGTGGAAGCCGCCTTGGACCCCAGCGCTTACGAGGCTGCGGCGGAGACGGCCTACGCCTTTTTAGGCCTGTTTGACGACACCGAAAGCGAAGCCTGGATCCGCACCTGTTTGCGGGAATTGATCCAGAACGCCGACTGAACTTCCGGGCCTTTCCGGCCCAGCCTTTTCTGATCTTCTTTCAAAACCTGGCTGCCAGGGGCGGTCACTTGGATAAATGGAGTTATTTATGGCTCAGATTGATATGAAAGCCGATGCACCTGTGGGCGCGATCGTCGCATTTTTCGGCAATGATCCCACCGTACTAGCCGATTATGGCTGGCTGGTCTGCGACGGCACCTCTCTGCCGCGCAGTGACTGGCCGGATTTGTTTGCAGCTATTCAAACCGCGTTTGGTTCCACCGGAGACGAAGAATTTTCTCTGCCCGATCTGCGGGGGGTTTTTATGCGTTCACCGGATCTCGGCGCCGGCCGCGATCCCAATGCGGCGGACCGCACAGGGTCCGGGCCAAACGGCACTGGTAATGACGGGGATGCCATCGGCAGCCTGCAGACCTGTGCCACCGCTCAGCCCGTCAAAGGCACCTTCTTTATCAAAGACAACCTCAATTTTGGCGGCTACAAGACCCACGACGGGTGTAGCGACAGCGACCGGATCAAGTACAAAGATGATGACACTGCGATCTCTGTTACCGGCGGCGATGCGGAATCCCGTCCTATCAATATCGCTGCCCACTATGTGATCAAGGCAAAAGCCAACAGTGCAGTGGACCCGGCTATTGGCGAGATTCCCCTGGGGTGCTCTCTGGCCCTGCCCTATGATCCGGACAAACGGGACGATAATCCCGTGGATGACTTTTGGCGTTATTGCAACGGCCAAACTTTTATCGGCGCGCAGGGCAGCACTTTTTATCCCTTATTCGAAGCTATCGGGCAGGCCAATGGAGGCGAAGAGGAGGGAGAAAACAGACCACTGCGTTTCGCCATTCCCGACCTGACCAGTGTTTTTGTCCGCGGTGTGGCCGGTGACCGCCAGGAAGCAAGCCTTTTTGATCCCGATCGCGACGAACGCGAAACGCCGCGCCCGGATCTCACTATCCCGGGCAATGGTGGCAATGCCGTTGGCTCCTATGAAGATTGGGCCACGGCCATGCCCAACAAACCCCTGACTGCAAAACTCAAAAACTATCCGTTCAGCAAGACCGATGGTTACCAGGCCGGCGCCGCTTCGGCTTCCGCGTACAAGACAGATACCAAAAATTTTGATGTCGAAAGTGGGGACGAAGAAACACGGCCCCTGTCCATGGCGGTAGGGTGGTATATCCGTTTTCTAAAATCCGGCCGCTCCGATGAACCCGGAGCCTATCTGCCCCTTGGCAGTATTGTGGCAACCGGCAGTGCGGTGGAAGTCAGCCAATGGCAGCCCTGCAATGGGCAGGAACTGCTGATTAGTGAATACAGTGACCTGTTTAAAATTATTGGCACCACTTTTGGTGGTGACGGTGAAACCACCTTTAATCTCCCGGATCTGCGCGGCAGATTCCTGCGCGGTGTGGAACGCGGCGGTGCTGGCCAGCGCAATCGCGGTGAAGCGCCAGCGTCGGAAGGTGAGTATCAGGATGCGGCCACCGCCCAACCCCACAATGCCTTTCAATATCCGGTGAAAGGCTACCCAACCAGTAAAAACAATATCATCAATTACGGCACCGGCACGAAATTATTAAAGATCGATGGCAGCAAGACTTTAGAGACATCCGGCGGAGACGATGAAACCCGCCCCATCAATATCAATGTTCAGCACCTGATCAAAGTACTGCCCTGAGCCCGGCCATTCGATCGCAACAAGGAATTTCCAATGACTCGTTATCTTAATCCCACGGCCGTAAGGCACCAGGGGCGCGGCGTTCTGATCGCCGAACGTTTTCAATCTGATCCAAACAGCGGCGTCGAAACCCGCGAGCTGGTGTATAACATTCTTGCCCTGAATCCCGACATCACAGATGACGGGCTGGGTTGGCAGGGTTTTTTGCAACTACCCGATCAGGATGCGCGCCAGACCAGCGTGTCCGGTTTTAGTGTATTGCGAGTAATGGGGGTCGACGAATTTAACGGCCCCGCCCAAGTGGTCTCCGACGAGCGCCATATCTATCTGTTCCGCCCCGACGGCCACACTTTATCGGTGGAGCGCTTCCTGCTGGTGGAGGCGGCGGACCCCAAAGCCCGGGACGGGCGCGGATTTGTGCTGACCCCGGATTGGGAAGTCCGCTTTCGGCGCAGTGGCAATGCAAATTTACCGGCATCTGCGGACGATGTATCCGCTTTCCGCAATCCCGACGGTGTGCCTTTTCTGGACCCGCGTCGTTACCTGTCCCTGGCCCCCGGGGCCAGCAAGCTGGATCTGGCACAGGGATTTCATGTGATGCTGCTCGCCGATGGCGACAGCGGCAAACTGATTTGGCGACTCTTTGCCCGCAGCACTGACGGTACCAATTTGCTGAGCTATTCGATTCCGCGCCTGGACGACGGCTGGTTCGACCTGGGTGCGGTCAAGCGGGACGACTCAGGGTTGGTATTGCCCGTCTCCAATCTGACCCTGGAGCTGGAGACCGAAGACGAACCCAGCCCGATGCAACTCACCGGTGCCATTGGCGCCACCTTGTATCAGCGGTTGGAGCCTATGGTCAGTGCCGAGGGCGAAACGGTGCAGATGCGCACCGCCAGCCGCGTCCTGGTGGCTTGTCCGGCCGTGTTGTCGCCACCGGACAATGCGGCGTGTGAGAAGGGTGAGACAGATGCCCGCCTGGCGACGTTGGACTTCGAAGTGGACAGTGCGGGGGGCACCCTGGCCTTTGACGGCGGCGAAGCAACCCAGGTTCTGGTAGGGGAAACCGGACCTGAAACCCTCAGTGTGGATTTTCCACTGCCGTCTTCGGCAACCATTACCTCACCGGTGGCGGCAACCCCGAAGTTCACCCTGCAAGCCTGGCTGTGTCCACAGCGCGGGCCGGTAGCTGCCGACCAGGCTGCGGCAACACGCCTGTTGCTGTCCCAGTCCGGCAGTGTCGAGCCGGCCAAGCGGGGACCGACGCTGGCGATCGTCAACCAGTTTCAGGTACGAATAACCTTCGGCTCCGGTGAAGCGGAGGTGTCCGCCACTACAGTGGGCAATGTGCTTACCTATGGTGTCTGGAGCAATATCTCGGTCACCTTTGACGGCACCACGATTCAGATTTACATGAACGGCGCTGCCGTCCCCGTGACACAAAAAGGGGATCCCGGCGAGGGGCCTGTCGGCGAGATCGATCGCCTGGGTGCTGCCAATGGCGGCTTCGTCGGGCAAATGACCGAAACCCGGATCTGGTCTCGCGCTCTGGACGGCGAGGAAATCCGCACGAGCTTGTTCGAGCCGCTGCCAAATCCCACCGAAGCGGAGGGCCTGGCCGCCTACTGGCCCATGGACGGCGGCACCGGTACCACCATCGTCGACGCCTCCGGCAAGGGTCACGATGCAAAGATGGCCGGCACCGTCTGGACCGATACCACTGCGCCGCTGGCACGACCCAATCAACCCATCTATCAGCTGGACACCCCCAATCGCGGTTTATCTGCCGGCTGGCTGACACCCACCGACACCTATCCGGCATTCGGGCCGGTGGTCGCCGATGCACGGCCCTGCGCCCTGGCTACCGGAGATGGCCCCATCCACCTGTACTACCCGGCGGCGGAAACGCGCCTGCTGACCGCCGCCCGGCTTTCCGGTACGGCGACCCGGGCCTTTTTTTCCGGCGGCTGGTCGGCGGCCGATGGAGACGCTACGGTAGAAACCGGCGGCCTGGTGTTTATTTCCCGCCAGACCGGGGCCTACAACAGCTTTACTTCCATCGACCTGGCTGCGGGCGACGATCCCCGCGTAACCGATGCCACCTTCGGCGGTGTCAACACCGGCAGTGGTTTTGCCGCCAAAACCCTGATGCAATTTGTGCGTTCCTCCACCACTGCGACAGAGATCTGGCGCGGTGTGCCCCGCCGGCTCGGTTACTTTGACCTCATTATCGCCGGCAGAGCAGTGGCAGACCCGAGCGATGGCCGCATTGGTGAGGGCCGGGCGATTTTTTATGACTATGAAGGTGTCCGTAAACAGGTCCTTATTGGTCTCGGACACCCATCGGCACTGGCTGGATTGCGGGTGGTGGGCACTTCAACCGGTGACTACAGCCTGGCGACCCTGACCGGTGCCACCAGCGACAACAAACTCTCCCTGAGTCTGAGTGTGGCTACACCATTGGGCGAGCCTGCCATTGTCAGCTTCGGCCCAGTCACCGCGTCCGCCGATGCAATGATCAGTCTGTTGCGCGGTGGCGCGGCCGATTCGGCCTATGCGGAGACGAAAAATTCCACCCCCGCCTGGGCCTTGCCGGCGGCGTCCAAAGACCTGTTTGTAATGGCGCCCCGTCGCAAGGACGGAAACTTTATGGTGGCCTCCGCGGTGTTTACTTTGTCCGCCGGGGAATCCCTGTATCTGGCCGATTTTAGCGCCGGCCTCACACTCAGCGATGACACCCAGTTGGCCGCCAGTTGGAAAAATGCGCCCCGGGATGCGGCGGCTTTCGTTGCCTTTCTGAGTACCGATCCAACGCCGGAACAGAAGGCGGTTCTGGACCTGCTGACGTTTCTCGATTGCACCGAGGGCATCGCCCTGGATGCCGATTCAGTAAAAGTGGAGCAGCAGAGCAATTTGCGCTATGCCACGGCATTGGTTGCGGCTTTTCGCGAGGGAGGGGACGGAACCCTACCCGACAGTTTCGACCTGAGCGCCGAAATACTGCAGGGTGTGGATGGCTTAAATGTGGAACCGGATGCCAGTGTATCCTCCGCCGTCGTTTCTATGCAGGCGTTGACCAGGCCCAAGTCCGGTTATCCCGCCGGCGTTAATCTGGCGAAGACCCCGGTGGGTATTGCTCTGGCCAGCGCCGGCCGGGATGGCGGCTGGTTGGCGGATCCCCCCCGTTACGCCGAGGCTTTCAACGGTGCTGGCGCCCTGTCCGTGGACCTGACCAAATTGGTTCCGGCACCTGACGTCTATGAAGCACCCGGACCGGTGACCATCGAGAGTTGGGTACAACCCGATCCCTCCCGCCGCGCAGCGGATCGGGATCAGGATACCTTGCAGAGTTTGCTGCACTTCTCCGCCGCTGAGAATGGCATCTCCTACACCCTCGGCATGAAACCGGCAGAAACGCCACGCTTTTTCGAAAAGGTCCAGTTCGCGATCACCCAACCCGCCGATGCGGAGCCGACGGATCGCCTGGTGCGCGACAATCAGTACACGGTGCAGATTTACCTGCGCCCGTCATTGATTGCACCCGGGACCTGCGCATTCTGGACCCGCACTGCCGATGCCAGCGAGGTCAAAGAGGCGTTGTCGATCCGCGTGCTGGCGGCGCAATCCGGTGGGCAACCGCAGAAGTGGCGATTGGTTCTTAATTCTGCCGATATCGAGATGGAAGTCCCCAAAGATCTGTCTGCCGGTCAATGGACACTGGTTACACTGGTGCGGGACAACAGCGATGTGGCCATCTATCTCAACGGTGAATTGGCGCAGTCGCGCGACGATGTACCGCCAGTGTCGATCGAGCAAAACCGCTATACCGTGGCAAATCCTGCGAACAATGATTTGTTCGAGTTCGACCCCAATGAATTTGCCGCCTGGAATCGGCCGCGAACCGCCGAGGAAATCCGCGGCAGCTATCTGATGCCGCTGACCGGGGCGGAACCCGGCCTGGCGGTATTGCTGCCGCTATCGAGAAAGGAAAACAACTATGCCTTGACCAACCTGTGCCGCTGGACCACCACCATCTACGATACCCAGCTCACCAACCGGCCGTTTTTCACCAACACCGGCCTGTTCTTCGATTTGGTGGGCGCGTTTGGCGATCATGCCGCCATGTCCTCCACCCCGGCGCTGGCGCCTGGGCGCTGGCGGCATGCGACTGTAGTCCTCAACCGGCGCGGCGCGCTGGCGCTAATGCCGGGGCAATCGGCTGCCACAGATGGCGTCCGCGAGTCCCGCGTCGGTGGCAGCTTTAGTCTGGATGCCCGTATTCTGTTGGCTGACCAGAGTCTATCGCGCCAAGTGGTTGTCAGCCGCTTCGGCAACGAATTGCCGCAACAGTTGTACGAATTGGGAGTGCGGGAAGATGGTCAGGCCTATGCCACGATACGCCTGCAAGCCGTCGGCAACCATCGGCTCAGTTCCGACCAGGGGCTGATTACCCTGCTAGGACCCCACGACCGGCGTATCCTTCCGGGCGAACCCCATCATCTGGCGGCTACCCTGGCACTGGAAACTTTTAACGACAAGCGCACCGGCCGCGATGTGACGGCACTGCAGGGAAGCGTCTATGTGGATGGCGTGGGGGGTGAACCGGTAATCGATCCGCCGGAAGATATCGCCACCCAACGGCTGGTGACGGTGATCGGCGGCAGTGGTTCCGGCTTTTATAGTGAAGGGGAAACCGTCACTATCACTGCCACCGACCCCACCCACTTCCGCGGCTGGTACGCCACGGTCGATGTGGCGGATCACGCCCTATTTAAAACCACTCTGACCATGGGGAGTGGCGATGACTTTGTAGATATCACCGTCGCCGCCAATGCCTTCGTCGATCCGGTGGAATTTAATCAGACCAACTCGCTCACCCGGGTCGGTCAGTCCGGTGGCCTGGGTGATGGACCTTTCAACGGTCAGGTTTCAGACGTGCGCTTGTGGGGCCTGGCCCTGGATACGGCCGCTGTCAACGAACTGTCCGCCCAACCCGGCGCCAGCCCCTTTGATGACAAGCTGGTTTCCTGGTGGCCGTTTACCGAACAGTCCGGCCGCCTGGCCAAGGATGTGATTGGTGGGAATGACCTCACCCTGACCGACAGTACCTTGTGGACCTGGTTCGACGCTGCCACCGCGGCCTTTTATATCGATGGCCAACCCCTGCCTGCCCTGGGTATGTCACAGCCGCCGGTCAGCACCACACCGAGGCAGATGCGTATCGGCGGTATGGTAGAAAACAGTGCCGGCCGTTTCGGAGCCGGTATGCGGGGCAAGCTGGATGAGTTGCGACTGTGGCGCGGCCAGCGCACCCGCGAGCAGATTCTCAACAACCAGGCCCGCTACCTGACCGGGGCCGAGAAGGGGTTGATCGGCTATTGGCGCTTCGACACCGGTTCTGGCAACGTGGTAGCCGATCGCACCATCCACCGCGGCGACGCCCGCTACTATGACAGCGCCGGCAAACCGGCCACTATCCCCTGGACCGCTTCCTCGGCACCGGTGGGATTCGACGCGGCTATCGTCGACGACGCCCTAGATACCCGCCAGAGCCCCCAGGTGGTGCAACTGGCCGATGCCGCTACGGCCATTGCCGTGTTTGAGTATGGCGACTCCTTGCCTCTGCCCGACGGCACCCTGCAGAGTGTCCTTAAACGCAGTTATGTGTACGAGGGCATCAGCGGGCTGAGGGATGACACCGGCTACAAGGTGGGCGACCTGGAACGTTTTTATATCGGCCAGGTACAAACCGACCCCACCGTGTTGGGGTATGTGGAGGGTGCGCCACCCTTACCCAGTGAAAATCTGACCCGGCCATTGACCGAACCCGCCGATGTGGATACCTACAAGGGCATTTCTGCGGTGTCCCTCTCCGATCAGATGGGCCAGGGAGTCAATTACAGCTCCAGTCGGGAGGATTCTTCCACCAAAGACTTTAAACTGAGTGTCGGCGCCGCTGGGGCGGCGGAAAAGGACGAAGTGATCGGCATACCACCGATCCAAAGCGCGGTTAAATCCGTCAAATTCGAGCTGAAACTGGGCGGCGTCGTCTCCGCCACCCTGGAGTCCAGTGAGAGTGAAGAAGGAGGATTGGCCGCCAGTGCCGACCGGGCTCTTACCCAGCGGCTGGCCAATGGCGGCCAGTGGGAACGCAAAAACCCCGATGGCGAGTACTTCCTGGATAGCGGCGAGCGCCGGTTTATTCCCGGTAATACCGGCTCGGCCCTGGTCAAGTCGCGGGTGGCGGACCTGTATGGCTTGCGTATTCCCGCCACTGGTGCCCTGGTGTCTCTGTCCGCGGAGCCCAACCCGGATATTCCAGAGGATATCAATATCCTGCGCTTCCCCATTGATCCGCTCTACCAGCTTGCCGGTTCACTGGATGGGCGCATCGGCCTGCAAAAAGCCCCCATGACAGAGTCCAGTTATTACAAGCCCAGGGAAGCCTATACCCTCAAGCGGGATGTGGAACGGCAGCGCCAGGCGCTGGCTGCTTATTTTGAGCAGACCAATTTGCAGGCGCAGTTGGGAGACGGGGTTGATATCAGTGCTATTGCGCGGGCTAACCCTCTCTTCTCACCAGATCTGGAAACCCCGGTACGCGATATGGTGAACACCTATGTCTGGTCCGCCGGCGCTGGCACCTATGCCGAATCCGAGGGCTTTAGTACCGAATTGAGCGAGAGCTACAGCCTCGGGAACTCCACGGAAATCGGCAAGGGTTTCAATTTCAGTATTTTCTTCACCATCTTTGGTGGGGGTGTCACCATCGAGGGCGAGGCGATCTGGTCCGACAAAGTCAGCTTCAGCGTCACCAAATCCCTGTCGCGCAGTCGCGCTTTGCAAATGGAAGTTGAAGCGGCACCGGACAGTTTCCCCTTCAAGTACGACGAGAATGGGGAAATGAGTAGTGAACCAGTGCCCGGCAAGGTGGATGGCTATCGCTTTATGACGTTCTTCCTTGCCAACCGGCAGGACAACGCCTCCAACTTGTTCAGCTCAGTGGTGGATCAGCGTTGGCTGCGAACGTCACAGGACCCCAATGCCGCTGCCATGCGCCAGGCCGAAGCACTGTCTGCCGGTACAGCGCCCTGGCGAATACTGCACCGCGTGACCTATGTCAGCCGTATCCCCCCCCGGTTCCAGGCAGTGCCTTCTCTGACCGACAAAGTCGCACTGCCCGAGGCCCCGAATCAGGATCAGAATGCCGTATTTCTGGATCTGGTGCGAGCCAAGCTTCCCCCGGGCGGTGCCTCGGCTGCGGAGATTTCCGCTGCAGTACAGGTGATACTGGAAACCGATATGACCGCCCTGGCACCCTGGTGGGCGGACTTTTTGGCCGCAGCGCAAGTGGATAACTCCCCGGAGCAAACCACCTATCGCCAAATCCTGTCGGATTCCATCGACTACGCCATCTCGGTTATTGGCGTGAGCGCCTAACTGTGCCTTGACCCGCTGAGCGCCCGCCGGATAAAAAAACCGGCGGGCGCGTGCGAGAAGCGGGTCGTTAAATACGCCCGCTACAGATTTCACGATTATTTCACCGAGCACTTCCTACTATTGGTCAAAATGTAGGGAAAATGCTTATGTCATATGTCAAACATTCCATTAACCTTGAAAAAGTAAGTCACTCCTACCGGAGCGCCACCAGTGAGGTACAACTGTTTAAAAACCTGTCTCTCACTATTGAAACAGGGAGAAGCCTATCAATCGTCGGTGCATCCGGGGCTGGAAAATCAACATTGTTGAGCCTGATAGCGGCACTTGAGCCACCCACCAAAGGACATATTACCTACCAGCTGGGCGATCAAACTCTACCTGCCGAAAAACTACGAAAAAACAGTGGTTTTATCTTCCAACAATTTCATTTAATACCAGAATTGGACACACTCACCAATGTGGCGTTACCTCTCCTACTCCACGGCGACAACCAAGCCTATAGGAAAGCTTCGTGCTGGCTGGAGAAAATCGGGCTCAGCGCAAGGTCGTCCTTCAAATCCAACCAACTCAGTGGCGGCGAACAGCAGCGAGTCGCCATTGCAAGAGCCTTTATCTCCGAGCCGCATTTTGTCTTTGCCGACGAACCTACTGGCAACCTTGACGAGGATACCTCCGCACATGTCTCACAACTGATGTTTGATTGTGCCCGCAAGACAGGTAGCGCCCTGGTGCTGGTCAGCCATAACCCCACACTTGCCGCAGAAGCCGATGATTGCTATCGGTTGAGCCAGGGCAAGCTGGAGCTAAGGCAATGAGAGATATCACCCTGGTAAAGAAAATTTTCCGTAAAAGCATCGGGCAGCGCGATCAGTTGCTTGTCCTTGGAATCCAGAGCTGCTTGGTTTTTTTCCTGGTAACACTCTCCCTGACCAGCGCATCCATTCAGGAATATCTCACCAAGAATCTGCAGTCGTTACTGGGTTCCGACATGGTTATTGCTCAGCACTACCCTCTCACCACTGGGCAACTGAATAGATTGCGGACTTATGGCACAGTGGTCTCAGAAACCACTGTGCAGGTAGTAAATATAACCCGGGGAGTAAAGTGGCAGCGTGTACAATTGAAGCAGGTAGACAATAACTACCCCGTCCAGGGCCAATTGACTTACAGCACAACCATGGGCGGAGTAGCAAAAGCAACCAGCAGCCCTCCCGCCGAGGGTGAAATATGGGTGGACAGCCGGGTCGCCGCCCATCTCAACCTCTCGATCGGTAACAGGATCACCCTCGGAAAAACGACTTTACGGGTCGGCGCCATCCTTGGGCATGAGCCTGACCGTTTGCTGGAAGGCCACAATGTAGAGATGCGCGCTCTTGTTTCCTCACACTCCCTTATTGACGAGAATCTGGGTACCGGCAAAATACAACATCGGTATTTGATTGCTGCAAGTAGTGCTTATTCCAGGGAGGCGGTCACGCAATGGGTTTCTGAGACTCTGCCCGAGGCACAGCTCCTTGACCGTCACAGTGGCCAACACCCACTTTCGAAGCAGTGGCAAAGGATAGAAAACTTCCTTGGCCTTGTCTCGGTTTTATTTTTTTTCATGGGCATTATTGCTCTACATATGGTCAGTCGGCGTTTACTGGAGCAACAGCAATACCGTTTTGCGCTATATCTGTCCTTTGGCGTGTCCCTAGAACGCTGTATCCGCATGTCCATCTTTGAATGGGGAATGATCTTTATATTGGCCCTCGCCCCTGCACTGCTCCTTGCCTACAGTGCTCAACATCTGATCGTGATGTCGCTGCAAAGCCAGTTTGCGGGTATAGCGGCCGATTTCCATTGGAAAAGAGTGCTGGAAACCTTGCAACTGGCTTTTCTCGTTCTTTTCTGCAATCAGCTGCCACTTTTCTGGCAGTTGAAAAACACCGCCATCACCACTTTGATCCGCCAACAAACCCAGTATTCAGTACGCTGGCAGCTGCTTGGGAGTAGCTTGGCGCTGTTTACCTTGATTGCCTGCTACTCTGATAACTGGCTGCTTACCAGCATGGTTATCGCAGCGATGGTATCTACTGTCCTGCTGATTTTAATAACCAGCTGGATTCTGATAACACTAGCCGCCCAGGCCAGCCACAGATTCACTGGAATACTTTCCTTTGCTTTCGCCATCATGAAACAGCGTGTATTCAATAAATTCACACAGATTTTTGGGTTCGGCCTTTGTATGACTCTCCTGCTGTTTTCCCTGATGTTGATGAGAGATATCGGCGATGCCATGCACAGCCAGATGCGCCAGTCCAATGGCAATCTCCTGATCTCCGACGCACAGGATTGGCAAATGGATGCAATCTCAGCATGGTCACGACAAACTGACAGCGAAATGCGTGACTTTCATGCCTACACCCCCGCCCTACTCAAGCGTATTCACGGCAGGCCAATACGTGACCTTTCACTACCACCCAGTGACAGTCTGACACGGCTGCAACGTCCAATCAGATTGAGTTGGTCTGAGCAGATTCCCACGAATAATAAAGTACTACAAGGGAATTGGTGGTCGCCTGAAGGCAACCACTGGCAGCAAGTATCGGTTGAAGGCGAAGTTCTTACGGATCTGGGACTAAAGCTCGGTGAAAAAATCAGTTTTGACCTGGAGGGCAAAGAGTATGAGTTTACCATAGTGGCCAGCCACGACTTCAAGCCGGGAGGAAGCCAGATCACCTTTTGGTTTCGCATTCCCTCGGTGGCAGTTCAGCATATCAAGCCAAAAGTCCACTATATGGGCAATATGGAGCTACCCATGACAGCCTGGGAAAAGCTCGGCCAACTACTACGGAAACACCCTTCTCTGGCCCTGACATCCCTTCAGGAAATTACCGAAAAATTCGATAAAACCATGGCCCTGGTGAGAAAAGTCGCTGTCAGCTTCAGTGCAGCTATTCTCCTTTTTTCCTTGATTGTGGTTGCCGCATCCATTGCCGGCTTTGAGAGCGACGACAGAAAGCGGCTCGGCCTGCTACTCAGTATGGGGCTAAAAAAACGGGACTGTCTCAAACTGGTGGGTTATGAGTGGTTAATCACCGGCCTGATTGCAGCAATCGGCGCCATCCTGGGGATATGGGTGGCAGGAAATTTGATATACAGCTCCCAGCTGTCGCTGACTTATAACCCCGACTATGCCTGGCTGTTGAGCACACTTGGCATAAGCTGCTTTCTGGTTTGTGTAACTGGTCTTTTATTCTGCCGCCGAAACTTCAAAGTTTCCATTCGCGAGCTTATCAACGAATAGGTTCACCAATGAAAAATATAAACTATTTAATAACAACTCAAGTTAAACTCCTCTATGCACAGGAGTGCGGGCGAGCTCAAACTAAGGACCCTCTGATTAAGTCAGTACTGTCTCAGCGAAGCAATACAATCCAAGTGACGCCACACTCCGCCTACGGAGCTTTGCGCCGAGTCCGCTGGCTGTCTTACAACCGCTAGAAAAGCAACCAGCATTCCCCCGCGACTGCGTCTAACTGGCACACTCAATGCAAAGCCTCAGTTTGCGCTGACTTAATCAGAGGTTCCATAAATCACCGCTAGTGAAACCTGCGATGAGTTTGCGACGGGAGAGGGGTGAAAAGCGGATTTCCCACAGGCAAAATTTGGGCACGGGGGAATTTCTCATCGTGCTGTTTTAAACGTCAGCGATGGTAAAACTTTTCATTATTCTTGTATCTGGGCGCAAGGGAAATCCGAGTTAGAAGTTTATTGAAATGAGGTCAGAAGGTACAAAAGCCCACTCGCAGCGGGCTTAAAAATTAATTTAACTGGCGGGCGTCTTACCAGGAGCCACCAGAAATTTAATCTAAATTATACATAACTTGAGATATTTGACTCTGCGGCCTTAGTGCTTATTGCACCTTCTCTATGCAGAGCCTAGAAAAACTCAAGGTGTCAGCCAGCACCACCGAAAATACCATCAGTGGTACATGGTAAATGGCTGTAGCAAGTGGGATCACCGTCATTCCCTCCGCCCAAGTCGTCACCACCACCCAGACCGCTGCCACCTGTACCGCCGCCAGAGTCGCCCCCACTACCCCCACTACCAGAACCCCCTTCATCTCCAGAACTTGCAGGAATATAGCTTGTCATGTAATGCTCATTGCGCATAGACTGATACGTGTAAACCGCTTTATCGCCGGTCGTAGTCGATGTAACAACGACTTTGTCACCTGACCTCCATCGAGTCACATCCTTATTGACTTCAGTTTTAATATGTAAATTTACTTCCTCCGTGTTAGCCACATCACCATCCATACTGGTGTAGTAAGTTGCTGCAAACGCAGCCACGGCAACAAAACAAAGCGACCAAAGAAAAATATTTTTCTTACTGTGCATAAAAAACCCTTATTTTTTATTAGAATATAAAGATACAACAATTGCTGTTTTTCTGAGCGTATACCTCCTTTAAAACTGGCTCCTTCTGATATGGGTACAATACGGCTTCCAGATGCTGGACAATTTTCTGGTTGTGATTCTTATAAATGATGGGTATATATTGACTATATTCTTCAAAAATTATTTGTGCTGTCTTTGAATAAAAATAGGCCCGGTTAAAATTGACTTCGACACCCTGGCCATAAAAATATGTAGATGATAGTTGAGCTAAAGCTCGCACACTGCCCGATGCCCATGCAGCTTTTAAATATTCGATACTTGATTTTCTAAATTCATCGACCTCATCCTGGCTGAAAGATTCATGATTTACAGGCAAATAATTAGGAAACTCCAGTTGAGCTGTTACATATCCACCATCTGCGGCTGCTTTTAAACTCTCATACTCAGATGGCAAGTGATACTCTTCAAGCTTTTTACATATATCGGATGAAACTGGAATAAACTTAGTCCTGCATAGATAATGCGCCTTATATAAATTAAAAGCCGCTCTAGGCTCAACAGGTTTATTTAAGTAGTCATTGATATTAAAGTCCCGAACACCTACAGCCATTGGACCATCGCCCGCAAGCTTCTTGAGTTTTGCCCCGGAGAATATGTCTTGAAATTTCCGCTCTTCAGATTCCCTTATCGGTCCCTTTTCAATACCATCCTCAACGCTGGCTTGGTTGAAGTCAGTATTTTGGAAGTCTTTTTCAGCAGGTTTTCCTTCCACCACTTTTGAATTCTCATTTATTGCATCAACGGCAGAGGCATTAATAGGTTCACGCTCATAAAGAGAAAAATAGAGCACAACTCCGACGAAGCCGGCAAGGGAAAAAGCAAAGATGGTTCGTTTATAAATCTGCATTACATGAATTCATCTATTTATCGTTTAGAGTAAATTTACGCTAAGGAACCTCTGAAAAACTGCTTCAGTCTGGCATAATTTACCCCATTTCCAACATACACAGATTCAATCATGAGCCAACTGACCTTCGCCGAAGCCGAATACACTATCAA